>JAEUTC010000053.1 GCA_016787985.1 Flavobacteriales bacterium | reverse complement strand
TTCTGCAGCATCAGGCGCTGACGCAGCGCCCAGTAGAGCACGAAGACGATCGGTAGGAATACCGCGAAATCGATCGAGTTGAAAAGCATCGCTACGCTATCGCGAAGGGTGTTCTACGCACCCGGGATGGAATGGGTTCACAAGGAACAGGTCGGTCGGCTCAAAGCTATCGGACCACCTGGGCGGCGGAGGTGGTCGGAACGGGGGGTATTCCATGCGGCGATGTTGATGGGCGGAGGGTGGAACTCCAATGAGCCGTTGTACCTTTCGGGGGCCATGAGCTTCGAACCGCGCAGCATCGAGACCCGCATCGCCACCATCACTTTGGCGAGCCCCGGTTTCATCGAGCAGCGGTATCGGTTGGGCGAGCGC
This sequence comes from Flavobacteriales bacterium, assembly GCA_016787985.1. GTDB lineage: Bacteria > Bacteroidota > Bacteroidia > Flavobacteriales_F > PHOS-HE28 > PHOS-HE28. The sequence continues at coordinate 6,148 of JAEUTC010000053.1, read as the reverse complement.
ATCGATCTGGCGGGTTTCGCCGAGAACAAGCGGGCGCGCTTCGAGCTCGCAGAGGGCATGCCATGCGTCATGCTCTCCATCATCCCCCGCGACATGGACTTCGACGTGGGCGTGACCGGTGTGGACCACTTCGCCGCCGAGCGCGATCAGGACACGTTGCGCGCCCTGGCGGTGGTGGTGAAGGACAACATGTCCGAGATGGTCACCAAGCTCTTCTTCTCGTACTTCCCCACCGTCTTCCGCACCCGTGTGTTCGACGATGAGGAAGAGGCCCGCACGTGGCTGAAGAACCAGCTCGTGGAGGTGATCAAGGAAGAGGCTTGATCCTGGGTCGGTCGATGGATCCGTCATTCGCGCGCGGTCCATCAACACCTGAAAAGGTTGCCTTCAGGCAACCGTTTCGTTGTGCTTCGTATTAGCGATGCTGACCGGTGAAAGCCCCGGTCCGGCCCACCACCATGTTCAGCACAACGACAACAGTCGTCCGCTATGGTATTGCCCGATGAGCACGACCGGGCAGCACATCGAGACCCCCACCGCCACCATCGTGCTGGTAGCGGAGAAGAGCGTTGAGCAGCGCTACAAGGCCGAGGCGCGTTTCGTACCAGGTGCTGTTGAACAGAACCGCAAAGCGCGGTGGAAACTCACACGTGGAGCGCCCCATACCGTGCTCATCATCCTTCCCGCTGAACTGCCTGTCCACCCACCGGCGATGAACGAGGATCATTTCCGCCTGGATAGTGAGGAGCGCCGCATCATCGCCTTGGCCGTGGTGGCGCCTACCGCTGCGCTCAATGCCGCCACCAAGTTCTACTTCCGGTATTACGCCCAAGCGTTCGAGGCGCGGGTCTTCGAGGCGGAGGAGGAGGCGCGAGCGTGGTTGAGCGCTCAGCTCAGAAGCACCGGACCCGCGTGATGAATGCGAACGGTTGCACTAATGGACAGTGAAGCGATGGGCGATCAGGTCCCCTTTTCCATCCCGCAGGAGAAGCAGGTATTCTCCGGGTGGAATTCCTTGAAGGTCGATGTGCGAAGCACCGTCATGCAACGCCTCGTCACGAAGGTTCCTGCCGGCCATGTCGAAGAGCGAGTAACGCATCGAACCAGAAGCGGGTGACTTCAACCTTAGGAACGGTGCCGAACTGGGAACCGGGTTGGGGGAGAACGTGGAATAGGGTTGCGTGGGCTGCAGGATACTTGTCGGATCCACAGGAAGGCCGCACAGTTCCACGAAGCACAGGCCTACATCATCGCTGTACAATTCAAAGCTGCAAGGTTGCGCACAGAGATCCATCACGATGGTGTCGTTCACCACGGTCAGCGGCACGTTCACCCCTTGCGGTTCAACACAGCCCACAGGGTTGAAGAGCCATTGATAGGGTGCTGAGCCGCAGGCCGCCCACATGGTGGAATACGGCCCGAAGGCCCACACACCATTGCAGCCGCTGGTGGGCGGAACGATGTAATAGGTGGTCAATGGGCTTTGCGCGCTCGACCACAGGCTTGCGAGCAGGCCGGTCAGGATTAAGGTGAACCGTTGCATCCATCGAAGCTAGACCAGCTCTGACGGGATGCATCGACGACCGGTCACCTATCTGCGAACAGCCGCCGGTGGACGCCCCTACTTGAACGCCGCCAATCCGGTCACTTCCGCACCGGTGATCAGCAGGTGGATGTCGTGCGTGCCTTCGTAGGTCACCACACTTTCGAGGTTCATCATGTGGCGCATGATGGGGTACTCGTTGGTGATGCCCATGCCGCCAAGGATCTGGCGTGCCTCCCGCGCAACGGTCAACGCGAGGTGCACGTTGTTACGCTTGGCCATGCTGATCTGTGCGGTGCTGGCGCGGCCTTCGTTGCGCAATACGCCGAGGCGCCAGGTGAGCAACTGGGCTTTGGTGATCTCGGTGATCATCTCGGCCAGTTTCTTCTGGGTCAGTTGGAAACCACCGATGGGCTTGCCGAACTGGATGCGCTCCTTGCTGTAACGGAGGGCCGTATCGTAGCACTCCATGGCCACACCGAGCGTGCCCCAAGCGATGCCATACCGCGCGCTATCCAAGCAGCCGAGCGGTGCGCCCAAGCCGCTCTTGTTGGGCAGCAGGTTCCCTTTCGGCACCTTCACGTTATCGAACACGAGTTCGCCGGTAGGGCTGGCGCGCAGGGAGAGCTTGCCGTGTGTGGTGGGGGTGGAAAAACCCTCCATACCGCGTTCTACGATCAGGCCATGGATGCGGCCTTCAGTATTCTCCGCCTTGGCCCACACCACCGCCAGATCCGCGAAGGGTGAATTGCTGATCCACATCTTGGCCCCGTTCAGCAGGTAATGGTCGCCCATATCCTTGAAGGTGGTGACCATGCCGCCAGGATTGCTGCCATGATCGGGCTCGGTGAGGCCGAAGCAGCCGATCTTCTTCCCCTGCACCATGTCGGGCAGCCATTTCTTCTTCTGCTCCTCGCTTCCGTACTTCCAAATGGGATACATGGCCAGGGAGCCTTGCACGCTGCAGAGGCTGCGTAGGCCACTGTCGCAGCGCTCGATCTCCTGCATGATCAGGCCGTAGCTGATCTGGTCCAGGCCAGGTCCGCCATACTCCTCGGGGAGGAAGGGTCCGAACGCCCCGATCTCGGCGAGGCCGGGGATGATGTCCTTGCTGAAGGTGGCGTTCTCGAAGCGCTCCTCGATGATCGGCTTCAGGTGTTTGCTCACGTGCTGCCGAGCCGTGTCGCGGATCAATCGTTGCTCTTCGGTCAACAGCTCATCCACCAGGTAATGGTCGTGGCTTTGGAACAGGTCGGTGGCGTCGCGCCGTCCGGCGGTATTCTTGGCGGCGGGTGCAGAAGTGGTACTCATGGTATTGCCGGTGTTCCGGCGGCATGTCGGGGTTGGATGGCGGTGAGGGGACAAGCCCTCTTAAGGCGGTGCAAAAGTAGCAAGTAGGCGGAGGGCGCGGGAAGAGCCGGGGAGTACTTTCGCGCGTTGATGGGAAAGCCCACCCTGCCTGCTGCCGACGCCCTGCGAGCCGCCGACCCGTTGAACGCGGAGTGGGTCACGGTTGTTCTGCTGTCGGTGGTCCTATTGATGGCCCTGATCCAATTGGGTTCGCCCCGGAAATGGCGCCTGTTGGGGCGATCCATGTTCAGCATGCGGTTGGGCAAACAGGCCTTGCGAGAGGAGATGGACCTGCAGGACCGCGCTTTTCTGGGCCTGCTGGCTATCGGAACCACGTTGCTCGCGCTGTTCGGTTGGCAGGTGATGGAGTTGCAACGGGCGGGGTCATCGTTCCCTGCCTTGGCGGGTGTGATGGTGACCGTGGTGCTGGGGCATTACGTGCTGTTGCGTGTCCTGGGCAACCTGCTACGGATCGATCACGGCATGCAGGAGTACGTGTACACGGGATTCCTGCTCTTCATCCTGGCGGGCCTCCTCGTGCTTCCGTTGGTGGTCTTCATCGCCTACCAGCCCACTTGGCGGTCGTGGGCGGCCGCTGGCGGCGGGCTGGTGCTGGGTCTCCTGCTGCTTTACCGCTGGCTCAGGGGGGTCTGGATCGGCTTGGGGGAGGGCGTGCCGCTCCGGTACATTATTCTTTACTTTTGCGCCGCCGAATTGATACCGGTCCTTCTGGTCATCGACCATTGGCGCAACACCTCCTCCCTGCTGTCCAACTCCTAAGCCGATCGGCCTTGAAGATCAAGACCATCCTCGTTTCGCAGCCGGCGCCCACGGACGAGAAGTCGCCCTACCACGAGCTGGCCAAGAAGTACAGCTTGAAGATCGATTTCCGGCCCTTCATCAAGGTCGAGGCCGTTCCCGCGCAGGATTTCCGGCAGGAGCGCATCAACATCCTCGATCATTCGGCCATCGTGCTCACCAGCCGCAACTCGGTGGATCACTTCTTCCGCATGTGCAAGGAGCTGCGCATCACGGTGCCGGAAACGATGAAGTATTTCTGCGTGAGCGAGAGCGTGGCCTATTACGTGCAGAAGTACATCGTGTACCGCAAGCGCAAGGTGTTCATCGGCAAGCAGACCTTCGGCGATCTGATGGATGTGATCAAGAAGCACAAGAGCGAGAAGTTCCTGGTGCCTTGCAGCGACATCCAGAAAGGCGAGATACCGGCGTTGTTGGACAAAGCCAACGTGAGCTACACCAACGCCGTGTTCTACCGCACGGTGGCCAGCGACCTCAGCGACATCAAGGACCTGAAGTACGACATGCTCGTGTTCTTCAGCCCCGGTGGCATCGAGAGTCTGAAGAAGAACTTCCCGAAGTTCAAGCAGAACGGTGTGTTCATCGCTGCCTTCGGTCCCACCACGGCCAAGGCGGTGCGCGACAACGGCTATCGCCTCGACCTGGAGGCGCCACTGCCCGAAGCGCCGAGCATGACCGGTGCCATGGAGCTTTTCATCAAGCGCGAGGCCAAGAAGAAGTGACCTGCTGTCACCTGGCCAACCGTTCGTCTCCTTTCACCCGCCCTTGACCCATGGAGCGGCCTACCTTCCGCAAGCACGAGCGCCTTACAGGCCGTCTTCGCATCCAAGAGGTCGTCACCCAAGGGCGTTCGATCCACGAGGCGCCGCTGAAGCTCGTGGGTAGGATCATGGAACTGCCGACACCCGCCTCCGCCCAAGTGGCCTTCGCCATACCGAAGCGCTACATGAAATTAGCCGTGCACCGCAATCGCATGCGCCGGCTGATGCGCGAAGCTTACCGCCTCAACAAGGCCCGTTACCAGGATCGGCTGAAGCAAGCTGGCAAGCAATGTGCATGGCTCTTCATCTACCAAGGCAAGGAGCCGTTGACGCTGGCCGAGACCCAGGTGAAAATAACCCGCTCGTTGGACCGTTGGATGGAAAAGCATGGCTAGGATCCTCGCGCTACCGCTGATCGGGCTGGTGCACCTCTACAGGTTCGCCCTCTCCCCGCTGTTGCCCGGTGCCTGCCGCTACACGCCGAGCTGTTCGGAATATGGCCTGGAGGCGCTCCGCGTCCACGGGGCGTTCCGCGGTGGCTACCTCACCCTCAAACGCATCCTATCTTGTCATCCCTGGGGCGGTCATGGTCACGACCCCGTTCCACAAGCACCGAAGAAACATGGATAAGCAGAACAACGCACGCATGCCCAAGTGGAAGCTCTGGCTCATGGGCACGGCCATCGTGAGCGGTGGTGCCTTCACGATATCCGCGGCGGACAGCTACTTCGAGATCAGCAAGAACCTGGAGATCTTCACCGAGCTGTACAAGGAGTTGAACATCTACTACGTGGATGATACCCAGCCCGGCAAGCTGATGAAGACCGGCATCGACGCGATGTTGAACTCGCTCGACCCGTACACCCAGTACATCCCGGAAAGCGATATGGAGGACTATCGCTTCATGACCACCGGGCAGTACGGGGGCATCGGGGCGTTGATCAAGCGTTCCAACGATCGTGTTTATGTGAGCGACCCGTACGAAGGCTACCCGGCCATGAAGGCGGGCATCTGGGCAGGTGACGAGATACTCGAGGTGGATGGTCGCAAGATCGCCGGCATGGAGACCGATGAGGTGAGCAAACTGCTCAAAGGCCAGGCGGGCAGTGTGGTGAAGGTGATCACCCAGCGCCAGGGCATGGAGCCGGTGACCCATTCGCTCACGCGCGAGGAGATCAAGATCCCCGATGTGCCCTACAAAGGCATGATCGATCCGACGAACAAAGTGGGCTACATCAAGTTGAACAGCTTCACGCAGACAGCCGGCCAGGAGGTGCGTACGGCGTTGAAGGAGCTGAAGGAGCAAGGAGCCACCAAGATGGTGTTGGACCTGCGCGGCAACGGTGGTGGTCTGCTGCGCGAAGCGGTGAACATCGTGAACCTCTTCGTGCCCAAGAACGAGCTGGTGGTGGAGACCCGCGGCAAGATCCCCGAGTGGGACAAGACCTACAAGACCCTGAGCGAGCCCATGGACGCGAGCATTCCGTTGGTGGTGTTGGTGGATGCACAAAGCGCCAGCGCCAGCGAGATCGTATCCGGTGCCCTGCAGGACCTGGACCGCGCGGTAGTGGTGGGTGAGCGCACCTATGGCAAAGGCCTTGTGCAGCAAACGCGCGACCTCTATTACAACAGCAAGCTGAAGGTGACCGTGGCCAAGTACTACATCCCCAGCGGC
>JAEUTC010000040.1 GCA_016787985.1 Flavobacteriales bacterium | reverse complement strand
CGCCGCGAAAGCCGCCCCCGACACCACACCGCTGCTGGACGAGGACCACATCGAGGTCCTGGGTGCGCGTGTACACAACCTGAAGAACATCGATGTGCGCATCCCCCGCGACAAGCTGGTGGTGATCACCGGGCTCAGCGGTAGCGGCAAGAGCTCCCTCGCCTTCGATACCATCCATGCCGAAGGGCAGCGGCGCTACATCGAAACCTTCAACGCCTATGCCCGCCAGTTCCTCGGTGGCATAGAACGCCCCGATGTGGACCTGATCACCGGCCTCAGCCCCGTGATCGCCATCGAACAAAAGACCATCAGCCGTAACCCACGGAGCACCGTGGGCACCATCACCGAGATCTACGACCTGCTGCGCCTGCTCTACGCCCGCGTGGCCGATGCGTACAGCTATGTCACCGGCGAACCCATGGTGCGGTACAGCGAGAAGCAGATCGTGGACCTGATCATCGACGCGTACGATGGTAAGGACGTGCTGGTGCTGGCACCGATCATCCGCGGCCGCAAGGGCCATTACCGCGAGCTCTTCGAACAGTTCCTCCGCCAGGGCTTCCTCCGCGCCCGTGTCGACGGTCAGGTGATCGACCTCACCTCGCGTCCCCGCCTGGACCGCTACAAGGTGCACGACATCGAACTCGTGATCGATCGCTTGAAGGTGAAGGAGACCGATCGCAAGCGCCTGACCGAGACCTGCGCCACCGCGGTGAAGTACGGCAAGGGCAACCTGATGGTGGTGGATGCGAAGACGGAGAAGCACCGCTACCTCAGCCGGAACCTGATGTGCCCCACCAGCGGCATCGCCTACGAGGAACCCGAACCGAACCTCTTCAGCTTCAACTCGCCTTATGGTGCCTGTCCGCGCTGCAGTGGTCTGGGCCAGGTTACCGAGGTGGCCTTGGACAAGATCATCCCCGACCGCAGCAAGAGCGTGAAACGCGGCGCCATCGTACCGTTGGGGGCCTATAAGAATTCTTGGGTCTTCAAGCAGATCGAAGCCGTGCTGCAAACCCACGGTCACGACCTCAACACCCCGCTCGAAGAGATCGAGGAATCGGTGCTCATGGCCCTGCTCAACGGCATGGACGAACCGCTGAAGGTATCGAGCAGCATCGGCCTTAGCGATCGCAACGTGCAGTTCGAAGGGATCATCCCCTTCATCCTGGCGCAAGCCGAGGAAGGACCGAAGACCGCGCAGAAATGGGCCGCGAGCTTCACGCACATGGTCACCTGTCCGGAATGCAACGGCAGCCGATTGAAGAAGACCGCCCTCTTCTTCCGCCTCGATGGGAAGAACATCCACGAGCTGGCCACCATGAGCATCGCCGACCTGCACGGCTTCATGGGTGGGCTGGAAGAGCGGCTCGATGAGAAGAAAGCGATGATCGCGCGCGAAGCCGTGAAGGAGATCACCGCACGCAGCGGATTCCTGCTGGACGTGGGCTTGGAGTACCTGGCCCTGGACCGCAGCGCGCGCACCTTGAGCGGTGGTGAAGCCCAACGCATCCGGCTGGCCACGCAGATCGGCAGCCAGCTCACCGGTGTGCTCTACATCCTGGACGAACCGAGCATCGGCCTGCACCAACGCGACGACCAGCGGTTGATCGCCAGTTTGCGCAGCTTGCGCGATGGCGGCAACAGCGTGTTGGTGGTGGAGCACGACAAGGAGATGATGATGAGCGCCGACCACCTGATCGACATCGGCCCCGGAGCCGGTGTGCACGGCGGGCGCATCGTGGCACAAGGACACCCCAAGGAATTGGCCGCCGGGGAAAGCACCACGGCGAAGTACCTGCGCAACGAGATCAGCATCGCCGTGCCCAAGCAACGGCGGGCGGGCAACGGCGAACGCCTGATCCTGCGCGGCGCATCGGGCAACAACCTGAAGCAAGTGGATGTGGACTTCCCGCTGGGCAAGTTCATCTGCGTGACCGGTGTGAGCGGCAGCGGAAAGAGCACCCTGATCGGGGATACGCTCTACCCCATCCTGAGCAAGCACTTCTACCGCAGCGATGCACACCCGCTGCCCTACACGAAAGTGGAAGGCCTGCAGCACATCGACAAGGTGATAGAAGTGGACCAAAGCCCCATCGGGCGCACACCGCGCAGCAACCCTGCCACCTACACCGGACTGTTCGACCACATCCGCGAACTCTACGCCAACCTGCCCAGTGCGAAGATCCGCGGGTACAAGGCCGGGCGGTTCAGCTTCAACACCGCAGGCGGCCGCTGCGAGACCTGCAAGGGGGCCGGAGTGCGCGTGATCGAAATGAACTTCCTGCCCGATGTGAGCGTGCCGTGCGAGACCTGCCGCGGCAAACGCTTCGACCGCGAAACGCTAGAGGTGCGCTACAAGGGCAAGAGCATCGCCGATGTGCTCGCCATGCCCGTGGAGGAAGCCATGCAGCACTTCTCCGAGATCCCCTTCATCGCCATCAAACTGAAGACGTTGCTCGATGTGGGCCTCGGTTATGTGACCTTAGGGCAGAGCAGCACCACGTTGAGCGGTGGCGAAGCACAACGGATCAAGCTGGCCACCGAACTCAGCAAGCGCGACACCGGCAGCACCTTCTACATCCTCGATGAGCCGACCACCGGCTTGCACTTCGAGGATGTACAGCAACTCATCAACGTGCTGGACCGGCTGGTGGACCACGGCAACACCGTGCTGGTGATCGAGCACAACATGGACATCATCAAAGTGGCCGATCATGTGATCGACATGGGCCCAGAAGGTGGTGCGGGTGGTGGCATGGTGGTGGCCCGTGGCACGCCCGAAGAAGTGGTGTTGATGGGACGCGGACACACCTTCCCCTATCTCAAAGCAGAACTCAATTAGCGCAGGAGCCCGACTTCCTGCGACCAAAACAGCAGTACCATGGCCAAACGGATGGACCTTGACCAGGAGAGCGAACGCCGCATCAAGAAAGCGTTCAAACGCAAGGGATGGAGTGAAGTGAAGGCCAACGACAGTTGGGCCATCTTCAAGATCATGAGCGAATTCGTCGAGGGCTTCGAAGCCATGCAACGGATCCGCCCCTGCGTGAGCATCTTCGGCAGTGCACGTACCAAGCCCGAGGCACCCGAGTACGTCCTGGCCGAGGAGATCGCCTTCCAGCTCACCGGCAACGGTTACGGGGTCATCACCGGTGGTGGTCCGGGTATCATGGAAGCGGCCAACAAAGGCGCCCAGCGCGGCGGCGGCACCAGCGTGGGCCTCAACATCGAACTCCCCTTCGAACAGCAGCCCAACCCTTACATCGACAAGGAGAAGAGCATCAACTTCGACTACTTCTTCGTGCGCAAGGTGATGTTCATCAAATACAGCCAGGGCTTCATCGTACTGCCCGGAGGCTTCGGCACCTTGGATGAGCTCTTCGAGGCGTTGACCCTGATCCAGACCCAGAAGATCGGCCGCTTCCCCATCATCCTCGTGGGCAAGAAGTACTGGCAGGGCCTGCTCGATTGGGTGCGCACCACCATGGGCACCGAGTATGCCTACATCAATCCCACGGACATGGACCTGATCAGCGTGGTGGACAAACCGGAAGAAGCGGTGGCCGCGATCAACAGCTTCTACAGCAAGTACATGCTGAAGCCGAACTTCTAAGCTCGATCCGCTCCATGGTCCGGGCTGCGGGAAGACCGTCGCCTTACACGGCACGCGTCGTTCTCAGCCCCTCATTGGGCCGGTCCTGCGGGGATCCGTCGTCTGTTGCCTGTGCGGCAAAGCCGAAGTTGTTGTTCACGAACGGCGTTCCAGTCAACAAGTTCCTGTTCGTATCGCTAAGTTCGCGGTCGATCCGCCTCCTGGGTGCCGGGATACTTTTGGCAGCGAGGGGGGAAGCGTTACCCTAGCGATACCGAATCATGAACCAACTGATCCTGTTGATCAACTTCCTTGGGCTGCTGCTCATCGATCCTTTCCTCCTCGCCGACCTCAGCATCACCCAGAATATCCCCACCACCATGCAGCCGGGCACCGAGGTGCGCGTTACGGTCACGGTGGAGAAAGGAACCCTCAGCGGTTTCGCGAAGCTTCAATTGGACCTGCCACCGGGCATGACGGCCACGGCGATCGAGACCAAAGGCGCGTCGTTCACCTTCGCCGACCAGAAGGCCAAGTTCATCTGGATGGCCCTGCCCAGCACTCCCAGCTTCAAAGTGAGCTACACGTTGAGCGCCGATGCCACCGTGAGCGGGAACCAGGCCATCCAAGGCCGCTTCTCGTACATCGAGGAGAACGATCGCAAGACCTATGATCTGCCGACGAGCACGATCAACATGGGACCCGAAAGTGACGTGCAACAAGTAGCGGAGACCGTCACCACGGAAGAGCCGACCAGTTCGGACCTGGCATCGGTTGGTGCCGCAGCTCCCGCTGGATCCACGGTGATGGCGGTGGTGGACAATGCCAGCGGCATCGCGCCCACCCAAGGCGGTGGAGGCGTTACAGCCACGCGCACGATCACGCCGGTGACCGAGAACGAGATGCTCGTGGAGGTGATCGTGAAGAAAGGCGACATCCGCGGCTTCGGGAAGTTGCAGGAGATGATCCCGCAGGGTTTCACCGCGTTGGAGAAGACCAGCAGTGAGGCCATCTTCACCACGCAGGACCGTATCGCCAAGTTCGTTTGGTTGAACCTGCCTGCTGGACCCGAGGTGAAGGTGGTGTATAAGCTGCGCGCCAACGAGCGGCCCGAAGGCGAATACAGCATCGATGGGGAATTCGGCTACCTCTTGAACGACGAGACGCAGAAGGCCGTGATCGGAACCTCCAAGTTCTTCATCGGACCCAAAGCGCTGGAAGTGCTCGCCAACCAGAACGCCACGGTGGACCCCGTGCCGAACGTCGATACGGAACTCGCCGCTCGCCAAGAAGCCGAGAAAGCCGCTGCCCGCGAAGCCGAAGCTGCGGCCCGTGCCACCGCCGAAGCTGAACGTGCAGCCCAAGCCAAACGCAACGAAGCCACCACGGCACAGCGCACCACCACGGAACCGAAACGGGTGACTTCGGTGCCCGCTCCTGAGAAAGGCGTAGTGTACAAGGTGCAGATCTCAGCGGGCCACCGCGAAGTGGGGCGCGGTTACTTCGCCGCGCGTCATCGCTATACCGGCGCCTATAGCATCGAACGCCACCAAGGATGGATCAAGTACGTAACGGGGATGTACGGCTCCTACGCCGAAGCGCGCGACCAACGCGTAGCCTTCAACGCAGCCGGTCACGATTTCCCGGGTCCGTTCGTGACCGCCTATAACAATGGGGACCGCATCACCGTACAAGAGGCGCTCGTTCTGAGCAATCAGAAGTGGGTACAGTGATGTGGCACTGATCAACAGCGAATGCGCGCGAGCAACTGCTATTCCCTTCCATCCTTCCTTCCGCTCGCAGGCCTCGTCCTATCGCTATTCCTATCTCCCTTCGTAGCCTTCGCGCAAAGCGATAGCTCGGCCGCCACCACCGCCCCTGTTGTGCCGCCTGCCGTGGTGGAAGACCCCACCGCACCGGTGAAGCTGAAGCCCACGTTCGGGCTGGGGCCAGGCATGTTCGCGTTCTATGGTGATGTGGGGAGCCAGCATGGCCGTTTCAGTCCGTTGGTGACACGGGTGGGCTATGAACTGCGCGCCACCACGCCCATCACACCCTGGCTCGAAGGCGGCATCCACGTGGTGCACGGCCGGTTGGGGATGAACGAACGCAGCCTCACGCGCAACCTCAACTTCGAGTCGCGGATCACCACCGGCGGGCTCATGCTCCGCTACAACTTCCTGCAATTGCTCAACCCCAACCGCGTGGTGGAGCCCTTCATCAACGTGGGCTTCGAGTCGGTGGAGTTCCTCACGAAGACCGATCTGCGCGACGCCCAAGGCCGCCCCTATCATTATTGGAGCGACGGCACCATCCGCGACATCGACGAGAACGCGGCGAACGCCGGTGATGCCGTGCTGCTTCAACGTGACTACACCTACGAGAGCGACGTGCGCGAGAGCAACCTCGATGGATTCGGAAAATACCTCGAGCGCACCTGGGCCATCCCCGTGGGCATCGGCGCCCGCATGGACATCGGCCACGGTTTCGACTTCCGCATGGGTACCACCATGTACCTGACCCGTTCGGACCTGGTGGACGGCATCACCCAAGACAGTAAAGGAGACCGCGCAGGTTCCGCTGGCAACGATCGTTTCCTCTTCTCCTCCTTCTCCATCGGCTACACCGTACCGATGAAGAAGCCGGCCAAGAAAGCGAAGATGACCCCGCTCGACAGCGAGGAGATCGATGCCATCGCGTGGGCAGGTGACGAGGATGGCGATGGCGTGCAGGACATCAGTGACAACTGCCCGTACACACCGGCCGGCGTGAAGGTGGATGCCTTCGGATGCCCGCTCGATGGGGATGGCGATGGCGTTCCTGACCATGCCGACGATGAATTGAACACGCCACCTGGTGCAGCCGTGGATGCCCGTGGTGTGGCCTTCACCGATGACGAACTGCTGAAAGCGTGGCTCGCCTACAAGGATTCGGGCAACGTGAACATGGTGGTCTCCCGCGTGGAATCGTTCGGCCCCATGAAGCCGCCGCCGGTGAAGGTGAAGCGCGTGTACGTGGTGAAGGTGGGCGAACAGGTGGAGAGCATCAGCGAGGACCTGATCCAGAAACTGCTCAGCATACCCGACATCCGCGCGGTGGAACAAGGCGACACCACCTTCTACGTGGTAGGCAGTTTCGAATCCATCCCCGAAGCGCTTCGTCGCGAACTCGAACTGAAAGGCATCAAGATCGAAGGCCGTGTGATGGCCGAGGAGAACGGCCGCTTGGTGGATGTGACGGATGAGGTGAACGCTGAACGCGCCAAGATGACGCAAGGCGCTGGCGAGGCTCCTGCACAAGGCACCGGTGAAGTGATCGTGCGTGTGCAGCTCGGCGCCTTCCGCTACCCCTTGTCCAAGAACATATTCGAAGGCATCGACGACCTGGTGATCCTGAAAGGGGAGGATGGGCTCACGCGCTACTACACCGGCTCCTACAAGGAGGTGAATCCAGCTGCGGAGCACAAGGTGAAGATGTTGTTGCGCGGTTTCCAAGGGGCCTTCCTCGTGGCCTTCCGCGATGGCAAACGCATCAGCATGAAGGACGCCGGCGCCAAGCTCACCGGACCGGAAACGCTGAACAGTGCACCAAGTGGCAGCATCGATAAGAGCAAATTGCGCTATCGCGTGCAAGTGGGCACTTTCGTGGGCAACGTGCCCATGGAGACCATGAGTAAACTGATCGAGATGGGCGATGTGAAGCCGGTGATCAGCCCCGATGCCACACGCTACTACTATGGCCAGTTCAAGAGCCGCAAGGAGGCCGATGATGCCAAAGCGGCCATCGTGAAGAAAGGCTTCGCCGATGCCTTCGTGGTAGGCGACATGAACGGCTACATCATCCCAGCGGATGAGGCCGATCAGCTGATGAAGCAGCCCTAGTCAGGCGTGCTCACTCCGGTCGTCCGTTCTCTGCTGCAATAGTGGAGCGCACTTTCTCGTTCCCCTCCCGCCCCCCTACCTTTCCGGAACTTTCTTGACCACCATGCACCGAACGCTTCGCCGTACGCGCACTTGGCTCTACGCCTTGTGCGTTCCCTTGCTCCTGCTCGCTGGTTGCCGCTCGCAGGAATCGTCCTTCGCCCCCGACGCAGCCTTCACGCCATACATACCGGCGTTCACTGCGGGCCATATCAGCGCGCGGTCGCCGATCCTGGTGCGCATCGCGGAGGGTCAACAGTGGAAGGACTCCTCCGAAGCTGCGATCCAAGGACTCTTCGACCTGTCCCCGAACGTGGAAGGTGTAGTGCGCTGGCATGATCAACAGACCCTGGCCTTCCAACCCAACGAGCGTCTGGAACAGGAGAAGACCTACACCGTGACCTTCGACCTTGGTGACCTGATCGCTGTACCCAGCGGCTTGGAGACCTTCAAATTCCAAGTCTCCACGGTTCGGCAGAGCGTCGATGCACGCGTCAGCGACATGCAGTCACTCTCGCCCACCGACCTCACCTACCAGCGCCTGATCGTGGCGGTACAGACCGGCGATGACGCCACCGGACAGGACCTCGAAGGCTGCTTCACGGCCTCGCAACAAGGCCGCACGCTCGCGCTTACCTGGGAGCATGAACCGAACGGCCTCTACCATCGCTTCACCGTGGATAGTGTCTTGCGCGGCGAGACGGCCAGTCAAGTGGAGCTTGCCTGGGACGGCGACCGCATCGGTTCCGAGGATGAGGGAAAGCTCCCCTTCACCGTACCCGCCATCGGTGACCTGGCGTTGATCTCCGCCACCACCGATTCCGAAGGCGAACAGAAAGCCACCCTTCTCTTCTCCGATCCGCTCGACAGCGACCAGGACCTGAGCGGCTTGGTGGGCATCGCCGGATCCGACGAGGTGCGCGTTTCGGTGGAAGGGAACAAACTGATACTCTATCCGGTGGATCGTTTGAGCGGCGACCACCAAGCCTATGTGGCGGCCGCTGTGCGCAACGTGAATGAACGTCCGCTCGGGCGTGATATCACCGTGGACCTCTCCTTCGAGGAGCTGAAACCTGCCGTGCGCCTCGTGGGCAAGGGAACCATCCTGCCCTCCAGCGATGGCATGGTGATGCCCTTCGAAGCAGTGAACCTGAAAGCCGTTGACGTGCGGGTGATCCGCATCTACGAGAACAACATCGCGCAGTTCCTGCAAGTGAACAACCTCGACGGCCAACGCGAACTGGCCCGTGTGGGACGCTTGATCACGAAGAAGACCGTGCCGCTGAAGACCAGCGATGCGCCCGACCTCGGCCGATGGAACCGGTTCTACCTGAACCTCGAAGAGCACATCAAAGCGGAGCCGGGCGCGATCTACCGTGTGGAACTCTCCTACTCCCGGAAGCATTCGGTCTATCCCTGCACGGACGATGGCGGAGCGGACGATCCCGAGCCCGAGATCACCTGGGAGCAGGAACAAGCCGCCTACGATCGCTACGAGGACTACTGGTACTACGAGGACTATTACTACGAAGACTATGACCACACGGAACGGGAGGATCCCTGCACACCCTCCTACTTCATGCGCAACAACACCGTGGCGCGCAACATACTGGCCTCGGACCTGGGTCTCATCGCAAAAGGTGGCAACGACGGATCGCTGATCATCGCCGTGAGCGACCTGCGCACCACCGAACCGCTCTCCGGCGTGAAACTCGATGTGCTCGACCTGCAGCGCAAGAGCCTTGGAACTGTGGTGACCGATGGCCAAGGGCTCGCCACCCTGC
>JAEUTC010000268.1 GCA_016787985.1 Flavobacteriales bacterium | reverse complement strand
CACCTCAGCGGCACCGGTGTGGCGGACTTGTGCGATGTGCTCGTGATGCCCATGAGCGGCAACGCCTCCACAGACCCACGGGTCTACCGCTCCAAGTTCCAACACAAGAACGAAGCGGCCCATGCGGGCTATTACCGGGTGTGGTTGGAAGAGGAGAAGACCTTGGCAGAGCTTACAGCCACCGCCCGTTGCGGGGTCCACCGCTATACCATGCCTGGCGATCAGGACCAGTTCTTTGTGCTGGACCTCGGCCATCGCGACAAGGTGGTGAACGCATCCATCCGCAAAGAGGTCGGTGAGATCGTGGGTGAGCGCTGCAGCTCTTCCTGGGCGGCCGACCAACGGCTCTTCTATTGTATCCGGATCGGGCGTGCTGGATCACCGGTGGACTTCGACTTGAAGGTGAGCGATAGCACCAAGGCGATAATTCGACTCGGAGCAGCCGGTCCCGGTGCAGTGCTCGTGAAAGTCGGAATAAGCGCAGTGAGCATTGAAGGCGCCCGCAAGAACCTGGAAGCGGAAGTGCCCCATTGGGATTTCGACGTGGTGCGCCAGCAAGCCGAAGATGCGTGGAACGGCAAGCTGAACAAGGTCCATGTGGAAGGCGGAACCCGCGAGCAACAACGGATCTTCTACACCGCGCTCTATCACAGCTATGTCGCTCCGTACATCTTCAACGATGTGGATGGCCAATACCGCGGCATGTCCCGCAGCACTGCGGGAGGCGAAGTACACCACGCCGACCACAATGTGTATACGGTCTTCAGCTTGTGGGATACCTTCCGTGCACTTCATCCGTTGATGACGATACTGGAGCCGGAAATGACCAGTGATTGGATCAAGACCTTCCTGCTGCACTACCAACAAGGCGGAAGGCTTCCCGTGTGGGAATTGTGGGGCAACGAAACGGACTGCATGATCGGTTATCACAGCGCCAGTGTGATCGCCGATGCACACCTGAAGGGCATCCGTGGCTTCGATGAACGACTTGCCTTGAAGGCCATGATGGAAGGTGCGCGCTTGGATCACTTCGGACTGAAAGCCTACCAGGAGCGGGGCTTCATGAGCAGTGAGGATGGCGCTGAAAGCGTGAGCCGCACCTTGGAATACGCCTACGATGATGCCTGCATCGCTGCCTTTGCCGCACGGCTGGAAAGCATCGGTGGTGACGACCAGCAACTGGACTTTCGGACAAGGAGTGCAAGGTGGCGGCACCTTTTCGACCGCTCTACGGGCTTTTTCCGGGCGCGACGGAACGGGGGCTTCGCTCCGGGCTTCGACCCCTACGAGGTGAACTTCAACTTCACCGAAGCCAATGCCTGGCAGTACAGTCTGTTCGTGCCGCAAGATATCGACGGTCTCATTGCAGCACATGGCGGTCCTGAGAAGTTCGAGGCCCATTTGGATAAGCTCTTCGCGGCGAACACCGCCACCTCTGGTCGTGAGCAGGCGGACATCACCGGGCTGATCGGTCAGTATGCCCATGGGAACGAGCCCAGCCACCACATGGCCTACTTGTACAACCGCATCGGCAAATCCGAAAAGACGCGCGCACTGGTGAAACGCATCATGGACGAGTTGTACCACGATGCGCCGGACGGCCTGAGTGGCAACGAGGATTGCGGCCAGATGAGCGCTTGGTATGTGATGAGCGCGATGGGCTTCTACCCTATTTCACCGGGGATCGATGACCGGTATGAGCTGGGGTATCCGATGTTCGAGTCTTGTACCATCAACTTGCCCAATGGTAATACGTGGAACATGCGCGTGGGTGATGACCGGGCTTGGAAGGCGTCACTGCCAATGGACACCGCGAACTATAACGGCTCCTACCCTGAACACTTGTCCCATGCGGAGATCTTGGAAGGTGGTCGTCTGCATTTGAAGCAGGATCGTTCGCCACGGCGACGCTACACGCTGCGTGACGGAATGACCAAGGTGCTCGATGGGGCCTACGTGCCTGCAACTAGAACATGGTCGGGGGCTCCAGTGATCCAGGCCCGCAATGCCACTTTCTTGCAGGATCTGGAGGTCACCGTTCACGGGCGTGGCACGTGCACGTTGCTCACTGCCGATAGCACTAGTCCATGTCCCATGAACACTCCGTTCACGTTATCGGCGTCCGGAGAAGTTCAGGTGGATTGGAGCGAAGTGTACACACCCATCACTGGTCGTTTCACGAAGATGGATGGTTCACGTTCCATCGACTTGGAAAGCGCCTATGTCAACCAGTACAGCGCCGGTGGCGATAACGCCTTGATCGATGGCCTCCGCGGTGGCCCTGATTTCCGCACGGGTGAATGGCAGGGTTACGAGGGCCAGGACCTGGTGGCGATGGTGGACCTGGGCGCGGTGAAGAAACTGAAGCGCCTCGGTCTGAGCGTGCTCCAGGACCAGAAGTCGTGGATCTTCACTCCAACCGAAGTCATCATTTCGTGGAGCACCAACAAGCGGCAATGGAGCAGCCGCACCATTACGCCAGGTGTGGATCCGAGGCAAGAAGGTGGTTCGACCCACGAGCTTTGGACAGATCAAGTGGCCGGTAAAGCGCGCTACATCAGCGTGGTGGCGAAGAGCATCGGCCCTTGTCCGGAATGGCATGTGGGCAAGGGAGGCAAGACGTGGATCTTCGCCGATGAGATCATGATCGACGTCGAGTGATCCTATTCCCAAAAAGAGAAAGGCCCAGCTTTCGCCGGGCCTTTCTTCGTAGCAGGTATCGGATCAACGCGTCACTTGCACGCGCTGGGTGCTGACCCACTCGTTGGTGGTGATCTGCACCATGTAGTTGCCCTGTTGCAGGCCGCGCAGGTCGATCGTATTCCGCTCGCT
>JAEUTC010000251.1 GCA_016787985.1 Flavobacteriales bacterium | reverse complement strand
GTTGGAAGGCGACTCGAACATCTGGTCGGGCACGGCGCACACCTTGTGCCGCTTCGATCGGCGCACGAAGACCTACCACCACGTGCCCTACCCGCGGTCGCGTTCCGGCGATACCGAACAATTCCTCCACAGCATCCATCGCGCCCCCGATGGTGTACTCTGGTTGGGCACTTCCATAGGCTTGTTGGCCTACGATCGACACGCCAAGGAAGACGCACGTTGGCGCGTGTACGTGAACGATAGGAACGATCCATCATCGCTGTCCGCGGACATCGTGTACACCATCCTCGGCGACCCGCAGGACGCGCACATCCTCTGGGTGGGTACCAACGGCGGGGGATTGAACCGCTTCGATACGAGAACCGGAAAGGTGAAGCGCTACAGCACCAAGGACGGCCTGCCGAACAACGTGGTGTACGGGATCCTGGCGGATGATGAGGGGCGCTTGTGGATGAGCACCAACCGCGGTATCGCGCGTTTCGATCCAGGCACCGACACCTTCCGGAACTACGACGCGAGCGACGGCCTGCAAAGCAACGAGTTCAACCGCTACGCCTATTGCAAGCAGCCCGATGGAACGCTCTTCTTCGGTGGGGTCAAGGGTTTCAACTACTTCCATCCGGCGGACATCCAGGACGACCGCACCACGAGCCCCATCCACATCACCGGCATCAAGCTCATCAACCGCCCTATCGATGCGCGGGCCGAAGGATCACCGCTCACCGTGCCCGCCTACCTCAGCGCAGGCATGACCATTCCGCACAGTGCCAACATGGTCACCTTCGAATTCGCGAGCATGGAATTCTCAGCGCCGGAGGAGCATCGCTACCAGTACAAACTCGATGGTTTTGACACCGATTGGATCATGGCCGGCACCGACCGCAGCGCCATCTACACCAACCTCGATCCCGGCACCTACACCTTCCGCGTACGTGGCGACAACCGCGATGGCATCTGGGACAGCGCGGGCACCACGTTCCGCTTGACCGTACTGCCGCCGTGGTACCGTACCTGGTGGTTCTATGCGCTGTGCGTGCTCGCCGTGGGTGGTGGCATTCTGCTCTACATCCGTTTGCTCACCCGCCAGAAACGGTTGCTGGAAAGCACGGTAGCCGCGCGCACCGCCGAGTTGAGCAAAGCGAAGGAACGCGCGGAGCGCAGCGAGAAGGTGAAGCAGCAGTTCCTGGCCAACATGAGCCACGAGATACGCACGCCGATGAACGCCATCGTGGGCATGAGCAACGTGCTGCGCCGCAACGCGCACCTACCTGCGCAACAGGAGCACCTGGACGCCATCTCCACCAGCAGCGAAAGCCTGCTCGGCATCGTGAACGAGATCCTCGACTTGAGCAAGATCGAAGCGGGACGTTTGGAGTTGGAGAAAGTGCCGATGGAACCGCGCCGGGTGATCGCCGCTGTGATGGAGGTGATGCGATTCCGTGCCGAAGAGAAAGGGCTGCCCTTGGAGGCCGCGGTGGCCGATGAGGTCCCGGAGCATGTGCTCGGCGATCCAAGTCGCTTTCAACAAGTGCTCATGAACCTCGTCGGCAACGCCATCAAATTCACGGGGACCGGGAAGGTGCATGTGGCGTTGGATGTGCAGGAACACTTGACCGATGCCGTGATGCTCCGCGCCACTGTCAGCGACACCGGCATCGGCATCGCACCCGAACGTTTGGTGCGCGTCTTCGATGAATTCACGCAGGCCGAGAGCGACCACGCGCGGCGCTTCGGCGGCACGGGCTTGGGCCTCACCATTTGCAAACGCCTGGTGGAGATGCAGGGCGGCACCATCACCGCGAAGAGTGAAGTGGGGCAGGGGAGCTCGTTCACGGTGGTGATACCGTTCGGGATGTTGACCGATGCAGGTTCCAGTAGGCCTGACAACAACGAACCGAAAACTGACAACCGACGTCTGCCCCTCCGCATCCTGCTCGTGGAGGACAACAAGCTGAACGTGCTGGTGGCGCAGGAAGAACTGGCGAACGCCTTCCCCGCGGCGCAGGTGATGGTGGCCACGGACGGCCAACGCGCGCTTGACCTGGTACGCGACCATCAGTACGATGTCATCCTCATGGACGTACAGATGCCCGTGATGGACGGCTTCGAGGCCACGCGCGCCATCCGCGCTCTAGGCGGTGACCGCTCGCGCATCCCCATCGTAGCCATGACCGCCAATGTGATGGAAGCCGAAGTGGAGCAATGCAGCGAGGCCGGTATGGATGGCTTCATCCCCAAGCCCTTCAAGCAAGAAGAGCTGATCGCTACCATCGAGCGCGCGATCGAATAGCCTCCATCATCGAAGTCGTCTTCATTCGTGGGAAGAAGGCATTCCATTTTCTGATCATCTCATTATCTGATCCCCTGATCGAAAGAACCGGTATATCTACCGGCTGTGGGGCCGACCGATGCGGTCACCTTTGGCGCAACAAAACTCCCCACCATGCTACACCACATCCGTTTTTCCTTGAAGGCCATCACCCTCGTCGCAGGAACTTTCCTCTTCACTGTCGACACCCACGCCCAAGTGGAACCCAAGACCAAGGATGGCAGCGTCTTCGCCATCACTATGGTGCGTACCGGCGCCAACACCGAGCAGGACTACCTCAACAGCCTCACGGAGTTCTACATCCCCAGCATGGAGGCCGCCAAGGCGCAAGGCCTCATCCTCAGCTACCGCTTATTGCAAGGCAACTTCAGCACCGAGGACGACTTCAATGTGATGCTGATGGTGGAGCACGCGAACCTGGCCGCACTGGATCCCGATCCCGCACGCGAGGCCAAGTGGAAAGCCATCCGCGACGAGATCACCGCGAAACTCGGTGGCGAAGAAAAGCTGAAGACCCTGCGCAACGGCATGAACGACCTGCGCATCTTCCACGGCGAGAAGCTCATGCGCACCGTGTTGGTGAAGTGACGAGACCATCACCGGCACACCCGTGCCACCACGAAGGGCCGCAAGGCCCTTTGTGCGTTCATGATCATGAGTGCGGGAGGAGTGGAGTTCGCATGCCTTCCATCGGAAGCTGGCATTTCATCTTTTGATGATCTCATCATCTGATCATCTGATCGGTAGAACCGGTATTTCTACCAGCTATCCACCCAAGTGCGAACAGGACATTTGGATCCATCCTCGGACCAACTCTTCCCGCCATGAAACACGTTCTACATCGCCTCTTCTCGCTGATCTTGTTGCTGGGTATTCTCAGCGGCAGAGCGCACGCCCAATCCAACCAGATCGGCCAAGCCATCAACGGCAGCGTTGGCGGGGTCAACGGCACCTACCTCACCATCTTCGGGACCACCGGACCTGGATGCGGTGTGCTGAACTACCGCTACACCATGGCGGATCCTTCGGCGCCTTGGGGTGGGGCGATCGGCACCACGGCCAACTACTACTCCTTACCGGCGGCGAAGGGGCCGCAGTCGTTCAACGTGGCCTTCGGCTACCGCTCGGCTAACGAGGCCCAACCCACCTATGATGTCTACGTGGATGGTCAGTACTGCGCGAGCTGCGCAGCCACCGTCAATTCACATTCCATCAGCGGCATACCGGGCGTCACGGACATCGACATCCAGGACTACATCACCGTGACCCACCAGGCGGGCGATGCGTGGTTGGAGCCGAACAACGGTGTGCGCGAGATCGGGTTGCGCATGAAACAAGGTGGCCAGCCGGTCGCGGACATCCGCTTCAAGGTGGTGTTCGTCGGCAACGTGTTCACCAATGTGCTGGGCTACTACAACACACCCGCGCTGCCACTGTACATCCTGCGC
>JAEUTC010000199.1 GCA_016787985.1 Flavobacteriales bacterium | reverse complement strand
CGTCCCTTGCCCATGAACAAGCGGGCGCCCTGCAGCATAAGCACGGCGCGGCCTGCCGGGAAGACGAGGTCCTCATCGATCGTGTACTTACCCCGTGGGAAGATGATGGAATCGCCTTGTAGGAGCAGCTTATGGCGCTTCGCCAGTTGGGCGAGCCCCATCGTATCCTCAACGGTCCGCACTGCGACCGGCGGCAGCACCATGCCGTTCACGAAGGTGGCATGCCCGGGACCAGTCACCACGTATCGCTGAAGTCGGCTGGCCGCATTGCTATTTGCGATATGCGCTAAGGAAATGGGAGCGTCAGTCGTGCTCCTTAGCGTGGCCGCCCATGAAGTGAACGTGGACGCATGGCGCTGGGCCAACTCGGGCCATTTCGCCGCCACCTCAACTTGCAGGCGTTCGAAGCGGGCGCGAAAGTCCGGGCGCTGCAACAACGGCGTGAGCAGGTTGGCCGCCAACGGAACGTCATCCGCGTGGTGGGAAAGCCCAGCGCGTGGTGGCTCATAGATGGGACTGAACCGTGCATTCGACCATTGATAGGTGAAATGGACCGGTTCCACGCGCAGGTCGCGACCGTCGATCCATGCGAGAAGCAGCCAGGCTGCCGCAGCCTTCTCGTCCACCAAGGATGCGAGCATGTCCGTTCGCCCGGCAGCCGCTTCGGAGAGCGCGCGTTCGATGATCCCGCGCAGTTGAACGCGTTCCGAACTATCGGCCTTGATCACGGGGAACTGCTCATCGGGGCGTGTAGGATCCATGCCCATACGGACCAGTGAAACACCGCGCATACCGCGCTTCGCCGACCACTGGTCATCCACCCCCTCCTGGAGAAGGAACAGCCCGAGTTCGCGACCACAAGCCAGCACCCTGACCAGCGAATTGGATACCGTGGCTATCCCGATATCCTGCGCGAGGACCTCGATGTATTTGGTGCGCAGTGCGGCCTCCGAAGCCGGAACCAGTACCATCCGATGTTGTTCCTTGTACAACGCGCTGGGCTTCATGCGGACCTCGAAGCCCGCTCTAACCAGCCGGTTCCGCACCTCGACGGAATCACCGTAGCCATCCGCTTCGAACCAACGCGTACGCCAGGCACCACCCTCCTGTGCATCGATGCACCCGTCCACCTCCTTGGATCCGCCGAAGCGGAGAATAGGCAGTGATGTGCCGTCCTCACCGATCGGACGGCGATCGAACAACCCCTCGTACCACGACCATTCCAATGCGTTCACTGGCAGAACCGTCACGGTCCTCAACCATCCGCTGCGGCCGAGGGAGAACAGCGCCACCAGGCCCGCACCCGCGAGCAACAGGCCGATGAGCCAGGGCATCACGCCCACCTTACGGGGCTTGCTCGACCGCTTCATCGGTGATGGCGTTGGTGATGCGAAGACCGGATGGAACGCCGGACGGGAAGGTCACGGCAAGGTCCATCGGCTTTACGAGGTAGTGCTGCCAGTTGGCGAACGGGCGATCCCAGCTGCCTTCCGGCAAGGTCAATGTGCGGTGGATGATGACCGACCACCAGCCATCCACGCGTGTGGCCGCGAGCGTGTCGGCACCTGCCACCACCACGGGCGGGCGTTCATCGAAACTGCGCCAACGCAACTCCACGGGCACTTCGTTGGTGCTGGCAAGGCGAAGCGCAGCTCCACGCTCGACCTTAACGTCGCGATCCGACAAGCGACGCAAGGTCCGGTCCCAATGCTCCTTCACCGTGGAGCGCATGTTGGCGAACGAACTGATCACGTGCACCACGGAATTGCGATGTACATCGGCCGGGTAGAGTGACACGTGCCCATACTTGTTGCGGTCGGCAAGCACCGATGGCTTTATCCGCTCGATGGTACGGTCGTACTCCTGCATGAAAGCACCCTCCACGTGGAGGTCCTGCAGCGCTTGGTACGCGTAACGATCGCGCAAAAGGCGCCATTCCGGTATACGCAGGAACCAATGCGCGAGCGCATCGTTGATGAAGTAGAGCGGATCGCCTTCGGGCGGGAACATCAGCAAGGCATCCCAGAAGATGGGATAGAACAGTCCGGTGCGATCGGACATGACCAGCCATTGGTTGTGGAACTGGTCCATGTGTTTGGTGTTGACCACCAGCATGGCCGCCAGGTATCGAGCATAAGCATCCACATCGATCAACTTCGCAAGGGTATCACGTCGATAAGGCAACGTAAGGGTGCTGTCGTCGATGATGTCGACCAAGGCTTCGAGCCGTGCCCGCGCCACTGTGCTATCGGCCTTGCTCTCGTACTCCCAGTACTCCGCCTTCCGCCACAACGACCGTTTCTCCGGGATCTCACGCGCGGTAACAGCTGGATATTCGCCCTTGTACACCGGAACATCGCTCTTGGTCAGGTTCCGATATCGCTCAAACGAACCATTGGGCTGCTCGTACATCTCCATCACGCCATAGTCCCGTCCGTTCAAGCGCACGAAGACCATCTCGTTCCACGGCACCGCCACCCCCATGCGGCCGGCTATCCAAAGGCCCATGTGGTTGTTGAGCAGGTTGAAGGACTTCGGGTTGATGAAGTTCAACTTGCGGTACGGTCCGAAGGGGTTGTTCTTCTTCAGCGTAAGGCGGAACGACTTCTTCCCTCCGAGGTAGTGTGATGCCGAATAGATGCCGCGGTACCTGAACTTGACCGGGTGATGGACGCCGTGTTCAACCAGCGTGGCCGGCATGTTCCGCCCACCGCTCCAAGGCAGGTCGCTGTTCAAGCTATCCAGGTAGGACTCCTCGATGTTCACCTCCACCAAGCGCAGCCGATGTGGACCAGGATCCTCGGCGAGGCCATCCACGGTGGTGCTGAGGAAAGAAGCGGTCGCGATGCGAACAGCGCGATCAGGCCCCAGAAGAATGGCGAAGACGATGAACGACACGAAGACCACTGCGAGGAGCACGAGCCAGACAGCGCCGGTGCCACTTCCGCTCCGTTTCATCGGTTGCGCCCTGCGCTGATGAGCAGGACCAGCATGATCAGCACCGTGAGCAGCACGAAGCTGAGGTTGAAGCCGAGACCCAACAGTGCGGACAAGAGCATCACTGGGATCCACAAGCCCTGGTGCCGACCGGTGCGTGCGATGAGCCCGGCCACCATGACGCCGCCCGCGATGATGGCCGCGGGCACGAGGCCCTCATTAAAGTGACGCAGCAACAGGGCCAGGCCATAGCCCGCGAGCAAAAGCTGCCACGGAAGCACACTCGGACGGTCCGAAGGCCGAAGCCCCCTGTTCCAACACCACCCGATAAGCAACAGAGCGAGTGCCAGCATGCCGAAGAGCGTGAGCACTTCGACCCAGCCGTGCAAGAGGGCACCGGTCCAACGGGCGGCTTCGCTGCGCATGGAGAGCGTTGTTGATGCGCAAGGTGGGCACCAAAGCACCGGTCACACGACCACGGGCCTAAGAGTTTTCAAGAACGCATTGGGAATGAAGCCGAACCGAGCGGCTCGCTCAACTGGCGATCCAATTGCGGATGATACCCGGACCGAGTGGAGTTAGTATGCTCTCCGGATGGAACTGCACACCGCAGACATCATGCTCCACATGCCGGATGGCCATGATCACACCGGATTGGCTTCGCGCCGTGACCCTCAAGGTGGGCGGTAGCGAATTCGGATCCGCAGCCCAGCTGTGGTAGAGGCCAACGGGAAAAGTCGAAGGCATATCCATGAAAAGCCGATCCCGCGGGTCCGTGGGCGAACAATCCACCGCCACACCATGCATCACCCGATCCTGGTTGTAGAGTTCGCCACCGCACACTTCAATGATCGCCTGCATGCCGAGGCATACGCCAAGGATGGGATGTGTGGGCATCAACTTCGATAGAACGTCCATGGTGATACCTGCCTCGTTCGGCAACCCCGGTCCGGGTGAGATCACGATACGATCGTACCGAGCGGCCTCGTCCACGGTGATGCGATCGTTCAACACTACATCAACCTCGGCATGTGGCTCCAGCAGGTGCTGCAGGTTCCAGGTGAAGCTATCGTAGTTGTCGAGGAGGAGGATCTTCATGGTCAGGAGCAGGGGCAGGGGCGGGAGCTGGGGCCGTGCTTACTGCACCTGCTCCTGCCCCTTGCGTTTACCGATCCAACCCAGGTGCGTGTGGTGGAAATCGTCGCCGAACTTGAGGCCATAGCCAAAGATGCGGTCCAGGCTGGCGTGGCCGTAGAGCACCATGCCGGCGATGAGCCAACTCGTATGGTCGAGTAAAGCTGGGAGGGACAGGTAGTGTAACGTGGAAAGCCAGGCTGCGAAGCCCACCACCACCAAAGCAATGCCTTTGTGGTGAAGCATATTGTAGGAGATCGCACCCACCCGTGGACCTACCAGGTAACCCAGCATGCCGATATCAGGACCGAGCACTAACAGGAGGTAAACCCACCAAGGCGCATCGTGCTCGATCAGCAAGCCCACACACACGAGGAACTGCGCCAGTTCTTCAAGCCGCAAGAGGTTCTTCATCGGATGATCGGCTCAACGACAACTCAGCTCTTTCGCTATCACCACTCTATCCCCACGGGGCAATGATCGGAGCCCATCACTTCGTTCAAGATGAAGGCCTCCTTCACCTTCTTCTCGAAGCCGTTGCTCACTAACACATAATCGATACGCCAGCCCACGTTCTTGGCACGCGCGCCGAAGCGCTGGCTCCACCAGCTGTATTTCACCGCATCCGGGTGTAAATGGCGGAACGTATCCACCCAGCCGGTGTCAAGCAGAGCGCTCAGCCCATCGATCTCCTTCTGCGTATACCCACTGGTCTTGTTGTAGTTGTCCTTCGGTCGTGCCAGGTCGATGGGGCGGTGCGCCACGTTGAGGTCGCCGGTGATGATGACCGGCAATTTGCCATTGGCCAACTTGTTCACGTAGGTGCGGAACGCCTCATCCCATTCGCCGCGGTAGTCCAGGCGTTTCATGCCTTCGCCGCTATTGGGGGTGTACACACAGACCACCACCACATCCTTGAACGTACAGGTGACCACGCGACCCTCGTCATCGTGCCCTGCCATGCCGATGCCGTAGTTCACCTTCGCGGGTTTCTCCTTGCTGGCGATGGCGGTTCCGCTGTAACCGGCTTTGAGCGCGCCGTATGCGTTCACGTGGTAGTCACCGGCCCCCTCCAACGCCTCCGCCACCTGTTCGGGTGTGGCTTTGGTCTCTTGGAAGCATACGATGTCGGCGTTCAAGCTGCGGAGGCTCTCGTGCAAGCCTTTCTTCACACTGGCACGGATGCCGTTCACGTTGAAGGAGATCAGTTTCATGAGCGGTGCTTTGGACCGATCGCGAACCTACTCCAAACCTCTTCGTACAACGGCACACTTCACTTCAGCCGACTTTTCAGCATTGCTACACGAATGAACGGACGAATGTTCATATCCCCTGAGGACCACGAACTTGCAACGGCTTCGTTCATCGGGCCGAAAACCGTGTTCAGCAGCGACGAACGCACACCCGGCAAAATTCGGCTGACAGCGAAGGCACTAGCCGCCTTCTTTGTAACCGTCAAGGAGGTCCTTCACCCCTTTTCGTAGACCGCCATGCCCGTAACTCCCTACACCGGCACCTTCGGCAGAGAGGAACTGAAACACCTTCTGCGGCGCACCCTTTTCGGTGCCACCAATGCCGACCTGGCCCAGTTCAACGGCCAAAGCCTGAACCAGGTGGTGGATGCCCTGCTCTCCACCAGCTTGCCCACCTCGGTGCCACTGAAGAACTACTGGGCCTTGAATGGCGGGAACCGCGACCCGAACGCCATGGACCCCGCCGTGCCTTTCGGGCAGACCTGGGTGAACACCCCGAACGTGGTGGCCGCGGTGAACGCCAACGTGGGCCGTATGTACAGCTACTTCTCCTGGACCATCGGGGAAATGATCCACCAGCAGCCCACCATCCACGAGAAGATGCGGCTGTTCTGGTACAACCACCTCGCCATTCAGGTGGGCGTGGTGTTCAACGGATTGCTCTGGTGGAACTACGACCGCCTGTTGCGCACCCACAGCTTGGGCAACTTCAGGCAGATGATGTACGACATCTCCATCGATCCGTGCATGCTCGAATACCTGAACGGTGATCAGAACATGGCCACCGCACCCGACGAGAACTATGCGCGTGAGCTGATGGAACTCTACACCCTCGGCGAATCCAGCGGGTACACCGAACAGGATGTGCAGGCCGCCGCTCGTGTGCTAACCGGTTGGAGCTTCCGCGAGTACGATGGTGCTACGCCCATCATGCCGGAAACGCTGTTCAACCCCGCGAACCACACCACCGGCAACAAGCAGTTCAGTGCGTTCTTCAACAACCAGGTCATCCAAGGACAGAGCGGCGCCAATGCGGGCCAGATCGAACTGAACGCATTGCTCGACATGATCTTCGCCAAGGAGGAATGCTCCCTCTTCCTCTGCCGCCAGTTGTACCGCTTCTTCGTCCATGGCGAGATCACGCCGGAAGCCGAAGCCGAGCTCATCGTGCCGCTGGCCGAGCTCTTCCGCGCGAACGTGGGAGCACCGGACCAGATGGAGACCGTGATGCGCGCCTTGCTCACCAGTGCGCATTTCTTCAACGCCGACAACCGCGCGTGCATGATGATGAGCCCCGCCGACCTGATCATCGGCATGGTGCGCAAATTGAAGTTCACCTTCCCGAACGACACCACGCAGTTGGAAGCGCGCTACCGGATGTTCTTGGACATCTACTACATCTGCGTGAATTGCGATCAGAACCTCTTCGATCCGCCGAACGTGGCAGGTTGGCCCGCTTATCACCAGAGCCCCTTGTTCGATGAGATCTGGGTGGACAGCGCCTCCTACGCCGCCCGCAACTTCGCGGTGCAGGGGCTGATCGGCCAAGGCTTCAACACCGGAACGGACTTCTATCAAGTCACGAGCCGCAACGTGTCCATCAAACCGAACTATGTCGGTATCGTGGGGGAATTCAACGACCCGAGCGATCCTGACAACGTGATCGACGGCTGCGCGGATCTTCTCTACTCGATACCGATCTCGCAGGGCATCAAAGACACGCTGAAGACCCAACGCTTGCTCCTCGGCCAGCAAAGCGATGTGTACTGGACGGAGCCTTATGACCTCTACGTGGCCAACCCCGCCACCACCGATCCTACAGCGATGATGGTGCCCAATCTCATCAACTTCTTGATGCTCGACATGGCCAAGGCCGCAGAAACCCAGATGTTCTGAACCGAACCACCATGAATAGAAGAAACTTCCTTCGCTCGGCTGGAACGGTCACCATCGGTGGTATGGCCGTGCGTGGCCTGGGCAGCCCATTGTTGAGCGCGTTGAACCGCAGCGTGGCGGAAGACCGTGTATTGGTGATCCTGCAGCTCTTCGGCGGTAACGATGGCTTGAACACGGTGATCCCCACCAGCGCTTACAGCCAACTCAGCAGCCTTCGATCACAAGTGCTGATCCCGCAAAACCAGGTGTTACCCTTGAGCGGCCTCACCGGCACGGGCTTCCATCCGGCCATGACCGGCATGCAGACGTTGTGGAACGAGGGCAAGCTCGCCATCGTGCAAGGGGTGAGCTATCCGGAACCCAACTTCAGCCACTTCCGCGCCACGGACATCTACGAGACCGGCGCCAGCAGTGATCAGATCCTGCAATCGGGCTGGCTGGGCCGCTACCTCAACTACGAGTACCCGAACTATCCGGTGGGTTATCCGAACGTTGACGTGCCGCATCCGCTCGCCATCCGTGTAAGCGGTGGTGTTGGCGCAGGCCTCCAGAACATGGGGGTGAACATGGGTATCAGCATCAACAACACGAACGATCCACTGAACCTGACGGGTAACATCTATGTGGATGCACCCACGGCGGATTGCAAAGGCGACAAGCTGCGTGCGATCAGGACGGTGCAGCGCCAGACGGATCTGTACGGGAACGTGATCGAGGCCGCGGCCAGCGCCAGCTGCGCGCACAGCAACCTCTACCCCACCTTCAGTACCGAAGCGAACCGTTTGGCCGCCGCGCTGAAGGTCGTATCGCAACTGATCTGTGGAGGGCTGAAAACGAAGATCTATTGGGTGAGCATCGGTGGCTTCGATACGCACGCTTCGCAGGTGGATCCCGGCAACCACGCCACCGGTACACACGCCAACCTGTTGCGCGCGGTGAGCGACAACATCCGCGCCTTCCAGCACGACCTGCAGCTCATGGGCATCGAAGACCGCGTGATGGGGATGACCTTCAGCGAATTCGGCCGCCGCATCACGAGCAACGCTTCCTATGGCACGGACCACGGCAGCGCGCAGCCCATGTTCCTGTTCGGCTCCAACGTGCTCCCCGGCATGCTCGGCACCAACCCGGTGATCCCACCCAACACCACATCGGCCACCAACCTGGCCATGCAGTACGACTTCCGCAGTGTCTATGCGAGCGTCCTGCGCGACTGGTTCTGCCTGCATCAAAGCGACATCGACAGTGTGCTGTTGCAGACCTATCAACCCCTCAACGTCATCAACGGCGCAGGGTGCATCAGCACCGATATCCGCGAGGCCAATCAACAGGCGGGCATCGAACTGCTGAGCGCCTACCCGAACCCGTTCGTTGAACGCACCACCTTGGAATACACCACCCTGGGCGGACCCACCATGTTACAGGTCTTCAACGAACAAGGGCAGCTGGTGCAAACGGTCTTCAACAAGGTGATGACGGCCGGCACCTACAAAGCCGATCTGGACCTTGGCGACATGAACACCGGTGTGTACTACGCCCGCCTGCAGAACGGCACCAACCAGCAGGTGCGCAATCTGCTGAAGGTCCGCTGATCGATCAAAACGTGGGGTTGCCCATGTGCGCGTCCCAACCGGCGCGGATGAACTTGTGCGCTTCGGGGAACTCGCGCTCCAACTCGGCTTTGATGTGTACCAGCAATTCCTGCATGGGGATCACCTCCTGCACCTGATCCGGCATGAGTTCAGCCACCGTGGCCCAGGCATCGGTGCAGCGTTCCACGATGTGAAGGCAGAGTTTAGCCGTTCCGTTCCAGTCGCTCATGAGCGGCGAAATACCAAGTGCCTCGTCGAGGTCCGTATCCTCCACCTTGCCTTGAACAGCCCGCCGGAGCTTGGTAATGAGCATGGTCTGGAACCAGAGTAGCTCGTCCACCGCCTCGCGCAGGATCAGTTTCTCCGGAGGTAGCGGGAGAGCAGCCATGTCCACGCGCTTGCTCAGGTCGAATCCCATGGCCTTGAACTTTTCCTGGTGCATCCTGTTCCACAGCATGGAACGCTTCAGATAAGTTGAACCGAGGTCGCTCAAGGGGTGCGCCTTCACGGCACGTTCCACCGCCTGGCGCTTCTGTTCATATTCGGCTTCATCCTCCGCATCCAGCTGCCCCATGGCGTTGATCTCCTCCACGGATAGCCCGTGACCCGGGCTGTCATCATCGTCTTCGTCCTGCTCCTCGTCTTCCGACGGTCCACGGCTCCCTTGGGAGAGTTCAGCCATCATACGCCCGAGCCGGTCGGCGTAGGTGGAGGGTACGCCTGGGGGCCCGTCCTCATCCTCGTATTCAGCGTCGTCCGCTTCCACGCGCCCCACCCGGCATTGCATGATGAAGCGGCACCGCTCGCATCGGCGGTCGCAGTAGTTGTAGACGCCAGGGATGAATCCTTGCGCATCGGGACGGTGGATGTCGTGCATGGTCAGGTGAACGGTCGATCGAATATCGGAAATGAAGACTGGAACATTCGTGGGCAATGAATTCGACTTCGACCACGTTCGAACGTCTAACCGTCGAACTGTTGATCTTTTCAGGGGTCTACCCATGTAAACGCCTCGGAGCGACACTAGTTTTCGGAACCACTACACCACCATGCCCATCACCCCTTACACCGGCCCCTTCGGCAGGCCGGAGCTCCAGCATCTGCTGCGGCGTACGTTGTTCGGCTGCACCGTGGCCGACCGCTCCCACTTCGAGGGCATGTCCCTGGCGGCCGTGGTGGATGAACTACTCACGTTCACCAACGACACCACACCACCTGTTCGGGCCTACACCGATGCGAACGGCGATCCGAACGGGATCGATCAAGCGGTGCCCTTCGGCAGCACGTGGGTGGAGACACCGATCACGCCGCTGAACGACACCGACATCATCGAGGTTCGCATCCGCAGCTTCGCGGCCTGGTGGATGGGGCAAATGACCGGGCAGCAGCGGAACCTTCGCGAGAAGCTCACCCTGTTCTGGCACAACCATATGCCCACACAGGTCTCCATCGTGTACCAGTCGGAGATGCAGTATCGTATGAACCAGCTGTTGCGCACCCGATGCAAGGGCAACTTCAAACAGCTGATCCATGATGTAACGGTGGAGCCCGCGATGCTCTACTACCTCAACGGCTACCTCAACATCGCTGCCGCACCGGACGAGAACTACGCACGCGAGCTGTTCGAACTCTTCACCTTGGGGCAAGGCAGTGGCTACACCGAAGCCGATGTGCAAGCCGCAGCGCGGGTGCTCACTGGTTGGACCTTCATGATCGAGAACGGGGGCACGCCCGTGCTGCCGCAGACCATCTTCTTCCCACCGAACCATACGGCGGCCAACAAACAATTCTCGGCCTTCTTCAACAACACGGTGATCCAAGGGCAGACCGGGATGAGCGCCGGCGAGACCGAATTGAACGCCTTGTTGGATATGGTGCTGGCGAATCCGGAATGTTCGCGATTCATCTGCCGTGAACTGTACCGCTTCTTCGTACATGGCGAGATCAGCGAAGAAGCCGAGTCCGATGTGATCGAGCCGCTGGCGCAACTTTTCCGCGACAATGTGGCTGCACCGGACCAGATCGAGATCGTGTTGCGGGCCTTGCTCACCAGTGATCACTTCTTCAGCACCACCATCCGCGGTTGCATGGTGAAGAACCCCGTGGACCTTGTAGTGGGCGACCTGCGCCTGTTCAACTTCCCCACAGCGGACCCCGGTCTGGTGGAAGCACGGTATCAGGTGGACTTGGAACACTACTGGCTTACGGCCTACGCGGGCATGAACCTGATGGCTCCGCCGAACGTGGCGGGTTGGCCAGCGTATTACCTGTTCCCCAGCTACGACGAACTCTGGCTGGATACCGCCACCTATCCGCAGCGCAACAACTCGTTGTTGGCCGTGATCTATGCGAGCATCGAAACACCAGCGACGACCGTTCAACCAGGCAGCGCGAACCTCGCGTTCCAAGTTGACATCGTGGCGTTCGCGCAGCAACTGAGCGACCCGGCCGACCCGAACGTGCTGATCCAGGACCTCGTGGACCTGCTCTACGTGAATCCGATCTCCGCTGCGGTCAAGCAACAACTGAAACAACAGTACCTCCTCTTCGGGCAGCTCAGCGATGTGTATTGGACGGAAGCCTACGAAGCCTACATCGCCGACCCGAACACCACGAACATGACCGCCCAGCTGGTACCCGACATCCTCCGCTGGCTGATCGGCGACATGCAGAAGGCCGCTGAACGTCACATCTTCTGATCCACCACCACCATGCGTCGTCGCACCTTCCTTCGCACCACCTCGGCCGCCACCATCGGCGGATTCGCCGTCCGCGGTTTCGGCAACCCCGTGCTTCAACCGTTGCTGGATCGCAGCGCTGAGGATCGCGTTCTGGTCATCATCCAACTTTATGGCGGCAACGATGGATTGAACACGGTGATCCCCCTGGATCAGTACGATGTGCTATCCAGCGTCCGTGCCAATGTGCTCATCCCGGAAAATGCGGTGCTCGGCCTTTCGGGACTTCCAGCCACGGGCTTGCATCCGGCCATGGGCGGCATGCGCGAGCTCTGGGAGGATGGCAAGCTGAACATCGTGCAAGGGGTGGGTTACCCGAACCCCGACTTCTCGCACTTCCGCAGCACGGACATCTGGGAGACCGGTGCCAACAGCGATCAACTGCTGGCCAGCGGTTGGGTGGGCCGCTATCTGCATTCGGAGTATCCCAACTTCCCGAACGGATACCCGAACCCCACCATGCCCGACCCGCTCTCGATCCGCATCGGAGCACCCATCAGCATCGGGCTACAGCACCAAGGCGTGGCCATGGGCGCTTCCATCTACGACACGGAGGACTCGCTCAGCCTCTCCGGCAATCCCTTCACGGATCCGGTGACACCGGACTGCATGGGAGGCAAGCTCGACTTCGTGCGCACCGTGCAGCGCCAGGCCGATCTCTACGGCGATGTGATACAGGCCGCGGCACAACCCGGCTGCAACCTGAGCACCCTCTACCCCACCGGCAACCAACCCGGGGCGGAACTGGCCAATGCGCTGAAGATCGTGGCCCAACTGATCTGCGGTGGGCTGAAGACCCGCATCTACTGGGTGGGGATCGATGGGTTCGATACCCACGCACAGCAAGTGGTGGCGGGCAATACCATCACCGGCAACCACGCCAACCTGTTGCGCGGCTTGAGCGACAGCATCCACGCCTTCCAGGACGACCTTGAACTGCTCGGCTTGGATGACCGCGTGATCGGCATGACCTTCTCGGAGTTCGGGCGGCGCATCAAGAGCAACGCCTCCATCGGCACCGATCATGGTACGGCGGCGCCCTTGTTCCTCTTCGGCACGCATGTACTTCCCGGCATGCTTGGTGAGAACCCCGACCTACCGGCGAACACCACTTACGACACCAACCTACCCATGCAGCACGACTTCCGCAGTGTGTATGCGTCGGTGTTGAAGGATTGGTTCTGCCTGGCACAGGATGATGTGGATGCTGTGATGCTGGACACGTACCAGAACTTGGCGTTGGTCGATCCGGCAGGCTGCCTCGGAACGGACATCCGCGCAGCGAACCAACAGGCGGGCACATCGCTCCTCGAAGTCTTCCCCAGCCCCTTCACCGATATGGTGACCATGGTGTTCGCCACGAACGGTGATCGCACCTTGGTGCAGGTCTTCGGCGAGAGCGGACAAGTTGTGCGCACGGTGTACAACGGGCCAATGGCTCCGGGAGAACAACGCATGCAGGTGGACCTATCCGACCTGGCGCCGGGTGCCTACTACTGCCGTGTGCAGAACGGCATGCAGCAGCAGGTGAAGGCGATCATGAAGATGCGGTGAGAACGCAGCTCTCGCGCATGTACGCGTATGCGCGTGCGTGCGTGGAGGCGCGCACACGTTCACTTCATGCGATCAAGGCCTCGAAAAATAATTCGTAGGCAGAAGCAACCATGGCACCGCACGCGCCGTCTTCACCCTCGAAATGCGGAAGCTGCACACCATAAGCAACGAACAGCGCGACCTCTTCCGGAGGCATGGGCTTTCATGATGGATCGTTACCACTGATCACCATGGAAGCCCCGCGCGAAAGCCGGGGCTTCGCATTTCAGGAACAAGGGAACAAGTAAGGGTCGATCATGATCGACCCCAAAAAGAAGAAGATGAGAAGCACCTACCACATCGAGCGACGGATAACATCCTTCATGCGCGAGCATGAGCAGATGAACCAACGCTTCCAGGGTTTCGATGTGAAACCCTGCCCAATACGGAACCGGATACGATAACGAGCTGCACACGCAACTCCGTTCACGAACCCGGTCCGAAACGACCGGGTTCGCCGCTTTTAGCGCACCCGATACGCGAAGGGGATCCCTGCAAAGGGCTGAACTCCGATCCGGACCAACTCCGGACCGTTGCGCAGGGATCCCCGGATCGAGGGCTACACCGGGTTGGCGGTCCCGCAATACTGCGGGATGGTGATCGCGCCTCGCCCATCCCGCAGTCCTGCGGGACGAGGAGTAGGAAGCCCCGGATGCAACTCCGGGGCGGATCCTTCACCCGGTACGAAGACGTTCTTTACATACTGTGCTTTCAGCACAAAACATCTTGTCCGCCGTAAGTTGGACAAGCACGACAGAGGGTTCATGGCACTGGACCAGTTCCTGGTATTTCAGCCAGGAGGTGCGCTCGCCATAGCTATGCGTATGCCGCCAAGGCCACGAAGGCCTCAGTCACCATTGGAAGAGTCGGTTCGAATCCGACACTTGACCTGTCACGTCAAGGTAGCTCAATTGGTTAGAGCGCCAAGAACGCCGAAAGGCGGTTCGCTGGACTTCAAATCCAGAGGGAATGGTCGGGCGCCATCTCAAAAATGCCCATCCCTGAAAGCGATGTTGGATCAACCGGTCCTGTCCGCTGCCTTTGAGCGCACAAGACGACCGGCGTCCGTCCTGCGGAGCACGCTCTGCCTGGGCGCGGCCT
This sequence comes from Flavobacteriales bacterium, assembly GCA_016787985.1. Lineage (GTDB taxonomy): Bacteria > Bacteroidota > Bacteroidia > Flavobacteriales_F > PHOS-HE28 > PHOS-HE28. Next base: position 27,673 of record JAEUTC010000199.1, on the reverse strand, counting down.
ACGACCACCCTTCACCCGAACGCATCGGGACCATTGCACTACGCGTGTTCTGGCGATGATGCATAACGGCGTTGGGTCGAAGTAGGACCAAGCTCCGGCACCGTGTTCCCCGCCGGACGAAGGTGGTGGCTCTGTATCGCTTTCTCTTGTGCAACACGCGTGGAACTAACACGCATGACATACCCGGTCAACGGTGCCCACCGGAAGTGGCACCACAACTCACCAATGCATCGCGCGGTACTGCGATGCGCTGGCCAACACCTAGTACCATGATGACCCAACGTATCCAGGAAGGCAAGGTCGCGCTCGTCTTCCGCAACGGTAACTACCAGCGCGTCCTGAAACCAGGCCGCCATTTCATCGGCTTGTTCGATGAGGTGAAGGTCTACGATACCGCGCTGCCCTTCAACGCGCCCATCGCGCTGGAACTGCTCCTGCGTGATGCCGAACTAGCCGCTTTGCTCACCATTGTTGAGGTGGGTGACAACCAGCTGGTGCTGAAGTACCGCAACGGCAACTTCCAGGAAGTGCTGAAGCCCGGCCGCTACGCCTTCTTCAAGGGCTTGATCGACCTGAAGTTCATCACCATGGACCTCAGCGAGATCGAGATCAACAAGGAGATCGACCGCGACCTGCTGATGAAGCCTGCGCTGCTCCCCTACATCCGCGTGTACAGCGTGGAACCGCACGAGCAGGGTATCCTCATGGTGGATGGAGACGCCAAGGCCGTGCTGCAGCCCGGTGTGTACTTCTACGCGAAGAACAGCACCGTGATCCACGTGCTGAAAGCCGACCTGCGCCTGCAACAGCTGGAAGTGAACGGTCAGGACATCCTCACCAAGGACAAGGCCGCGCTTCGCATCAACTTCAACACGCAGTACCGCGTAACCGACATCCGCAAGGCCCTGTTGGAGACCAAGGACTTCGAGAAGCAGTTGTATGTGACCGTGCAGCTGGCCCTGCGTGAGTTCATCGGTACGAAGACGCTGGACGAGATCCTCGGCAACAAGGAGGAAGTGACGGCCTACGTGGACGCCACCGTGAAGGAGAAGGCCGAGGCCATCGGTGTGGCGATCAAGTACAATGGCATCAAGGACATCATCCTTCCTGGCGACATGAAGGAGATCATGAACCAGGTGCTGATCGCGCAGAAGAAGGCGGAAGCGAACACCATCATGCGTCGCGAGGAAACGGCAAGCACGCGCAGCCTGCTGAACACCGCGAAGCTCATGGAGGAGAACGCCATGCTCTTCAAGCTGAAGGAGATGGAGTACGTGGAGAAGATCGCCGAGAAGGTGAACACGCTCTCCATCAGTGGTAACGCCAAGGTCCTGGACCAATTGAAGGAGATCTTCTCTCCGGGTAAAGGCCCTTGAATGAAAGGTGAGGTGTGGGGTGTGAGAGGTGAAGTGTGAAGGGTCGCTACCTCACACCTAACAGCTAACACTTCACACCTCGCACCTCCACCTGTAGCTCAATGGATCAGAGCGCCCGGTTTCGACCCGGACGGTTGGGAGTTCGAGTCTCTCCAGGTGGACATGATGATGAGCTGATCTGATGATCAGAAAATGGAATGCCAGGTCGTCTAACGGCAGGACAGCAGTTTTTGGAGCTGCATATGCTGGTTCGAGTCCAGCCCTGGCAACAATGGCGGGTTCATCTAGATGGACCAGGATAGCGCCCTTTCAAGGCGTTCACATGGGTTCGGATCCCATACCCGTCACAACGGTGTTGTAGTTCAGTGGAAGAATGCCCGACTGTCCATCGGGATGTCGCGAGTTCGATCCTCGCCAGCACCGCAATTTGGCTTGGAGGTCGTATGGAAGACTACTCGGCTTTTAACCGAGGGGTGCGGCCCCGGAGTTTCATCCGGGGCGAGTCCCGCCGGGCCAACAAACAGAAGGAGTGAGCTTCCGAATGGTAATGGCATTCAGTTCGCTGCCAGAACGGGCAGGTTCGGCCTCCTTCATGAACATGTTGGATGTGGTGTAATGGTAGCACGGCTGCTTGTGGCGCAGTGAGCATGGGTTCGATCCCCATCATCCGACCTGACTTAATTTGAACACTCATGAAAGGCTTGAAACTACATGGCAAGGACCTGATCGCCGCCGGCTTTCCCGAGGGCCGGGCGATCGGCATCGCCATCAATGTGATGTTGAAGCATCACCGGAAGACGAACAAGGAGGAGGTGCTGGCTGACCTGGCACGTATCGCCGCGGATCCCTCGACCTATGCCGAACATGAACTCTACGCACCCATCGTTGATGCGCTGACCGGTCGTGACCGCAAGCGCGAAGCGCAGCATGAACTCGTGGCGCGAAAGGACTATCGCGCGTACGGCAGCGAGCACATCGAGCAAGGCGCCATCCACCAAATGGAGATCGCCATGAAGCTGCCCGTTACAGTGGCCGGTGCTCTGATGCCCGATGCCCACCAAGGCTATGGCCTGCCCATCGGTGGCGTGCTTGCTGTGGAGAACGCTGTGATACCCTACGCCGTAGGTGTCGACATCGGGTGCCGCATGTGCTTGAGCATATTCGATATGCACGCCTTCGAACTACAGAAACGAAAGAAGGAACTGACCAACGCCTTGTTGCGCAACACACTTTTCGGCGCGGGGCGCGGGCTTGCACGTCCCGTGGAACACGAGGTGATCGACCGCCGCGAGTTCGGTGAACTGGCCTTATTGCGCAACCTGCAGGCTACCGCCGCGAAGCAGTTGGGAACGTCCGGTTCGGGCAACCACTTCGTTGAGTTCGGCGAGGTGGCCATCACCATGGACATCCCCGAGAAGGGTTTGAAGGCTGGCAAGTACATCGGCCTGCTCTCCCACTCGGGATCACGTGGCCTCGGGGCAAACGTCGCGAAACACTTCACCAAACTCGCGATGGAAAGCTGTCGCCTGCCGCGTGAGGCACAACATCTCGCGTGGCTTCCGCTGGATTGGTTCGAAGGACAGGCGTACTGGATGGCTATGAACCTGGCCGGTGACTATGCTTCAGCATGTCACCATGTGATCCACGAACGGATCACGAAGGAGATCGACATCGCGCCGCTGGCCATGATCGAGAACCATCACAACTTCGCGTGGAAAGAGATCCATGAGGGGCGCGAGGTCATCGTACATCGCAAGGGTGCAACTCCCGCGGGCAAGGGCGTGCTCGGTGTGATCCCCGGCAGTATGACCGCACCTGGCTTTATCGTGCGCGGTACCGGCGTGGTGGAGAGCATCGCCTCCGCCAGTCACGGCGCAGGGCGGGTGATGAGCCGTACCAAAGCCAAGGAGAACATCAGCCCTTCTGTGGTGAAAAAGCACTTGGAGGAACATGGCATCGAACTCATCGGTGGTGGCATCGATGAAGCGCCCATGGCCTACAAGGACATCAATACCGTCATGGCGAGCCAGCGTGAACTGGTGGACGTGCTGGGCTCCTTCACCCCGAAGATCGTGCGCATGTGCGGCGATGGGAGTGCGTCGGAGGATTGAGAATACAGAGGATATATCGAGCCGAGTACGTACAAAAGCACCCAATTGGGAACTGCAACGGCGCCAGAAATACTGATGGACGACGTGTGGAATTTCAGAACGCCAACGCAATACCCAATCCTTCGCGAGCAGGCTCAAACCGGAGCCTGCTCGTCGGGTCTTTCCCAGGTTGCTTATCAACGCCGTTCTTTCTGTTGATCGCCCGGCTCTGGAATGCGGCGTAAACTGCACTGGCGAACCAGATAGTACCGCCCATGACCTGCATGTTCCGGCCGACCGAATCTGAGTTCCTGTAGCCTTTCGCATTGGAAACAGCCACACCTCCAGCCACCAAACCAGCGCTGACGGTTAATGCCCCGAATCCCAATTCAAGCTGATCATTGTACATCTGACCGGCACCCGGCACGATCAGCCCCATAAGGAACGACGTCCCTGGGTTCTTATCGTTCTTGACGTACATGATGGACTGTTGACCAACCAAAGCGAGCGAACTGGTCAAAGCAACGAGGGCAAGGATATTCCGCATGACCAGGATGTATGGGCAGTGTCGTGGCACGAAACCAAATGTAGATCTTTGTCGAACACGGTTCACGTTTCCCGCTTCACCCACGCCTGCACCATGCGCAGCTGCCCGTAGCTGAACTTGCCTTCGAAGTTCTTCTGGGCATCGTTCAGGTTCTTATCGGTGTTCTCGCGCATCCAATCGGCGATGGTGTCGCGTTCTTCAGTGGGCATGAGGGCATCGATCTCCACCTTGCCTTCGGCGATGCCGCGTGCGAAGTGGCCTTCGATGGTGCTCTTCGCCATGGAGCGCGTTGACGCGATCTCGTCCGCGCCGAAACCTTCCTTCAGCATGGCGTAGGTGGTTTCGTAGGTGCTGCCTTTGGGCGCGCGTTCTTTCTGTTCGGCACCCGTTGGTCGACCCTGGGGGTCGACGGTACGGGTGCTGCCCGGTACCTCATCTGTATCCGAACGGCGCTTGCGTTTCTTACCCGTCTTGCCTTTCGGTCGGTTCTCTTCGGCCCAGGCACGGGCTTCGCCCACCATGGCGGCGCGTTTGGCGGCGAGGCCCTGTTCGATGTCCTTCTGCCGTTGGATCTCGGTGCCGTTGAGGATGCAGGTGGTGATGTAGCCCACCTTGGCGATGGTGGCGATCTTCTTCATCAACATGCCATCGATCTCCTTCAGTTCATTGCCGTATTCCTTGGTCTTGCTCAACAGCTCCACCTGCGCGAGGTGCCTGAAGAGTCCTTTCATCTGCTCGTGAAGCAAGGCGTGGTAGTAGGCTCCACCCTTTTCGATGCGTTCCAGCAGCTCTTCACGCTTGTCCTCGAACATCAACCGTACCAACTGGTTGCGGAACTTGTGCGTGTTCTCCTCCTCAGCACGCAGCTTTTCGCGCAGCACTTGTAGCGCGGTCTTCATGCTCTCCTCCTCGAATTGCGCCACTTCCGGATGATCCTTCAGGGTGTACTCGAGCTTTCGTTGGATGTCGCCGAAGTCGAAGGTGCCGGCCACCAGCAGTTGCAGGTACTCGCGCTGCTTCGCCTTCAGCTGCTGTGCGAGCGGCTCCTGTTGGGTGCCACGTTCGGTGAAGGCCACCACCTCCTTGTCACTGCTCACTACCGAGGGGTCGATGCGGGTGCGTAGGATCAAGCCATCCAAGGAACGCAGGCGCGACAAGGCCACATACACCTGCCCCGGTGCGAAGGCATGACCCACATCGATGATGGCCTTGCCGAACGTGAGGCCCTGGCTCTTGTGAATGGTGATGGCCCAGGCGAGTTTGATCGGGTATTGCTCGAAGGTGCCCAGCAGTTGTTCCTCCTGATCCTTCGTGCTCGCGTTCACCACGTAACGCTTGTTCTCCCAGGTCTCGCGCTTCAACTTGTAACTCTCCCCGGTGTCCATCCGCACGGTGATGCCATCCGCGGTCAGTGTTTCCACCTTGGCGAGTTTGCCATTGAAGTAGGCTTTCTCGATGTCGTTCTTCACGAACATGACCTGCGCACCTTCCTTCAGTTCGATCCGCTCCAGCACCGGGTACATGCTCTCGGGAAAGTCGCCATCGCTGTGCGCTTCGTAGGTGAACACCTTGCCCGGCAAGGCGGCAAGGGCGCGCTGGTTCAGTTCATCTGCTTTGTAGTTGTGGGTGGTGAGGGTGATGACGCCATCGCTGTCCGACGCGCTGATGTTGGCGCGGTAATGCGTGTTCAAGCGCTCCACATCCGCTGCCGTGACCGTGTTGTTGCGGAGGTTGTTGAGGATGTGGATGAAATCGCCATCCTGCTGACGGAATATCTTGTCCAGCTCGATATGCGCATACCCATGTTCACGCATCACGCGGCTCTCGAAGAAGTGCGGACTGCGGTACCATCGTTGCAGCACGCGCAGCTCCTCATCCTTCACCACGGGTGGCAACTGGTACAGATCGCCGATGAGCAGCACTTGCGCACCACCGAAGCTCTGGCCCCGGTTCTGGCGCACGGATCGCATGCGGAAGTCGATGGCATCGAGCAGGTCGGCGCGTAGCATGCTCACCTCGTCGATGATGAGGAGATCCACCTCGCGCAGCACGTTGCGCCGGATGTTGTTGAGCGGGTGGCGCCTAGTGAGCGTATCCTGGTCGTGGAAGCTGCCTCCTAGGATGTCCGGCGGCAATTGGCGTTCTGGAATGAACGATCCGAAGGGCAGCAGGAATTGACTGTGGATGGTGACACCCTTCGCGTTCAATGCGGCGATGCCCGTGGGTGCCAAGATCACGTAGCGCTTGTGCGTGCTGGCGGCGAGCTTGTGCAGGAAGGTGGTCTTGCCGGTACCGGCTTTACCCGTAAGGAAAACGTGGCGGTTCGTGCTGTTGACGAATTGTGCGGCCAAGGTGGCCATTTCGGTTTCTACGTGCTCCATGTGAGGGGTGAGGGGTGAAGTGTAAAGTGTGAGCTGTGAGGTGGACGTGCGCTAGTTCACACATCACACCTCAACACCCACACTTCAGCTTTATAACTTCCTGGGTGGACTCTTACGTTCGGCCGTTCTCACACTTTGGGTGAAGATGGCAACAAGTTGGTCGCTCTCCGCCAATGCGAGCCCTAAAATGGTCTTATCCGGATGCAGCCCAGAACCATCGATCATTCTCAAATTCACCCAGGTTTCCCGGAGTTCCTTCAGGACGATCTTGATCTTGTGCGTAAAGTCCCGATGGCTTTCCGCCGCTTTCGCCTCAGCGTAATTCAATGCGGGCGAGGTACCCGAACGGAGTAGTTGCCCCGATAAATGGGTACCAGCCGGTGACCGGGGCATGCCTTCGCTGGTTCGTATGATCAAAATACCGAAGAGGATCAACCGCTCTTCGAGGTCTTGTATTTCATTCTGATCTTTCGTGGACTTGTCTACTTCACGGTACATGGTTTTAAAGTTGTACGGAACGGCTCCGGCTGTCACTGACGAAATGGTCGTCACCGGCACAGCGGCAATTTAATGCAATGTCAGGAAGTCCCCTTCCTACCGACCTTTGTAGCATGGATTGGACCCTGCTAAGCACTGTTGAGCAGCTTGATGCCGTGGACGAGGCCTCGAAGCACAAGCCGATCCTGCTCTTCAAGCACAGCACCACCTGCAGCATCAGCCGCACAGCTTTGGACCGGTTGCAGCGCAGTTGGAGCGATGCCGATGATGCTGCCCACGAACCGTACCTCTTGGACTTGCATCGCTATCGTTCGGTATCCAACGCTATTGCCGGTCGGTACGGGATCGCCCACGAGTCGCCACAGGTCTTGGTGATCAAGAATGGGCGATGTGTGCATGATGCATCGCATTTCGGGATCACCTATGCAGGAACGAAACAAGCCCTCGAAGGATGAGGTCGTTCCTATTCGCCATGGTCTTGTTCTGTGGTGGTCAAGTCGCGCTTGGCCAAACACCGGTGGTGCCGCCGTGGTCGTTCCGGCTTGATGTTCCTGTGCGCCCCGACCTCGTGCATATGCCGCCGGCCTATTCGTATGCACAGCTCGGTGTCTTCTGCAAGCTGGATGTGCAACTGGAACGTCGCCTGAAGGTGCCGGTCTTCTTCCGGCTCGGCGATGTGCGTCAAGTGGAGGCGTGGGAAGGCAAGGGGCCGTTGGTCATCGGACGGCCAGACCGGTAGCACACTGATCAGGGGCGCCCGCCATCTGACTGACAGTGGAGTGCCGGCTGATGAAGTTCACCCGCGCGACTTCGCTCCTACGGCGGACAATATCAGCCTTCGCCTCTCCTTCGCTGCGCTGCGGCGAGCTATGCGAGGCTACGGCGGACGAAGTTCTCCTACGCTCCTTCGGAGCTACGGCGAACGAAGAACATCTCCAGGGCACCTTTGCCCTTCACTTCCACCCGCCCACGGTCGCGGAAGGTGAGCCCGGGTTCGTTCTTGATCCGTTCATACGTAGCGGCGCTGATGTTGACCTCGCCTACTTCTCCGGAGCTCTCCATGCGACTGGCGGTATTCACGGTGTCGCCCCAGATGTCGTACTGGAACTTCTTCACCCCCACGATACCCGCTACCACCGGGCCAGTGTGGATGCCCAACCGCATCTCGAAAGCGGGTTTACCGGCTGCCATCCGCTCTGCGCGGCGCTTCTGCATGAACTCTTGCATCTCCAACGCCGCCAACACCACCGCTAGTGGACCAGCGGAGCGCGGATCGGGCAAGCCACCTGCGCACATGTAGGCATCGCCGATGGTCTTGATCTTCTCCACACCGTGCGTGCCGATGATGTCATCGAAGGCATGGAAGCACGTGTTCAACTCCTGCAACAACTCGCCGGCATCCACTTGCGCGGCCATGCTGGTGAAGCCTTTGAAATCGGTGAAGAGCACCGAGGCCTCATCGAAATGGCGCGCCGCAGCGGATCCCTGCGCCTTCAGCTCTTCGGCCACTTCGGCGGGAAGGATGTTCAACAACAATTCATCCGAACGTTCCTTTTCCTTCCGCAATTCGGCGGTGCGCTCTTGCACCTCCAGGTCCAATTCGTCGCGCTGGCGAGCCACCAACCGGTTGTGGTGTGCAGCACGGATGGCCATGAATACGGCCACCGAGACCGGCACCGCCACGTAGGAACTGTAGTCCGCCACGAGCGAGAGCCACACCGACAACCCATCACCCGAAACGGCGCTGATGATGTTCAACAGGATGGTGAGCAAGCTGGACGCCACGGCGCCGGCACCGATCCAGCGGCCGAAACCGGGTGTCCGCAGCAGTCGGATGCCCAGCCGGATCACATCGATGGAGAACCAGAGCACGATGATGCCGAACAAGGCGATCATGAATAGACCCGGTATGATGATCCAGGGCTGATCGTTCAACAATCCGAGCCCTTCGTTCGCTTCCACCAGGCCTTTGGCCTCTCCGATCAAGAAGGCGATGACAAGGGCGGTGACCACCAAAGCCGCGATGAGGTACAGCCGCTTCCGCTTCGCCGAGAGCTCCACGCCCATTTCGCAGATCACCCGGATCAACATGTACGAAGTCCACGGCAACAAGAGCATGTTGAGCATGCGAAGTGCCTCCTTGATACGGGCTGGCATGCCGAGCATGCCCTCACCGCCACCCAGGGAACTCACCACATCCAGGACCGCCAGTATGGACAATACCGCCAATAGGATCCAACCGGTGCGTTCCTTTTCGGACCAACCGCTCACCAAGGCGAGCAAGGCGATGAGGATGTTGATGCCCACGAAGACGCCGTAGTGCATCATGCTCCGCTGCGTACGGTAGTTGATGTCGGCCGTGTGCAACGAAGCCTCGATCGCGTGGTCGGTCAAGGATGAACCTGGCGCACCTTCGGATCGGATGGTGATGACCTCCTTGTTCCCGTCGCACTGAAAGATCAAGGGGACGTTGATCGGAGGGATATCCGCCTCTCGGGTATCGACGATGCCACCCGGCCTCACCGCTGCATCATCGGCTTGAAGGACCCGCTCACCATTGAGGTAGATCCGCACCGGAACACGCGAGGCGATGCGCAGCACCATGGGCACCCCTTTCAACGTGCTGTCCGGGCTCAAGGGCACGCGGATCCAATGCACGCCAGTGGAAGGGAGTACCGTATCCAACGAGGTCCGGTAGTAGAGCCAGGTCGAATCGACCAAGGTCCTTCCGGCCGCATATGGCACATCGCCGAGTTGGTGTCGGGTTCGCTTTCCGAGCAGGCCGATACCATCGACCTCTTCTCCCTGACCGGGCACGTCCGTATCGTCCTCGAAGAAGGTGCGTAAACTGATGGCCCTTGCACTGGCATCCTCCTCATTCACCGTGATGGTCTGCGAAGCCCCCTGACTTGCCAAGAGCACGAGCACCAGCGCGATGAACAACGATCCCGGAAACCGCATAGGCGAAAAGTAGGTGTTACAAGCTTACGCTGGGACACCGTGTAACACGAAGTACGATCAACCTACTGCAAGACCGACAGGTCACCACCGTACGCGGTCACTTCCCGAGCGGGAATTCACGGAGCACCTCGTACTCGGAGCCTGGGCGCAGCGCGCGCCGCAGTAGGACCACATGTTCCACCGGATGCACCGCGTTGAAGACATGCGGCGTCAGCATGACCCAAGCGGACCTGAACTGACCGGGCCGAAGACCGGCGGCGATGGTGAGATGCGGATGATCGGTCGACCGTACGTACTCCTTCAATGCACCGATGGCCTGGACACTGTCCACGATCGCGGTCCGCAGTGTTCCGATGGCCGCCTTCTCGAGCGGATCCACATAAATGGTGTGTTCATCCGGGAAATGCGTGATCCCGTCGTAGTGCAGGTCGAACGCCTTGCTGTGTCGCACCCCGGCAGCGATACCGGTAGCGATGAGATCACCGAACTCCTCCGGAACATCGGCCAGGAAAAGGGTCACGTGTGGCATCAACTTCCATCCGTGGAAGTCTCCGATCAAGGCGCGCAAGGCCTCGCGGATCCGCACCACCTCTTTGGCGATGGGTGGCGGTGGGGCGATGATCGCCAGGTAACGATGCGTAGCTATCATACTTGACGATGCGAAGATGCGGAAGGAAATGAAGCGTCAAGACATCCGTTGGTGCGGAACAGGCCTTGATCCTCTTCCCGCTGCCCACACCGGCGTTGCGAGCCTGCGATCCCAGCCTGAAGGTGATCATCATGATGGCAGGTAACTTCACCCCTTCGGCCGAGTGGATGTCCCACATCGCATACCACCATTTCTAAGAACGACCTGACCATGTGCTACGGAACGAAAGCCCGCACTGAGATGAGCCTCCGCATCGCCAAGAGCCGCGGGGATAGTGGTGCCGTGGAAAAGCTGAACCGGCTCCTGCACCCGGAAATGGACCTGCATTTCGCGAACGGCTTCGATCATCCGGAACAGGTGATCTACACCAGCGATGCCCCACGCGAACCACAATTGATGTCGTGGGGCTTGATCCCCGCTTGGGTGAAGGACAGCGGCCAGGCCGATGAGATCCGCAACCGCACCTTGATCGCACGCGGGGAGAGCATGTTGGAGAAACCGTCCTTTCGTATCTCGGCAGAGAGTAAACGCTGCCTCGTCTTCGTAGAAGGCTTCTACGAGCACCACCATTTCGGCAAACGCACCTACCCGTACTTCATCCACCTGAAGGACCGGCCACACTTCGCCCTGGCTGGTTTATGGGATGAATGGAAGGACAAGAACAGTGGCAACGTCCGCCGCACCTTCAGCATCGTGACCTGCGAGCCCAACGACCTGATGCGGCGGATCCACAACAACCCGAAGGTGGATGGCGCACGCATGCCTGTCATACTAACGGAAGCAGAAGAGGAGCACTGGCTGGCCCCGGTGAACAGCCGTACCGATATGGATGCGTTGATGCGGCTCGTTCGCCCCTACCCGACCGATGCGATGACCGCCTACCCGGTGGCACCCCTCTTGGGCAAGAGCGGGAGCGGCAATACACCGAAGGCCAGCGACCCCTATGAGTACCCCGAGCTGCTGTTGGCCGATCCGTTGTGGTGATCAGCGTTCCAACACGCGCTGCACGTAGCGGATCCACTGGTCTTCTGGAATGGCATCATCCAGGAAGTGGTCCGGTTGGATCCCGTGATCATCGATCATGAAGTCGGGGATGCGGTAACTGCGGCTCATGGCGTAGGCCATGGTGAGCAGGCCATCGGGTGAGGTCACTTCGTTGAGGTTGCTCACGTCCAATGCGCCCATGGTGGGCTTTCCGAAGACCTTCACCTTCCAACTGGTCTTCGCTTCGAGCAGGAACTGTTCATCGGTACTACCGTTGCGTTGGTTGCAAACGATGGCCACACGCTGCGGCATGGGTTTCTGGGTGAAGCTGCTATCGACCTGCACGCGCCGCCCCTCTTCATCACGTGGGATATAGGTCCCGAGGTTCTTGCGCATGCGCTCAGCCACCCGAACGAGGTAGTTGGCGGTGGATGTATCCTCGGGAAAGTAGCGCACATAGCCCTCGTAGGCATCGGCATTCATGGGAGTGGCGTGCAGTGAAACATCGACGGAACGAATGGGTGTGGTGTACAGGTAGGGCATCAGTCCGGCGTAGGCTGCATCGCCACCGCCCGTGCCGTTACGGATGTCGATGATGAGGTTGGGACGTGCCTGGATCGCGGCATCGTTCGCGGCGAGCACGCTATCGATCAGCGGCTTCTGGTCCATATTGAACGAATTGATCCGCAGGAACATGGTGCGATCGTTCAGTGCCATGGCGTAGGGACCTTCCCCATTGTTCCAACGCAATTCGATCCGATCCAATTCGGAGATGGTGCGCTTGGGGTAGACGCGTTCCCAAAGGCCGAAGAGGTCGAGCAGGCCTTGATCATCGCCTTTCACGAAGGCACTAACGGGCATGGGCGTTTTGCCGGGCACGACCTTGTCAGCCAACGTGGTGGTGGCGTAGTACGTTCCATTCAGACTATCACCTGCAGCGTTGAGGGAGAGCTCGGCCTTCACGTCCTTGGGTTGTGAATTGGCGTTGCCCCAGGCCAGCACCACGGCCTTGAAGGTGGAAGACTTCCCCATGCGTACGATACCGAGGTGGTATTCACCCATCCGCCAAATGCCTTCCACCGGATGGGCCTTGTAGCCCTTGCCTTCCAAGCGTTTGCGGAGCTCCGCTTCGGTAAGGTCCACCTGGCCGGGATCAACGGTCTTGGGCGCCTGCTCTGTTGATGAGGCATCCCCTTGAAAGCCATTGGTGGGCCAAATGCCGATATGTCCGTGGCGGAAGTACTGCAGCCATTCGTTCAGCACCGGCTGGCAGGTCTGCACGGTCTTCATGCTATCGGCACGCAGCCGGAACGCTTGCATATGCCGCTCGTAGTCGGCCTTTCCGCGCTTCTCCACCACGGTGCTATACCCCGCGTCGTTCTCGGCGAAGGTCTTCACCATCCACGCGAAGTTGGCCGGGCAATCGCACGGCTGCGCGTGCAGGATAACTGGTGAAAGGGTGACGAAGGCGAAGAGCAGAACGCGGTGGACGCGCGTGAGTGAGCCAGTACGCATGACGGCAAAGATGTGAAAGCGCCGAGGAAGCTATCAGGCCGTCATCTCCAGCGGGAAGGTGCGCACGTGCTGATCGATGCTCGTGGTATCGAGCTCGCGTTTCATCAACACCACATCGCTCACGCGCTGCTGGATCATGCCACCCTGGTTGCCGAGCAAAGCCCAAGCCGTGGTGAATTGATCGGCTTTCAGGCCCGATGCGATCACCAACCGTGGGTGTTCTTCCACCGCGACCCCCAGCTTCTTGATACGCCGGTTCGCCCGCACATTGTCTACCACCCGTTGGCGTAGGGCAGCGATGGTGCCCTTCTCCCCCAGTTCGATGTGGATGCTCTTGCGATCATCACCGTGCACCATACCGCCCAAGTTGAGCGCGAACGGTGGAAAACCGGCCGTTCCCCGTGCGATGGTATCGGCCAAAGGACCCTCGTATTCGGGAGGCAATTCACTTTGGAAGAGCACGATACCCGGCATCTGGTATGCTTCGTTGAAGGTGCCGATGCGCTCGCGCAGGGCCTGCCGCCACTCCATGATGCGCGCGGCCAGGTGGCTGGCCGGATCGATCACCAACCGGTACTGACAGGTGTAGACGAGCGTGTCGAACAACGACAGGGCGTCCACGGTGGCCTTGCGTGCCATACCACAAAGGAACCACGGGCCTCGACCCCTGACACCGGGCGCCGCACGGTCTTTCAACGATCGGATGGTCATGGTGCCCCTGCGCCGGTACCCTGATCGGGGGATTTGGTGATGCCACACCGGTGAAGACCTTTGCACCCCTCCCATGGCCGACCGCGGAACCGTCCCCTTGCGCCTGCACCAACTGCCCGATCAGTGCTGGGCCACGGTCAGCGATGTGATGGTCCCACCGAACGGTGCGGACCGTGACCTGGTGTTGCGCTTGGTGGAACTCGGTTTCGTGCCGGGGGAACGGGTCCGTATCGTAGCGGAAGGTTTCCACGGACGCGAGCCAATGGCCGTGCGTGTGGGACACACCACCTTCGCCCTGCGCCGTCATGAGGCATCGTTCATTCTCGTGGAACCGCACCCCTGACCATGACCCAAGCGGTGCACCATCCCGGGCGTATCGCCCTGCTCGGCAACCCGAACTGTGGCAAGACCGCCCTCTTCAACCTCTTGACCGGTAGCCGCCAGAAGGTGGCCAACTATGCCGGTGTGACGGTGGAACGCAAGGAGGGCACGCTGCGCACACCGGCCGGGCGTAGCGTGAAAGTGCTCGACCTCCCCGGCGCCTATAGTCTCAACGCGCTCTCGAATGATGAAGCCGTGACACGCGATGTGATCACCGGTCACAGCTCTGAAGCACTGCCCGACCTGTTGGTTTGCGTAGTGGATGCCACCAACCTGCGGCTGCACCTGCGCATGGTGCTGGAAGCCCGACGGCTCGGCATTCCCTTGGTGGTGGCGTTGAACAAGATGGACCGCGCCGAAAAGCTCGGCATCACCATCGATGTGAAGAGCTTGGCGCAGCACCTCGGCATCCCCGTGGTGCCCACCGTGAGCATCGGCACACGCGGTGCACGTGCGCTGGAAGACCACTTGGACCGACCAGTCCCGGCGCGCGGGAGCTCCACTTGGGCGGCTCAAGGCATCGAGGAGGTGCGACAGACACAACAAGAAGTGCTGCGCATCTTCCGCGCCACGGTGAAGGAACCCGCCGTGGACGCCGATCCGAGCGAACGCATCGACCGGATCATGATGCATCCGTTCTGGGGGCTGCTGGTCCTCGGGATCATCCTGTTCGTCACGTTCGTTTCGGTGTTCTCCATCGGCGGCTGGCTCACGGGCTATGTGGAAGGTGCCTTCGCTTGGTTGGGAGGTCTGGTGGAAGGTGCCATGGAAGACGGCCTTTTGCGCGGACTGGTGGTGGAAGGCATCATAGGCGGGGCGGGTGGTGTGTTCGTGTTCCTGCCGCAGATCCTGATCCTCTTCTTCTTCATCCTGGCCTTGGAAGACTCCGGCTATCTCCCGCGTGCCGCCTTCCTGCTGGACAAACCGATGAGCCGAGCAGGCCTCTCGGGACGTTCGTTCATCCCGTTGCTCTCCAGCTTCGCGTGCGCCATCCCGGGCATAATGGCCACCCGCACCATCACCAACTGGCGCGACCGGCTCACCACCATCATGATCGCGCCGTTGATGGCCTGCTCCGCGCGCATCCCGGTGTACACGCTGATCATCGCCGCCTTGTTCCCCGGGCAACCGCTGCTGGCCACCTTGCTCATGATCGGGTTGTACGCGCTTGGCATCGTCTCCGCCATGAGCGTGGCGTGGGTGATGAAGCGATCGCGCGCCACGCATGAACGATCCAGCTTGCTGATGGAACTGCCCAGCTACCAATGGCCCGATCCGCGAAGCCTCATCATCGGCCTCTGGGAACGTGCGATGATCTTCCTGCGTCGTGTGGGCACGATCATCCTGGCGCTCACCATCATCATGTGGGCCTTGTACACCATCCCTTCACCACGCACGCATGCGCAGGGCACGCCGATCGAACGCAGTCTGGCGGGCGAGATCGGACATGCGTTGCAATATGTCTTCGCGCCCATCGGCTTCAACGAACACATCTCCATCGCCCTGGTGCCCGGGATGGCCGCCCGCGAGGTGGTGGTGAGTTCCTTGGGCATGGTGTACGCCATGGAAGGCGATGAAGATGAGGTGGGCAGCCAGTTGCAAGCGCGCATCGCCACAGAATGGTCGCTGGGCACCAAACTCTCCTTGCTGCTGTGGATCGTCTTCGCGCCGCAATGCCTGAGCACCTTCGTTACGGTGAAGCGCGAAACGAACTCGTGGAAGTACATGTGGATCATGGGCGGATACCTTTTCGCCCTGGCATACCTTGCAAGCCTGGTGACCTACCAGCTGACCAACTTCCTCACCGCGGCCTGATGCAGACCGTACTGACGATAGCGATCGTACTGAGCGCGGTGGCCTATGTGAGCTGGCAGTGGATGCCTGTGAACTGGCGTAAAAAGTTGGTGGGACGCACCAGCACGGCACGGCACGGTGCACTACCTGCCACGCTGCAACAGCGCCGATCCTCCGGGTGCTCCGCTTGCAGTACCTGCGGGGCCTGCTCCAGCGGGCAGCTGGGCTCGTGAGCAGCGTTCAGCCTTTGCCACCGAACGATAGCTCGACGGCCTGGATCAGTGCACTACGCGTTGCCGCTCCATCCGCGTGCCATCGAACAGCTCGATCAGGTGGATCGATCCCACTCGTGGTAGGGCAAGGCTGAAGAATGGACCCGGAGCGACCCCTGACTGGACAAGGATCGCGTCTAGAAGACGTTTGATGAACATCAGCAACAGCCTTTTGCGGTAGACCTATTTTCACCCACTGAAAACACCAACCCATGGACACCACACGCCTTCTTGCTTGGATGGCCCGCATCTTGGGTACAGCACTTCTGGCCTTCTTGGTATTCATGCTCATCGGCACCCTCACCGGAGACTCCAGCGAGGCTGACGGCCTGCATTTCCGCGATACCCGTGACCTCATCGGATTCTTGCTCTTCCCGGTGTGTACCATCATCGGTCTCGCATTGGCTTATCGCTGGCCCTTGCTGGGCGGTGCTATTGCCGTTGGCAGCACAGTGCTGCTGGTCCTCCTCCGACCCGACCTGATCCAACTGACGTTCCTGGTGATGGTGATGCCGGGGCTGCTGTACGTGGTGCATGGCCTTCTGGAGCGGCGTGGGATGAAGGTGCTTTGAACTTCACCCATGGATCGTAGCAACGAAGGGCTGTCATGAAAGGATGGCCCTTTGTCGCTTTCAGCCATACCCTTGCGTGTGCGACCCCTGGACTTTTGTGCCATCAACACAAGAGCCATGTTCCGACCCGCCAACCTCCTCCTTTCCATCGCCGCCCTCAGCTACATCGTCGCGATCGGTGGCGCCACCTATGAACACCTCGCCTTCGTGCCGCAGTGGACCGCTGCACCTCCGGCTTCCCTGGCCATGTTACAAGGACCTTATGGCCTCATGGCCCAGAACTTCTGGATACCGATCCATCCCATCACCTTGCTCTTGATGACCGCTGCATTGCTGATCAACTGGCGAGGTCCGCGGCGCAAGACCATAGCGCTGGCACTGGGCGGGTATGTGTTGGTGCTCATCATCACGTTCGCCTTCTTCGTTCCGGAACTCATCGCGATCACCACCACACCCTACAGCGCCACCGTAGATGCCAGCCTACAGGTCCGCGCAGCACGTTGGGAGACCATGAGCTTGGTGCGACTGGCCTTCCTCGTCGTGGTCGCCCTGGTGATGCTGTCGGCACTTACACTCCCCAATAAGGCCCTTGACCCATCGCGCGCTAGGGGGTGACCCTACGTCCGATCCCGAAGTAGCCGAGTGGCCAAGTGGTCACTCCGGCTACTTCCTGCTTTTACGGTATTCCATCGGCGTAGTGCCCGTCCACTGGCGAAAGGCGCGTTGGAATGACGTTGGTTCGAAGTAGCCCAACTTATAGGCGATGTCAGCGATGCTGAGCGCCGGATTGGCCAGTAGATTCTCGGCGAGTTCCTGCTTCAACCCATCGGTGACCGCTCGGAACGAGGTACCCTCCATCGAGAGCTTGCGCTGCAACGTGCGTGGGGTCATGTTCAAGACCTCCGCGATCACCTCCAGGGACGGAAAAGAGACCTGCATGTTCCCGAACACCACCTGCTTCACCTTCTCGCTGAAGGATCCGCTCACGCTTCGGCGTACCTGCTCTTCGTAAAGGTTCCGCAACATGTCGCTGAGCGGTTTGTTGTGGCCCAGCACCGGCACGCGGAGATCATCCGCTGCGAAGATCATCCGATTGGCCTCGCGATCGAATTCGGGTCGGCAGCGTAGTATGCGCTCGTGTTCCTTGGTATCAACTGGCCTTGGTTGGCGGTAGTGCACGGCCAGTGGGGTGATGCGCTTGCGCGTGAGCAGGTACAACTGGTTGAGCAAGGAAGCGAAAGCCGTATCGGTCACGAACATCGCGGTCTCTGGGGAGCGCTCGGTCCAGGCAGGAACAGGCTCGATGTGGAAATGCACTTCAGGATCCAGTGTCTCCAACTTGAAGGTTTGCACGTTGGTGAAGGCCTGGGTGAATTCCTGGGCGCAGCGGAGTACAGCTAGAGCGTCTTTGCTGCTTTCCATGATGAGGCCGGCAAGTCCCAAGGCGGAAACGTTGGTGCGCTCTCCCAGGTGCAGGGCCAGGAAGGGATCGCCGGATACACGCATGGCCGCCACGATGCCAGCGATGCCTTGATCCAAACTGATGCGCTTCTCGGCATCGTCAAGGTCTTTTACGGCGATGTCCATAGCCGCGCAGATCTCCGCAATGCCTTTCGCATGCCCACCAGCGGAAAGCACGGTATTGCGGATGATGGGCATGCCCACCCAGAGCATGGTGGATGGTCGTGGTGCCTCGGGAGAGCGGGCCATTGGATCCCCACAGCAGGGCAAAGGGCCATGGTGCGGTCGTGGCCGAAGATAAAATGGTACCGCGTTGCCTGTGGCGTGAAGTGACAGACCATTGTCGTGAACCGCCATGATGCAGGGGATGGTGTCCGGGGACTTTTGTGCCATCAACGAACACCACCCATGCGCACCATCATCAACACCCTTTGCACTGTCCTTCCAGTGCTCCTGCTGCCCTTTACGCTTCGGGCCCAGGACAGCACCTACACCATCACGCCACGCTTGGTGCTCGACCTTCCATTGGTGGACGCACCCTTTGGATGGAAAGCCGCCCAGATGTCCGCCAACAAGCGGATGGGGTTGACCGACGGCACCAACGCCTCCATGACCCCAGGCGATCTCCTGCGCGGCTACGAGAACCCGTCCATGCAGCAAGCGCTGGCCGTGACCAAGAACCTGCACGCCACCAACTACTACTTCACCAACAAGCTGTGGAACGGCATCATCAAGCCCAAGAACAGAAAGAGCTATTTCTTGAACCGCGTGGCCGCCAACGTGCAGGCCGGAGTGGTGGACTACGTGCTCGCGTACAACCTCATGGTCTTCGGACCGGCGTGGATGCACGAGGAGTTCCACCGGAGCGGCACCACGTTGCGCGGCATACCCACCTTCAACGAGACCTACTACCGGTTCGGAGGCGGCATTCCCAGCGCTTCGGTTTCGCACGTGAGCGATGCGGACATGGTCCGCTTCAAGCAGGAAGCGCCGAACGAACTGGTCCGAAGCTTCGCTTCAGGCATCGAGGCACAGTATGCCCTGGTGCGCAACATGCAACAGGACAACTTCTTCCAGCGCACGCAATACCCGAACGTGGCGATGAACATCCTGATCACCAATCAGGCGGTAGGATATGTGCGGCAATTCCAAGCACCGGACTATGACCAGAGCATCGACACCATGAACTTCTACGGCGAAGAAATGGCCGAACGCGATTACGTGGGCTGGGACTTCACCGCGTGGGTCTACGACCTGCACCGGCCTGGTGAAGCCTATGAAGATCGCGGTGCACATCCATACGGAGATGGCATCGATCGCGCGATCAAACGCAGCAAACTCACACCGGAGGAAGATGCCTACCTGGTGCGCATGGGCGATCTGCAATACCTCAATTTCCTCTCGCCGGACATGTTCGGGTTCCACGGCTTCCGCGTAGGCAAGAACACCCGCTTCAACTTCGGCGCGCGCCACATCCTCACCTCATTCGGCTACGACCTCGGTGGAGACCTGCTCTTGGACCACAAGGGCCGCCAATGGATGCTCGGTGTGCACACCTACCACAACCGTGACCAGGTCTTCACCGGTATCGAGGTGGCGCGGAAAGGACTGCGCATGAGCCGCGGTGATGACGCCATCGCGTTCGATGTGCGTGCCATGGCCTGGACGCAGCCCGAGAACGGTGGCTTCTACGATCAGCAAGGCAAGTTCGGCGGACTGCTCACCGTGCGTGGCAGCCTTCCGCTCGGACGCGTGGTAAGCGCCTACGCCGAGGCCGAAGGGAAGACCGACGGCTGGGTGATGGCCAACCCCTACCTCAACAGCAACGTGAGCTTCCGCTTCGGTGTCGCACTCGACATCCGTCGCTAAGCGCCGCATCCAACAACCTACACAACAAGAAACCAACACCCATGAAACGCTCTTCCGTACTCCTCGCCGTTTGTGCGATCAAGCTAGGTGCACTTGCGCAACCCGTGCTGACGCAGGCCACCAACAGCCCGGCGCCCAGCCACGACTACACCATCAACTACGGTCCATATGTGCAACCCGGTCTACCCGGAGCAGCCCAAACGTGGAACCTCTCCGCTCTGGCCACGGACAGCAGCATTCAGGTGACCACCGTGGCCCCGTTCACCACGCCCAATGGCGCCCAATTCCCAACCGCCACCGTAGCGGAAATGAGCGACCTGGTGACCCAGTACTACCGTGTTGCGGCTGATGGCATCCACTTCGCTGGAAGTGATGACGGCACTAGCGTGATCGTGCACGCGCCCCAAGGGAAGTTCCTCGCGTTCCCTTGCACCTTCGGTACGAGCTGGAACTCACCGCAGAACGCCGCGTTCACGGTTGAGGGCATGTCCGTTACACGCACCGGCACCTTCAGCGGACACGCCGATGGTTACGGTACCCTGGTGATGCCCGGTGCCACCATTCCTAACGTGCTGCGCGTGCATTGGACACACACCTTGCAGGACGCGACATCCTTCTTCACCATCAGCTACATCTACGACAGCTACGCCTTCTTCGTGGCCGGTCAGTCGCACCCGATCGCTGAATTGGTCACAGCTTCCACGGACTTCGGTAATGGCGCTGTGTTGAACCAGTTCAGCCGGTGGAGCGGTGACATCAGCACAGCGATCGATACGCCTCAAGAGAAGCCCATCGGTGTGTTCCCCAACCCCGCGAGCGATGAGGTGACCATCACACTTCCGAATGGATCCGGTACACCTTCCGCCGTAACCGTTACCGACATGACCGGCCGCACCGTGTCGTACGAACTGCTTTCGGGTACGAACACGAACACCGCACGCATCGACGTGAGCTCGCTCTTCAGCGGCCAATACCACCTGACCGTGACCACCACCGATGGTCGTCGCCACACCACATCGCTGATCGTCCGCTGAACCACCAAAGCACCACGACCAACATGCGACCCGCACTTCACCCCACCGCTTCCAGCATTCGCGAAGCAGCACCTTCTACAGTTCTCAAACGCCGCAAACGCACCGTGCTCCAGTGGATCATCATCGGCAGCTGCACCTTGGTGGTGTGCGCTTTGGCCCTGGGCCTCTGGGTTTGGTCGGTATTGCCCGGGCAACAAGGTGAACCCATCGTGCTACAGCAAGCCCTCTTCGCTGAACCCGCCCAGGCCCACGTGGAAGACGATCGCTTCCTCTACAGGTCGGCCACGGAACTGGCAGCCATGATCCGCAACAAGGAGGCCACTGCCACGGAGATCACGCGCCACTTCATCGCACGCATCAAGAACCACAACCACCGCTACAACGCCTTGATCTGGTTGCGCGAGGAGGAAGCCCTTGCAGATGCCGCCCGAGCCGACGCCGCTATCGCCAACGGTGACACGGCGCTCGGTCCGCTGCACGGCGTGCCCATCACCATCAAGGAACAGTTCTGGGTGAAGGGATCACCATCGACCTTGAACGCGAAGATGTTCGGCTTCGTAGCCCCTGAGGATGGTGCACTGGCACAAAGCCTGAAGCGCGCGGGGGCCATCATCCTCGGCACCACCAACGTACCCTTCATGTTGAGCGACTACCAGACGCATGGTGAAGTGTATCCAACCGCGAGCAATCCATACGACACCACACGTACGCCGGGTGGAAGCAGTGGTGGTGGTGCGGCAGCGCTGGCTGCGGGATTCAGTGCCGGAGAACTCGGCAGCGACATGGGTGGAAGCATCCGTGTGCCCGCCGCCTTCTGTGGCCTCTGGGCTTTGAAACCGACCTACGGCGCACTGAACCAAACGCACGGTGGATGGCCGGATACCACACAGGTGCAACGCCGACTCGCCATGGCTTCTCCCGGACCAATGGCCCGTGCTCCCGAAGACCTTGCCTTACTCTGGGATGCGTTGAAGGAGACCCCGATCGATGAGCACTACCAAGTGCCGATCACCCGAAAGCCGGCCACCACACGCACCCTTGGCGACTATCGATTCGCCTGGGCCGATGAATGGCGTGACAAGGACTACACCGCACAAGTGGGCCGTGATGTGAAGGACAAGTTGCAACAGCTCGTTGGCTCCTTGCGCCATGAAGGTGCTGCGTTGGACAATGCCGTTCCATCCATCCACGCCGACCTGATGCGGTGCTTCTTCGCCACCTTCGCGATGGTACATGGTGAGGACAAGCCTTGGTTGTTCCGCCAGCTGATGACGCAACAACTTCGCGCCATCGACCCGGGAACCGGCACCTTCGAAAGCTATGCCGCAGCGATGAGCGATACCTCGGAAGCACATTGGCAGCGCATCACCCGCGAACGCGAACGCCTGACCGGTGTGTGGGAAGCCTTCTTCCAAGAACACGACTTCCTGATCCTGCCCGTCACCTACGGCGCGGCATTCACCAAGTGCGAGTCGGGGGCATTGCAGCAGGGCGATAACGGCCCCTTGCGCTACATGGAATACGTACCATTCGCCGCCATCATCAATGCGACAGGTCACCCTACGCTTTCGGTGCCCATGGGCTTGAATGCGGAGGGCCTGCCCATCGGTCTGCAGGTCGTGGGACCCTTACATAGCGAAGAGGAGCTGCTGCACATCGCAACACTACTGAAGCCATTGGTCAAGGGCTTCGTGCGGCCGATGACCCATTGACCAGCCAGCCTTGGCAATATCGGGGAGCCGAACGCACGCAGCGTTCGGCTCTCTGTCTTTGGTGTGCACCCGTAATTTGGCGGTCGAATATCAGAACCGCTGCATGCGTCCTCTTCTCCTCGCTGTCATCGCGCTACAAATACCGTTGCATGCCCAAGACCTTCCTGAGCCTCCGCAGGAGTACCTGAACGTCTGCTACCCCACCACTGCCGCAGTCATCACGGTCTGCTCAAGCGGCTGCGAGTACGGGAATGGTCAGCTGCAACAGGCCATCAACGCGGCGCAACCGGGCACCACCATCCTGTTGCAGGCTGGGCACACTTACAGCGGCAGCTACACCCTACCCGCCAAGACCGGTGATGACTGGATCGTGATCCGCAGCAATGCACTTGATGCCCAGCTGCCCGCTGCTAACCAACGCATCACACCCTCCTTCTCTCCCGTCCTACCACGCATCGTATCGGCCGCCGGGCAGACCGCGCTCACCTTCGCCAGTAACGCGCACCACTACTACCTGATGGGCTTGGAAGTGAGCAGCACCGGCTACTCCTTCGACCTGATCCGCGCTGGCGATGGCACACAGAACTCACTGGACGCATTGCCACACGACCTCGTCTTCGATCGGCTGTACATCCATGGCAACACCACGCTCGGCTCCAAACGCGGCATCGCGCTCAACAGCGCGCGCACTTCGGTGGTCAACTACATCAGCGACTGCAAGGGCGAAGGACAGGATACGCAGGCCCTCTGCGGCTGGAACGGTCCGGGGCCCTTCAAGATCGTGAACAACTACCTCGAAGGCAGCGGTGAGAACGTGATGTTCGGCGGTGCCAACCCCAACATCCAGGACCTCGTGCCCTCCGACATCGAGGTGCGCAACAACCACTTCTTCAAGCCGCTCAGTTGGAAGGAAGGACATCCGGACTATGCAGGTACGCCGTGGTGCGTGAAGAACCTCTTCGAGCTGAAGAACGCACAGCGCGTGCTGGTGGAAGGCAACATCCTGGAGAATAATTGGGCGGATTGCCAAAACGGCTTCGCGGTGCTGATCACGCCGCGCACCCAGAGCGGTGCTTCCATGTGGAGCCGCGTCACTGATGTCACTTGGCGCTACAATATCCTCCTGGGCAGCGATGGCGGCTACAACTTCAGCGGGCACGATGACCAGTTGGATAATCCCGTGAGCACGCGCATTCTGGTGGAGCACAACCTGGCGTACGACATCAGCAGCGTGAACAAGATGTACCAGTTCCTCAACGGAACGGAGCACCTCACCATCCGCCACAACACCAGCCTCAACGCAGGCACCACCACCAGCGCCGCTGGCGACCCCACGCTCTTCCTCACCTTCCAGGACAACATCGTTGGCTATGGTGCCTATGGTGTTTGCGGCACGGGATCAGGCTGCGGCAATGGCACCATCAACACCTATTTCCCGGGCTCCGTGTTCTCACACAACGTGCTCATCGGCGCGCAAGGTGGACCCAACGGCAACCCCTCGCAATATCCGCCTAACCACTGGTTTCCCGCCGGTGTCGCACCGGTTGGTTTCGCCGATGCCGCCAACAACGACTATGCCCTGTTGCCCACAAGCCCTTACTATGGCACGGCCTCCGATGGCACCAACATCGGTGCTGACATCGATAGCTTGAACAGCTACACCGCGAACGTCCTCTCCGGTGAATGGACCAGTTGTGCAGGGATAATCACAGGCATGGCTGCAGGAACGATCCATCCATCGGTGTCGTTCTATCCGGATCCGACCGAGCAGCAGATCACCGTAAGAACCTCATCCACCGGCGGAAGTGTCGAATTCTTCGACCCCACAGGACGCGAAGTACTTCGTGCCCGCTTGATCGGAAGTGCGACCGTGATCGATCTGGATCCCATACAAGCCACCTTGCTGATCGCACGCGTTCGCGATGCACGGGGCGCTATCGTCCACTCGGAACGTGTGGTGCTGATGCGCTGAGGCCTGCCCAGCAGCCGCTCGGGGCGTGAGCGACGCTGCTTACTCGAGGTGGCTACGCAACATCCACGCGTTCTTCGCGTGTACGTCCATGCGGCGTGTGGCCAGATCGGCGCTCACTTGGTCGCCATCCTTTTCAGCGGC
This sequence comes from Flavobacteriales bacterium, assembly GCA_016787985.1. Lineage (GTDB taxonomy): Bacteria > Bacteroidota > Bacteroidia > Flavobacteriales_F > PHOS-HE28 > PHOS-HE28. The sequence continues at coordinate 2,753 of JAEUTC010000199.1, read as the reverse complement.
TTTTATCACGGCCTTGGCGACCTCGATGATCGCCGCCTGATCGGCCACCAGTTGCTTGATCATGTCCTTCGCGTTCGGGTGCCCGTTCTCTTCCTTCACCTTGCTCAGCTTGGCGAAAGCCGTGTAACTGCCCGGTGCGTAAGCGCCCAACGTGCGGATGCGTTCAGCCACTTCATCCACCGCCAACGCAAGCTCGGAATACTGCGTCATGAAGAGCGTGTGCAGCGTGGTGAACATCGGTCCGGTCACGTTCCAATGGTAGTTGTGCGTCTTCAGGTACAGGGTGTAGCTGCTCGCCAACAAAGTGCTCAACGGCGCTACGGCAGTGGACTTGGGTTGCTTGCTCATGGTCGGATGACTTGGTACCGTCAAAGGTACCGCTACGGCGAGGCGAACATGTCGACCATCCCGGACCTGATACTTGAACCTCCAAAATGAAGAAGAGCCCTCTTCCGAAGGCTCCTCTTCTTGGATGGTCGTAAGCCTATTGGACCATCACGGTCGCCGCATAGCGCTCGCCAGCATCGGATACGGTGAGCATATAGGCACCCGGCTGCAAACCGGACGGCAGTTCTAGAGCGATGGTTCCCTGGTGATCGGCGGCCTGGTTCAACTGCTCGGTGAAAAGCACACGACCATCGGCGCCGTGAAGCGTGATGCGCGCAGTATTGCCGATGGGTTTGGCGGTCACCACCCTCAGCTGGCTACCCGCAGCAACCGGATTCGGCATCAGCACGGCCGTGTTCACCGTTCGATCAGCGATCCCGATGTTGGTGTTGTTCCCCAAACGAGCAACGAAAAAGTAGTTCTGGTTCATGTCCGTGCGCGCCTGTCCGCCCACCAGGATCTTGCCATCGGCCTGGAGGTCCATGGCATACACCATGGTGGAGTATTCCGGGAGCATGTGCTGCACGAGCCCGTCGGTTCCCCATGTGGTCAAGGGCGCTCCGCTCGCATCATACTTCCAAAGCGCCATATCGAAGTCCGTGGGTGGGCCGTTGCCTGCCGTACCGGCCACGAGGATCTCGCCATTCTCCAACTCGGCGAGCTCCCAGCCGTAGTCGAACTGCCCGATATCCTCGGACACGGCGCCTTCCAAGCCGAAGGTCTCATCCACTTCGCCCGCCGGAGTGAACTTGATGAGCAAGCTGCTGATGTTGTAGTTCGCGTCCGTGGTCTTCCCCGCGATCAGGATGGAACCATCCGCCGTGATCACCACATCCTCACCTGAATCGTCCACGTCGCTGTAGCTGTACTTCTTCACCCCGTCATCGCTGAAGGTCTCGTCGAGCGTTCCATCGGCGTTGAACCTGACCACGACGAAGAGGTACCAGAATTCCGATTGCCCGAAATAACCCGTGGCCACGATCTTGCCATCGGGTTGTACCGCGATGGCCTTGAAGGCGGATGCGCCAACCTCGTTCACTGGTATAGTGGCGACTCCATCCACACCAAAAGCGGTATCAAGCGCACCACTCGGCGTAAAACGCACCACCACCGGACGGCGCACATAGTCTGCTCCGAACGAGTTGCCGCAGACCAGGATGTTGCCTTCCGCGTCCAGGGCCACATCGTAGGCGAAGTCCTCTCCATTGTTCGGTGCCAGACTGACCGCTTGAACCGTCACACCGCCATCGCCGAAAGTCGCATCCAAGGTCCCATCCGCGTTGAGTTGGAGGAGCAGAATGCGGTAGGTCTGGTAGTCGGTGGTGGCGCCTGCGAGCAGGATCTTGCCTTCGGCGGTGAGCACGGCGGAATAGAGCAGTGCCTCGTTGTCCAATTCGTAGGTGAAGAGTCCATCCGTAGCGAACGTGTTGTCCGCAGAGCCATCGGGGTTGAAGCGCAGCACATGGGCACGTGCCGTGAAGGTGGCATCGAAGCTCATACCGGCGGCGATGATCTTGCCATCGGGCTGCACCAGCAACTTCTGCATGTTGTCCCCAGTGTTCACCGGGCGCACCACGTAGCCGGTCCCGTTGAAGGAAAGGTCCAACGCTTCTGGCTGGGCGTGCACTGCGGTGGCACCGGATAACAGGCCACAGAGGGCCAAGGTCAAGGGTCGTGTCAAGCTCATGGTTCTTGTTTTTTGGTCGGTTCGGGAGTGGGTCGATCCTTCTTCAAGTTGCCCAGACCTTCGAGCAGATTGCGCCAGGCCGCCTGGGTCTCCTTCAGGCGCTGATGCATCTCCTCCAGGCGGTCCATATCGTCCTGCGGAAGGGGTCGCTTTTCGGTTCCGGAGTCGTGGTCGGTCATCGTTCAGCTCCCCCCCGGACATGCCGTTCGGTGAAGCCGGGGCGAAAGTGGCACGGTGCGTCACCACCTCAAAGAAAAGTACCCGAACAAGCGCGCTACATCCTTTGCTCGGCACCTTACATCTGCATTACAAGCGCCGATAACTATCTGATATACCGATCCTTGACCAGCGCACCCACAAAGCTCAAAGCGACTGCAGGAAGTCGATCAAATTCGCCTCATCGCCGTCGATCCCGAGCTTTTTCCGCAACCGGGAACGGGCCACGGTGATGCTGTTCACCGTTTGTTGGGTGATGGCCGAGATGTCCTTGGTAGACATGTTGAGGCGGAGGAAGGCGCACAGTTTCCGCTCGTTCGGTGTGAGCTCGGGGAAGCGCTCCTGCAAGGTCTTGTAGAAGGTGGAATGCACCCGCGTGAAGTGCGCCTCGAAGGCCGCCCAATTGTGTTCATCATGACTGGCCTGCAGGTCGCGTACGATCTCCTGGATCACCTGCTGGTTC
>JAEUTC010000195.1 GCA_016787985.1 Flavobacteriales bacterium | reverse complement strand
GTGAACTTGGAACCTTGTGCCCACCATGGTCGAACCCCACCGTGTGCCGATCTGCTCATCGCTAGAGGTGTCAAGCATGTGGTGGTGGGCCAACGCGATCCGTTCCCGCAGGTGGCCGGCAAAGGCATCGAACGGTTGAAGGATGCCGGCGTTCGCGTGACGGAGAACGTGCTGCGCGATGAGTGCCGATGGGTCCAACGACGCTTCCTCACTTCCATTGAGCAAGGAAGACCGTACGTCATCCTGAAATGGGCGCGTTCAGCGGATGGGCTGCTCGATCGCCATCCACGCACGGAGCGCGGGGTGCAGCGCATCAGTTCCCCAACGACCGATGTGTTGGTGCATAAATGGCGAACTGAAGAGCAAGCCATTCTGGTCGGTAGCCGCACCGTGGTGAACGACGACCCCTCCTTGACCGTGCGCCATGTGGAAGGCCGACAGCCGTTGCGCGTGGTCATCGATCGCCAGGGCATCACACCGGCTAGCAGCCGTGTGTACGCGGACGGCCATCCAACACTGCTCATCACCGGGCGCCTTCGTCCGGAACTTCCCGTGGAGCACGTGATCGTTGAGCCGGGTACACCTGTGATCAGAACGGTACTGAACGCTTTGCACGAACGCGACATCCGATCGGTGCTGGTGGAAGGGGGCGCTGAACTCCTAGGGCACTTCATTCACGAAGGCCTTTGGGACGAAGCCCGCGTGATCCAAGGGAAGGCCGTGTTCGGTTCGGGTACTCCGGCACCGCACCTAAGCGCCACACCTGTACGTGCACGCGTTTCCGGTGATGATAGCATCGCCTTGTTCTTGAAGGTGAACAACCCCGCTGCTGCATGGGATATGTAGTGCTCGCTGCGCTCTGTGTTGCGGGGTTCGCCATCCTCTTCCGGTACTTCGAGCGGTACAACGTGCCCTTGCTCCCGGCCATCGCCGTCAACTACAGCGTGGCTTTCCTCTGCGGCTTGGTGGTGGCACCGCCGTGGCAGGCAGCCGATGTACAGCCCTTGTTGCTCCCTGCCTCGTTGTTGGGTGCGCTCTTCGTAGTGATCTTCTCGCTCACGGGTCTTTCCGCACAGCGGGCCGGTGCCGCGCGTACGACCATCGCAGGCCGCATGAGCTTGGTGCTCACCATCGCCGGTGCCGTAGTGCTTTTCAACGAGCGCTTGAGCACATGGGCCATGGTGGGTATCATCCTGGCGCTCGCAGGACTGGTGCTCACATCCATGCCGGGAAATACCCAGGCTGTGGGTCGTTCTTCTCATCTCCCCTTCGTGATCTTCCTGTGCAGTGGAATCGCCGACATCAGTGTGACCTATGTGCAACGGATGTTCACCACCGCGGACAACGCCTCCACCTTTCCCACCCTTTGCTTCGGCTCGTCGGCGCTCGTGAGCATGGCCCTGCTTTTCATCCGAGGCGAACATCCGACCTTGCGACACGCACGAGCTTGGGTCGGTGGTGTGGTGCTTGGGGTGGTGAACTACGCTTCGCTCCTATTCCTCGTCTGGGCATTGGGCGCTGGCACCTATCCGGCCTCCATCGTATTCCCGGCGATGAACATCCTAGCCATCATCGTAGCAACGGGTGCTGGTCTTGTTCTCTTCAAGGAACGGCTGCACCTGCGGCAATGGTCGGGTATCGCGTTGTGTGTGGCTGCGTTGATCCTCTTCATGGTCTTGTAACGATGAGCACGGAACGCTACCGGACCATCGAGGGAACGAGCGAGGGCATCCACCGCGAACTGGCGAGCAAGTTCATCGCGCGTGCCTTCCCCATCGCCAACGAGGCCGAGTTCAAGCGCATCGCAGAACGATTCGGTAACGAGCATCCTGCCGCGCGGCATGTGTGCTACGCATGGGTGCTGGGCGATGCCGCTGATCACCACCGCGCCAACGACGATGGCGAACCCAGCGGAACGGCGGGTCTACCGATCCTCCGGCGCATCCGATCGTTCGAGCTCACCTATTGTGGCGTGGCCGTGGTGCGCTACTTCGGCGGCACCTTGCTCGGGAAGCCCGGGCTGATCCAGGCCTATGGTGAAGCAGCACGGCTCGCGCTCGAAGCGGCGCGGATCATCGAGCGTGTGGTGATGGAACATGCTAGCATCACCTGTGGCTATGAGCGATTCGATGGACTTAAGGCCGAGGTGCTCGCTCATGGCGGTGCCATCACGTCGAGCACGTTCTCAGCGAACTGTAGGGCGGAGATCGAGCTTCCGAAAGGCACGCTGGCGAAGCTGCTACCCAGGTGGGCACTGCTCGGCATCGAGGTTGAACCTCAGTGATCCGAGAAGCGCGCGGCCAGTGCGGCGACCAACGACTCGGGTGCGCGACGCGGGCGCATGGTGGCGCGATCGACGAAAACGAGCGTGGTGGATGCCTCGCAGAGCAGCGTTCCTGCTTCGTTACGTAGCTCGTAGTCGAACACGATACGCACCGTTGGCAACTCCGCGATGGTGGTACGGATGGTGATGAGGTCGTCGTACCGCGCGGCTTGGTGATAGGTGACCTTGAGGTCGCGCACGGGTAACATCACGCCCTCCTCCTCCAAGCGTCGATACGGGAAGCCGAGGCTGCGCAGGGCTTCCACGCGGCCCACCTCGAAGTATTCGGCGTAGTCGCCGTAATAAACGTAGCCCATCTGGTCGGTCTCTCCGTACCGCACCCGCACCTCCGTTCCGTGGCTGAACATGGCGCGTAAGATAACCGGAAGCTCCGCTTCCACATGCTGCGCGACACCCTTGCTCGGTACCGATCCGGTGCCGTAACTTTCGTTGCCATCGCGGCGCGTCGGAAGGCATGCGACATCAAAGGACATACGACTACGATCAACGATCGAACGGAGCATCGTACGCGGTAGCTTACGCCAACGATGTGGAACGCGCAAACCCGCACGGGGCAAGGCCTCGCGGTGAGCGGTCGATCGGTCCCGACCGAAGTGAAATTTTCCTTTCCTGCAAGTGTCCGCCACTTTTGTTTTTCACTTTCTGTGGTCCATATTTGCCCCCTTGCCGAACGGACCTGTTGCACTACGCA
>JAEUTC010000171.1 GCA_016787985.1 Flavobacteriales bacterium | reverse complement strand
ATGAAGAAGCATGTACTGTTCTCGGCAGCCATGGTCGCTGCCATGACGGCCTCCGCCCAAACGGGGGAGATCACCAGCAACCGCGGCGAAAACTGGCTCAGCCAGAGCGGTGACTGGGGATTGACTTTTGACGCTACTCCCTTGTTGAACTACGCTGGTAACCTGTTCAACGGCAACACCAACAACGGTGGTGTGAGCTTGAACAATTTCTTCAGCAGCACGAGCACCAACGGTTCCCAAGTGGTTATCGGTGGTAAGAAGTTGATCGACGCCAACACGGCTTACCGTGGTCGCGTGCGCATCGGATTCGGCAGCAGCAAGACCACCGACCTGGTGGACATCGCTCCCCTCCCGAACCCCCTGCCCACCTTCCCGAACCCGATCCCCCAAGTGGAGGACGTGACCAAAACGAACTTCATGGCCGTGCAATTGGGCGCTGGTCTGGAGAAGCGTGTTGGTAGCACCCGCGTGGTCGGTGTGTACGGTGGCGAACTGAACATCGGTCTCGGCAGCGGCAAAACCACCAACGAGTACGGCAACGCACTCAGCAACGACAACCAAGGTCAGCGTGTGACGGAATCCAAGCAGGGTAGCCTGTTCGCCGTTGGTCTGAACGGTTTCGTTGGCGTGGAATGGTTCGCAGCTCCGAAGCTGTCCCTCAGCGGTGAGTACACCTGGGGTCTCGCTCTGAGCAGCGAAGGCTACACGGAGACCACCACCGAATATTGGGTGCCTTCTACCTCTACCCCGAACACGGGCTCTGTGCAGAGCGTGACCGAGGAGGGTGGTACCAAGCGTAACGGCTTCGGCATCGACACCGGCGTGAGCGGTGCTCGTATCGGTGTGAACTTCTACTTCCAATAAGTAGTTCATCCCTAATGGAATGGGCCGCCTTCGGGCGGCCCATTCGCTTTTATACCTACCCGATCTTACCGACCGGGTAGGTAGTCGTTCAGTTCCATATCAGGTAAACGCACACAATGGTCGCCTGCTGCCGACCACATCCGATCGCAGCAACGTTTCCTGAGATCCGGAACGATCGTGGTCTTAGCTACCATGTGTAGCGCGACCAGTAAGAGGGATGCCACTTCAGATATCCTGATGTTCAATGCCGGCACAGGTTGAAACCAATTGTCGGTACCATCGACGTGCTTGGCTGAAGCGCTGGAGAACGAATGCGCCGTACAGCCTTGGGATTGATCGAATGGAGATCGGCTCCGGTAGATCGTGATCATGGCAAACCATTTCTTCGGTTTCGTCCTCCTTTCGGTGACCCAACGGTGGATCTTCATCGTGAAGAACAGCGGAAGTGCCCTGGATAGCCCTGGGCTAAGGGCCGTTCGGAGGTCTTGTCAATGAGTTGTGAAAGGGCTGGCCAGCACGTTGCTCCTGTGTGACCCTCGGCCAAGGCTATGATAGCCGATCCTTGTGTTGAACTAGCAACCACTACACCGGGATGGCCTATTCGTTCGGCGAGTAGGCCTGTGCACCCTGTAGAAAGCAGAAGGGGCTGCCCTTGCGAGGCAGCCCCTTCAAAAGATGAGTCGACCGATCAAGTCACTCCCAGAACATCACTTTGAACTCCACACGGCGGTTCTTGGCACGACCGGCGCTGGTCTTGTTGTCGGCTACAGGCATGGTTTCACCATGACCTTCGGAGCGCAGACGAGCGGCACCAACACCTTTGTCCGTCAGGTACTTCTTCACAGAAGCCGCGCGATCATCGCTCAGCTTCAGGTTCTTGGCATCATCACCTTGGCTGTCGGTGTGGCCATGGATCTCCAGGTTGTACTCGGGGTTCTCGTTCATCACGGTCACCACCTGATCCAGGATGGGGAAGCTGGTCTTCTTGATCACGGCGCTGCCGGTCTCGAATTGGATGCCGGTGAGGGCCTTCTCGAAGAGCTTCTTGGTCTCTTCCTTGATAGCGGGGCAACCCTTCATCTCGGGCACACCAGCCACTTTGGGGCACTTATCCACGTTGTCGGCGATACCATCACCGTCGCTGTCCGGGCAGCCCTGGTTATTCACTGGACCAGCCAGCTCAGGGCAGGCATCCATCTTGTCGGCCACCCCATCGCTATCACGGTCCGGGCAACCACCGAGGGCTTTCACACCCGCCTCATCCGGGCAGTTGTCCTCCTTATCGGGTACACCGTCCTTGTCGCGGTCGTCCTCAGGACGCAGGCGCAAGGTGATGCCATCGATGTAGTAGTACGCGCGCTGGTTGTCCGCGCCTTCGATCACGCTCTTCTTCTCCATGTTCGGACCGAAGGCACCGATCACGAGGAACTTCTCGTCGCCATCGGCTACGAAGGTTCCTTTCACTTCCACCCAGTCCTTCTTATTGTCCAGCACGGCATCGCTCTTCACGTCAGCCAATTCGGCCAGGTGGTGGCGGTGGTTGTAGGCCAACTGGGTCGGCGAGCAGTAGGCTCCGATGCCATTCACTGCGCGGTCGCTCTTGTCGGCAAGCTTCACCCAGAAGGAGATGTCGTACTTCTGCCCAGGCGTCAGCGGCGCGCTGATGGCGGTTTGGATGTACTCGCTGTACTGGTTCCATGCGGCTTTGAACGGCTTCTCGTCGCGGCCGTTCATCAGGCGCTTGAAGTTGGGGCGCATATCGTCCTTCCACGCTACGAAACCGGCGTAGCTCTCGCCTTCCTGCGCGGCGCTGGAGCCCAGATCATTGTCAGGGATGCCAACGTTCTTCGCCGTACCCATCTTGCTGAACACATCGGCCGAGCCGCCGTTCGCGTTGCTCCATCCGGAGGCTTGGTCTAGTTGGTCCCAGGTCTTCACCTCTGGGGAACGGGATTCGAAACCTCCGTTGTTCACCAAGTTCGGCCCTCCTTCCTGCGCAATGGCAAGGCTCGGGACCAGCACACTCGCCAATGCGAATCGTAGCGCTACTTTCATGTTGATAGTGGTTTGTGGTTCTTCGTCGTGATCGTTGACCGGGAGAGGCCACGAAAGTAGTTAGGGCTGAGCGGTTGTTGGCTGTCTTTCCGCATTGTTCCGCACACGGATCATACTTTTTTTCGCGTAGGCGTGCACTTTCGTATTGCTTTCCCTTCGTTCTCCCCTCGGCGTAAGTTTAGTTTCGACGTTCCAGTTCCAGCAGGTCACACATGATCCCGGTACTTTCCAACCAGCAGGTCCGATCCGTGGAGGAGGCTACCATCGCTGCGGGTGCTACAGTCGAAGAACTCATGGAGCGGGCGGGTAGAGCGGTCACCGACGTGCTCCTTGAATTGGAGGGACTCGGCCACCTGGGGGAGCATCCTTCCTATGTCATTTTGGCGGGAAAAGGGAACAATGGGGGAGATGGTTTGGTGGTGGCTTTCCACCTCCATGAGCGAGGCCGGCGGGTGCGCGTCATTACCATTGACCACCAAGAGGGCGTGTCCGGAGTCGTTGCCGAACGCTTCGATCGACTTCCGCGAGACATACAAGTTGATCATTCAAAAGCTTCATATTATAATATTCAATATAATGATAATGAGATTATTATAGATTCAGTTCTAGGCTCGGGCATAACCCGTCCTGTCCACGGCGCGCTGGCAGATCTATTCGCACGAGTGAATTCCAGCGGACGTCCCGTGGTCGCGATCGATGTGCCTTCAGGAACGATGGACCCCACCGAAGGTTTAGGAATGGGACCGACGATCCAGGCTCATCACACGGTCACCTTCCAAGTGCCTCGGATAGCTGTCTTGCTTCCCGAAACCGGGGCTGCGGCAGGATCCTGGATCGTGAAGGCTATTGGCCTGGATGCGAAGGCCTTGGAGTCAACTGAGCGGGTCGGGGACTGGGTAGAAGAGGCCGATATCCGGCGAGCCCTGAAACCAAGAAGCCGGTTCACCCATAAAGGTTCCCATGGGCACGCATTGGTCATTGCGGGAGGGGCCGGATGCCATGGTGCCGGGGTGTTGGCGGCCACGGGGTGTGCGCGAAGTGGCGTTGGGCTGCTCACCGTGCATGGCGTGGAGAATACGATCCGATTGATCGGGATGGCGCTGCCGGATGCCATGACCTCCTTGGATGCGAATCGGGATCACGTCTCTCAACTGCCTGACCTTGAGCGGTACACAGCAGTTGCATTTGGACCCGGGGTTGGGGTGACCAAAGGCCCGAAGGAGGTGCTGAAGGAACTGCTTGGGAGGTGGAATGGGCCACTTGTGCTCGATGCGGACGCTTTGACCATGCTCGCCCAACAACGCGATCTGCTCGATCACCTTAGCTCCAGAACGGTCCTAACCCCACATCCGAAAGAGATGGATCGGCTGCTTGGGTCTTCATCCACAAGTAGTTATGATCGGTTGTGCCGAGCCAAAGCCTTTGCTCAGGAAGTGGGTTGCACGTTAGTCCTTAAAGGGGCTTATTCAGCGGTATGTTCTTCTGGCGGAAGGGTCTACTTCAATTCCACTGGGAACTCCGGCATGGCCAAGGGCGGCGCCGGAGACGTACTTACAGGACTTCTTGTTGGACTTTTAGCGCAGGGGTATGATCCATTGGAAGCCAGTATGATAGCGTGTTATGTTCATGGCCTCGCAGGTGACCTGGCCGCAGTTGATCTTGGTGCCGATGCCATGCGTGCCAGCGACCTGGTCCGGTACATGCCCCAGGCTTGGTTGGGCCTTCGTTTGCCCTAGAGGAGGCCGTCCACCTCGCCTTTGCCTTCGCGAAGAACGGTCGGCTCCCCGTTGGAAAGGTCGATCACAGTGGATCCCAACAATCCGCCAATACCCCCGTCGATCACCATATCAACCTGATGGCCAATGTGTTCATGGATACGCTCGGGGTCGGTCGTGTAGTCCACCACCTTGTCGGGGTCGTGTACGCTGGTGACCACCAAGGCGTGCCCGAGCTCCTTGACCAAGGCCTGTGGGATCGGGTGGTTAGGAACACGGATACCAACGTTTCGTCGATTGTTCTTGAACAATTTGGGGATCTCGTTACTGGCCTGTACGATGAAGGTATAGGGGCCAGGCAGGGCCTTCTTCATGATCCGGAACGAGGCGGTATCCACAGCCTTTGCGTATGTACTTAACTGACTGAGGTCTTGGCAGATGAGGGATAGGTCCGCCTTTTGTGCTTTAACCCCTTTCAGTCGAGTGACGGCTTCGATCGCACGGGCACTCTGGCTGCTGCACACGAACGCGTAGACGGTATCCGTGGGGCACACTACGACGCCGCCCTTGAGCAAGGCTTCCACCACGGTCCGGATCTTCCGTGGTTCCGGGTCCTTGGGGTGGATGGCGAGCAACATGGTCGATCACACCTTGGCGCTGGCGGCGGCCTTCTTGTGGTCGGCCAGGAACTTCTCCAGACCGATGGTGGTGAGGGGGTGGTCGAAGAGGGCGGTGATGGCGCTGAGCGGGCAGGTGGCCACGTCGGCACCCACCTCGGCGCATTGAATGATGTGCATCGGATGGCGGATGCTGGCCGCTAGGATCTCCGTGCCGTAGCCGTAATTGTCGTAGATCGTACGGATCTGATCGATCAGTTGGACGCCATCGGTGCTCACATCATCCAACCGACCCACGAATGGGGACACGTAGGTGGCACCCGCCTTGGCGGCCAGCAAGGCTTGTCCTGCGCTGAAGACCAACGTGCAGTTCGTTTTTATGCCCTTGGAGGTGAAGTACTTTATGGCCTTAACGCCGTCGCGCGTCATGGGCAGTTTCACCACGATCCGCGGGTGCAACGCGGCCAGGTCCTCGCCTTCGCGCACCATACCCGCATAGTCCGTGGCGATCACCTCCGCGCTCACATCACCCTCCACGATGTTGCAGATGGAGACATAGTGCTTCATCACCGCATCGGTGCCGCTGATGCCTTCCTTGGCCATCAGGCTGGGGTTGGTGGTCACGCCGTCGAGCACGCCCAATTCCTGGGCTTCTTTGATCTGTGCCAAGCTGGCGGTGTCGATGAAGAACTTCATGGGTTGTGGATGTGCGCCCAAAGGTAGAAGCTAAGTGCACGCCTGTTCGCGTTATCCTTCGGCACGGTGCTTGGACCGCGCGGCTACCTTTGTAGCATCCATGTGGATAAGAACGCTCATCGCCCTTCTGGCCCTGCCTTTCGCCTTGTCGTCGCTGGCCCAGCCGCCCGAGGCCTCTAGCTTGAACGGGACTGATGCCAAGGGCCGAAAGCAAGGCACTTGGAGCAAGACCTGGCCAAGCGGGAAGACCCGCTACCTCGGACAGTTCAAGGATGACAAGCCGGTGGGCACTTTCAAACATTATGACGAAGAAGGTAAGCTCACCACCTTACAGGAGCACGCCGGGGACGGCCGTATCAGTCGGGCACGCCATTTCCACGCCAACGGTACGCTCATGGCCGCTGGCAAGTATGTGGGACAGGAGAAGGATAGCCTATGGAACTATTATGGCCCCGATGGAAAACTCCGCAAGGTGGAACGTTTCACCGTCGGCCAACTCAACGGTGAACAGGTGACCTATTACCCGGATGGAAGCGTGGCCGAAAAGGAGAACCGCAAAGCGGGCGTGCTCAATGGCGCCCACACCAGCTGGTTCGCCAACGGCAAGTTGAAGTCGGAAGCCACCTACCTGAACGGCGAGGCCCAAGGGAAGATGGTCTTCTATTACCAGGATGGCAAAAAAGAGATCGAGGGCAATGTGGTGAATGGCGACCGGGACGGTACCTGGTACTACTTCAATCCGGATGGGTCCCTGCAGCTGCAGGTGCTTTACGAAAAAGGCAAGCTGATCAAGGAGCGGAAGGAGAACGGCACTTTCAAGGAGTACTACGACGATGAGCAGTTGATGTCCGAAGTGACCTACAAGAAGGGCAAGCGCGAGGGGCCTTTCGCCGAGTATCACGCCAACGGCCGTTGGGAGATGCGTGCCATGGAAGCTGACCCTGTCTTAGGGACACCCGGCGATATGGAGCGGGTGTTGAAAGGCCAGACCAAGAAGAAGGAGGGCACCTACGTGAACGATCTGTTGGAAGGAGAGGTGAAGGAGTATGATGAGAAAGGGAAGGTGGTGAAGGTGACCCGCTATATCGCTGGGGTGGAACAGTGAGGTTGGGGGCAGTGGCTAGCGGTCCGGGGCACGGGACCGAAGGCAGTGGAGCGTAGGGACAGGACCCGAAGTCGATGCAGCGGCGATCCTACCGGGTCGCCCTACGAGGCTGCGGGTCGGGACATTGAAAATGGATAATTCGCGACAGCGGTGAGCAAACACGGAAGGATATTGGTGGCCATGAGCGGCGGGGTGGATAGCTCCGTGACCGCCCTGATGCTGCATGAGCAAGGGTACGAGGTGATCGGTGTGACCATGAAGACCTGGGACTATGCCGATGCCAGTGGGGGCAAACGCATCACCGGGTGTTGCGACCTGGACAGCATAAATGATGCGCGTACCATGGCGGTAAGTCGAGGATTCCACCATATGATCATCGATATCCGCGAGGAGTTCGGGGATGCCATCATCGGCAATTTCACCAGCGAGTACATGGCCGGGCGCACCCCCAATCCCTGCGTCCTGTGCAACACCTTCATCAAGTGGGAGGCCCTGCTGAAACGGGCCGATATGATGGACTGTGAGCTGATCGCCACGGGCCATTACGCCCAGGTGCGGCAAGTGCCTGAGACCGGTCGTTGGGTGGTGAGCAAGGGCCTGGATCCGGGTAAAGACCAGAGCTATGTGTTGTGGGGGCTGGAGCAGAAGAACCTGGCCCGCACCCGGTTCCCCATCGGCGGCTTCCACAAGAGCGACATTCGGAAAATGGCCATGGACAGCGGATTCCCAGAGCTGGCCAGCAAAAGCGAGAGCTACGAGATCTGTTTCATCCCGGATAACGACTACCGTGGTTTCTTGAAACGCAAGGAACCGGAAGCGACTTCCAAACTCGCTCATGGTCAATTGGTTAGTGTGGGTGGTGAGGTGCTGGGCGAGCACGATGGCTACCCCTTCTTCACCATCGGCCAGCGCAAAGGCCTGGGCATCGCCACAGGAGAGCCCTTGTATGTGACGGATATCCGACCCGAGACCAATACGGTGGTCCTTGGGCGAAAGGACGACCTGCAAAAGACGACCATGTGGGTGCGTCGTCCGAACTTCCAACTCGTGGATGCGTTGAACGGGGAACTCGAAGCCGTGACCAAGATCCGCTACAAGGACAAAGGCACTCCCAGCACGCTCAGCCTCCTTCGCACCTCCGAAGGCGAGGAACGGGTGAAAGTTGATTTCCATGCGCCGGTGGCAGGCATCGCACCGGGGCAGAGTGCCGTCTTCTATGCGGGTAATGATGTGATCGGTGGCGGTTTCATCGATCGCGAACGCTGAAGACCATGGAAACCAAGCTCATCCTCGCCACATTCATGAGCGCAGCGCTGCTCAGTTCCTGCAAGAAGGACGAGCCGGCCACTGACCCCGACCTTGGCTTCGGGTACTTCCCCACGGCCACCGGTACCTGGGTGGAATATCAAGTGGATTCGCTTTGGCGCGATGACCCCAGCAACGTGCTGGATAGTGTAAGCTATCGGCTGTTGGAGCGCATCGTTGAACAATACACCGACCTGGAAGGCCGCGCTTGCCAGCGGATACACCGTTTCGTGAGGGATGAAGCCGGTGAATGGGTGATCCGTGATGTTTGGAGCGCGACCGCGGATGCGTATGCGGCCGAGCGTTCGGAAGAGAACTACCGGAAATTGAAGCTCTCCTTTCCCGTGCGGCTGGACCGACGTTGGGACATCAATGCCTTGGGCACCTCCGCGGTGGACGACCCCGAAGAGAACGATGAACTGGAAGTGGAATACGCTGAGGTGGATGTGCCGTGGAGCAATGCCTCCCTTTCCTTCGAGCGTACCCTTTTGGTGAAGAATACCGTCCCCGCCAACTTCGTCGAGAAGCGCAACTTCGAAGAACGGTACGCGCACGATGTGGGCATGGTGGAGAAGTACCAGGAAGAGACGAATACGCAGACCCGCTTTGATCCCGCCACCAATACGACGGTGGTCGAGGTGAAGGGTTGGCGCCTGCGGATGACCGCTGTGGCCTATGGAACGGAGTAGATCACCGATCAGGACCATCGGCGCGTTGATCGCGTTCGTCATGGTGCACGCCTTGGCGGTCCGCACACATGCGCAAACCGCTCCCGATACTTATTGGGTGGCCTTCACGGACAAAGCCTCCACACCGTACTCCCTTTCACAACCCGAGGCCTTCCTTTCCGCACGGGCCATCCAACGCCGTGCAGCCCAGAACATCCCTTACGATGAACTGGATCTGCCGGTGGATCCGGCCTATGTGGCGGCAGTGGAAGGACTACCTGGTGTAGCGGTGCTGAACCGAAGCAAATGGTTCAATGGTGTTACCGTGCGCGTGGAAAGCGTCGATGCGCTCGCCGCCGTGCAAGCGTTGCCCTTCGTGGCCACGGTCAACGTGTCCGGTGGTGGGGAGAGCCTGCGTCCGGCCCTGGACAAGTTCCGTGCGCCCTTGGCCTCCACAGCGCGTGATGTGGATGAGGCGCTTTACGGCTCCTCCTTCCTCCAGATCAGCATGTTGAACGGACAAGCACTCCATGGGATCGGCGCCCAAGGCCAAGGCATGCTCATCGGTGTGCTCGATTCAGGCTTCGAAGGCGTTGATGTGTCCATGGCCTTCGATGCCGTTCGGCAGCGGGGAGGTATCGTGGCCACCCGTGACCTGGTGACGCATGACGGCGATGTGTATGCCGATCACTGGCACGGTCGCAGTGTGCTTTCGTGCATGGCGGCCCGGCTTGATAGCCAGCTGATCGGCACGGCGCCTGAAGCGGACTACGTACTCCTGCGTACCGAAGAGGTGGCCACGGAGTATCCCGTGGAGGAGGACCATTGGATCGCCGGTGCTGAACTGGCAGACAGCTTGGGTTGCGATGTGCTGAACACTTCACTTGGCTACACCACCTTCGATGACAGCACCATGGATCATACCTACGAGCAGCTCGATGGGGCGACCTTGCGCATCAGCATCGCGGCCAACATCGCTTCGCGCAAAGGCATGGTTCCGGTGAACAGTGCAGGCAACAGCGGCAGCAGCAGTTGGTTCTACATCAGCGCGCCAGCCGACGCCATCGATGTGCTCACCGTAGGAGCTGTAGGCGATGTGGAGAACCATGCCCCCTTCAGTTCCCACGGGCCCAGCGCCGATGGACGCGTGAAGCCGGATGTCTGTGCCATGGGGTGGGGGACCCGTGTGCTGAATGTGGGACAGGACAGTGCGGTGTCCGCCAACGGCACTTCATTCGCCTCGCCGGTACTGGCTGGGTTGGTGGCTTGTCTATGGCAGCTCCACCCCGGGCGCACCTCTTCGGAGATCATGGACGCGGTGCGCCGGAGCGCCTCGCTCTTCTCCGATCCGAACGACTCGTTGGGCTATGGCATACCGGACTTCGGTGCTGCCCATGCGTGGCTTACCATGACCATCGGGATCCAGGAACCGGTGCCTTACGCGGCGCAGGTCTATCCATCGCCCTTCGTGGACCATTTCACCATAAGATCCGCGGAATTGCGACCTGCACCCGCCCATGTGGTGCTTTTCGACGCTCAAGGACGGGTGGTGCTCTTCACTCGCTCGAACGCAGTTGATGGCGGTCTTCTCCGGGTCGACGACCAACGGTTGGTGGGACTTTCCCCTGGAACCTACTTATTGGTGGTGGAACAAGGGGGCTCTGTGGTGCGGCAGCGCATCGTACGAACCCCGTGAGCGGTCTTCCTCCCGTGGCCACCATTCCCCTTGCGGAATTGGTGCTCGCTTACAGCGAAGGCCGCTTCCCCATGTGCCATGATGATGGCGAACTCTACTGGCACGATCCCGACCCACGCGCCATTTTCCCCCTGATGGATCTGCGCCCCAATGCGCGTGCGTTGCGTGCTTTCCGGCGGGCAGGTTTCACCCATTCACGCAACGGAGCTTTCGAAGCCGTGATCCGCGCTTGCGCAGACCGCGAAGAGTCGTGGATCGACGAGCGCATCATCGCCAGCTTTTTGAACATGCACAGCGCCGGATATGCGCACTCCTTGGAGACATGGCAAGGCGGTGAATTGGTGGGAGGGATCTACGGAGTGGCGCTCAAAGGAGCTTTCTTCGGCGAGAGCATGTTCAGCCGGGTACCGAACGCGGGGAAGGCGGCGTTCTTTGCTTTGGTCGCACATTTGCGATCGGAGGGGTGTATTCTATTCGATACGCAGTATGTTAATGACCATACCCGTTCGTTGGGAGCAGTAGAGGTGGATCGCGACGTTTTCCGCACCATGCTGAAAGGTGCCTTGGGTTGATCGGTCTCAATACACGTTACGTTGGAGCGCCTCGTGATCGATCTTGGAACGATGCCGCGGATCCGTCGGCAATTCCTTGATCAAACGGACCTCATCTACGAAGGGGCATAGGGTTTCTGCCCTGCTTATCAGAGTACCTCGATCCACGCCACGCGCTGGCTGTAACACGGCTATGATCCGGCCTTCGCGACCTATCAAGGTCCCGCGTTCCACACCGTCGATCGCCTTAAGTCGAGGTTCCCACACGAAGGGCGCGATATATCCGTCGCGATGGGGGATCAACTGTGCACAGCGGCCAAGCATGTACAGCACCCCCTTCGATAAGCGGCCACTATCGCCTGTGCGATGCCACACCACACCATCGACGATGATCTTGTTACGGCGGTAAGCTTCTTCGTTGTTGTAATACGATGCGAGCACATGCGCGCCTGAGACAATGATCTCGCCGACCAGCCCTTCAGGAAGAACGAATGCGTCAAAGTCCCCGCTAGACATGGGGAAGATCGCTTCATCGGCGATCGGTATTATCCGAACGCTGGCGCGGTGGAAGACGCGACCGACGCACAGTCCTTCATCACTTACCTCGCCGACCAATTCAGCAGCGTTGATGGATGAGATGGGCTCGGCTTCCGTGGAACCGTAAACGATGGTGCATCGCGCATCGGGGAAAGCACGAACGATGCGTTGCGCCTCTCCCGGAAAGACCGGTCCTCCGCCGGTGAAGAGTTTCTTCAGTGCGGTCAAATGCGAGCCGGTGCGCAAAACATGATCCGCTAGCATGTGGGCATGAATGGGAGAAACGGTCATGCGATCAACGCCATGCAGGAGGATCTGCTGAACGACTTTTCCTGCACTGAAACGTTCTGGTGCGCTGGGCTTGAACGCGGGGATCACCGTGGTGCTACCCAGACCGAGGTTGATGAAAAGCACGATCGGGAGCGTGGTAAGGTCAGTGTCGCCTTCGGTGGGTTCCAGTTCATCAAGTAATGCCTCGAATTGCCGGGCAAGGAATCCGTGGCTCCGGCGCGCTGCTTTGGGCGTTCCCGTGCTGCCCGTGGTGAAGGTGATCAGCGCACTTTGGTCCGGATCGACAGCAGCGAGCGGCGTGGTCGCTCCTGATGGTGGTGAAATGCGAAGCCGGATGGGCGTGCAGCGCAGTGGCCGGGAAACCAATGCGAGGAGCCGTGCCTTCCAGCCACCTACCCAGGCACGGACATCAGCAAGTTCGCAGCACAGCTCCAAACGCTCGCGGCTCACCCACGCATCGAGGAAGACGGCTACGGCACCCATGCGGAAGAGCGCGAGCACGACGCGGTACAGATCGATGCCCATGGGCACCAGCACCAGTACGCGATCGCCGGTGCTCAGGCCTTGCGCCATGAAACCAGCAGCGGTCGCCTCAGCCTGCTTTGCGAGCTCGCCGTAGGTGACCCTCTGCGCGCCATGGATAATGGCCACTCGTTCCGGATGCGATCGTGCCTGCTCGAAGAACAAACGCGCGATGTTGCTCATGGCAGGTGCTTGTGGTACAAGGTGTAGCTCCCGAACGGTTCGCTGCCAAAGACAACATGACTGCCCGATGCGGAGCGGTTCTGCACGGACATGAACGCATGTATGGTCTTGCTGAAGCCCATGCCTACGGCAACCTCCTCCGTTCGGCGTAGCAAGTGATGCCCGATGCCTTTCACTGGTGCCTCCTTCGAGGTGGCAGCGGTCTTCACGATCAACGCTCGACGTGCGGGATCCGGTTCGAACAGGTCGGGCAGGGCGAGAATGAAGCCCTGTAGTTCTCCTCGCGCATCCTCCGCGAGCAACACCAGCTCCGGCTTCAAGAGTGGTGCGATACGAGTGTACTTGGCGACGAATTCCTCCACTGGGATGGGCGTGAAGAAGCGGTTCTCCTTGAATGCGGACATGCAGAACGTGCCGATACGCTTGAACTCTTCTTGCACGCGGTCCAATTGGATCGTTCGGATGCGAATGCCTGCGTCGCTCAGCTCGATCTCCTTGGTCGCGATCCGTGCGCGGTCGATGAGTAGTTCATGGTCGATGCGCGACACGTATTTCTCGATCGGTGCGAAGCCCTGTGCCTGCCATTGCGTTGGATAGTAGGGGTGATGATGGATCTCCGTGAAGAATGGAGCGCGCAGAACGGGGTCGTTGAAGCGATGCGAATTCCATGTGGAGCCATCCATCGGCCCGATAAGATCCGTGTAGCCGTTCGCTCGTGCGTATGCGGCTACTTCGTTGAACAAGCACTCCGCGACTGCCTTGTCGATCACGCATTCGTAGCTGCCGATGAGCAAGGTCTCCCCCCCCTCGGACATGATGCCAGGGTTCGCGTATAGCGCGCACCGCGCCACCGGAACGTTGTCCTGTTCGATGATGAGGAAGCATTTGAAATGCCGTGCATCAGGCTCATGCCCGCTACTCCACCGTGGACTGTCGGGCGAGTAGCAGGTTCGTACCACTGCGTCGAAACCCGCGCGGTCATCCCAGCCACTGAATATCGCACGGAACATCAGAAGAAGGCGAATGAAGCCTTCCCCAGCACCAGCACGAGCATGGCGCTGAGTGGCACGGTGAGGTTGTCGTAGCCTTTGTGCGAGACACCTTCGGCAACGGTGGTCATAGCGGCAACGATGAGCGCAACTAAAAGACCTTCCAGTGGTCGGGCTTCTTCAGCACCCAAGAAGAGCAGCAAACCCAGAACGATCGCGGTGATGAAGAAGGCGAATGAGCCCGATAGCGTTTTCGTATGGCCGAGCACGGTGTAACGACCGCGTGGCCAACGTCTGCCTACCAGTGCTGCCATGGGGTCGCAGATGGCGAGGATAAGGATCGGCAGGTAGTAGAACACGAACAGCGCGAAGTGCTGGTAAGCCAGATAACAACCAAAGACCACAATGGGGTAGAGCAAACCGCCGAGCGTTTCCCGATCCACTCCGTTTATGGAGCGGAGCAGTCCCCAGCGCATGCTGACCATCAGGATAAGTAGGAAGCTGCTGCAAAGGAAAAGCACATGCCATTGATCGTTCAAGAGGAATGGAAAGCTCAAAGCGAGCAAGCCGGTCATGATGTGTACATACTTCCGAGTGACCTCCGCCTTGAAGCCGCGCTTGTGGTGCAGCCATTCCGCCGAAGCGAAGAGCAATAGGAAGGTCAGCGCGAGCAGTGCGGTGTTCAGCATTGCGTTCAGTGCTTGAGCCGGTCGAGGTGGAAGCCGCGATAAAAGAAGCCCTTGTCGCGCTTGGAGAGCTTTGCCGACAACGCTTCGTCATACGCTAACCGCTCCTCCACGCTGCTAAGCTGGCGCGGTACCATCAGGTTCCAATAGGCTAGGCGCGCATCAGCGTTGGCGCGGTGCACTAGGTCGCGGGCCACTGTGGTGAACACATCGGTGGGCATGTACTCGAATATGTTACTGAGGTTGAAGCGGTCGAAGCTGCCGTATTCGCGGAATGCGGCCTCGGTCATGCCCTCAAAGGTGCGTAGGCGATCGATGTGCGTGCGGATGCGCTCGTAGTTGCCGACGCGCATGTAGTGCGGCAGATTGCGTTCAAAGGTTCCAGTCCAGATGAACTCGAGGAACTCGTTCTGCTGGCATGCCGTCGATCGAAGATGGTCGGAGGCCCTGCCGAGGATGAAGTCACCTACGTTGAGCTTCACCTGGCGGAGGAAGGCAGGGTCGCGGCCCAAACGGCCCATTACGGTTCGGCTGAAGAACAAGCGGAACAAAGCCCGCCAACGCCATGAATCCCATTCATGCAGGTAGAAGTGTTCCTGTTCCGATCCGCTTTTTGGCGCGATCAAGGCCATGCGCCGTTCCTTGCCATGTACCAATGGCAACAACCATTTTCGGAAAAGGGAGAAGTAGCGCTCGAACTTGCCTTGGGTGATGATGCCTGCACCTATTTGCGGAGTTCTTGCTGCCCAGAAGCGTTGGCTTTCAGCTGGCTGGATGGATCTCAATCGCTCGTATGTGGCCATGCGTTCGCTCGAGGCGCGGAAGCCTAGGAACGCCAAGCAGGCTTCACGGTCCAATACAGTGATCGCGGCTTTCTTCAGTTCGATCAAGTGCAACTGCACAGGATTGATGTCCACCGCGAGCACGAGTTGAGGTGCGTTCAACAGCAAGCTGAAACTATTATCGCCTGCGGAACCGATCGAGAGTACCCGGTGGCCTTCATGGACGTCGAGCGCTTCGACCAAAATGTCGGCATCCTCCCAGCAGTTCGTGTAGCGGAGATAACCGTGATCGACTTTATGCAGATGCTCGGCCATGCGTATCGATGACTTGAATTATGCCCGTGCTTCCGTCGATGCGCACGCGGTCGCCGGTGTGCAAGGTGCGCATGAGGCCGGGAACGCTCACGATGCAGGGAATGCCCATCTCGCGGCTCACGATGGCCGAATGGCTGAGTAAGCTGCCGCGCTCAACGAGGATGGCGGAGCAGGTGGGGAAGAGGGTGACCCAGCCCGGGTCGGTGCTCGTGGTCACGAGGATGTCGCCATCCAACGTGCTCAGTGTGCTCGGGTCTATGACCTTGCGGATGCGCGCCTCCACAATACCCGCGCAGCAGCCGATGCCTTTCAGGTCCCCATCGATCGGCGTGAGCTTCTCCTTCGAATAGATCACGGCATCGTCGCTGAAGTCGTCTCCGTAGGTGGCGAAGCGCTCGGATGGTGGCGGTAGCGAGCCCCACCAGGCATGCTGCTTCTTTCGTTCCGCGATGAACGGTCCGAGGCGTTCAATTTCGTTGATCTCGAGGATCTGTTCCAATTGGAGGTGGAATATGTCGCGTGGGTCTTCGATGATCCCATCGCCTGCCCAGCGCTCGCCCAGCGCGGTGAACATGCGCCGCACCATGCCGAAGCCTCGCGTCCGTTCGAAACGTAGGTTCTCCCGCGCGCTCACGAGCTCGCGCGTACGCGTGAGCACTATGCGCAGCATCCAGCGTTTCAGTGGCTTACCATGCAGTGCGAGGTGCATGGCGTCTTCGGCCCGCAGGCGCACTGTCTCATCGGTCTCTGCGCGTTCCACGGATCGCGTGATGCCTTTCTCCACATAGCCGCGCAGCACGGCGATCAGGCGCGCAGGGTCTTGCGCGTAGCTCATGGTCTCCAGCTTTAGCTCACCTACGCATCGTTCACCGAAACGCAGCAGGTACGCGTCGATGGCTTGTTTCACGACGGGGTGCGCGCCGCTGGTCAAGGTCTTCCAAATGGCTTCCGAGGTTTCGGTATTGAAAAGTAGTTTGGCTTCTTCATCGTCGCTGATGGTACGTGCGATGGCCATGCACGTGTGGATGGGTTCGGTGCTGATGATATCACGGCTGCCACAGAGTAGGTCGTTGTGCAGGTTGGGCATGCCGGGCACCCAGCGCGTACACAGTTTCTGCAGCATCCCGAAGGCTATCATCGCGAAGAAGTCGTTGACCAATGGCGCCTTCCATTCCTTCAGCAAAGTGCGCTCGAACTCGCGGTAGTGCCAGATGATCGCCTCACTCGATAGTGCCGTAAAGTCGATGGCGGAATAGCGCTCCATCGTGGCATCGAGGTGCCGCTGGAAACGAGCCCTTTCCTTTGGGAGCCTGCGCTGGAGCCGGATCATACGGAAGACCATCTTCACGATGCGCCACCAGGCCGTCGCCTTCGTCATGCGCTGCTCATCGCTCAACTCGAAGCGCTCCTTCACACCCATCATGGTTTCCATGAAGCGTGCGTTGATGCGGTAGCCAGGCACCATCGCGAGCATCTTGTACCAGTGTAGCAGGCTGTAGTACACACGGCCGCGCACAAGCCCCAAGGTGTTGGCGAAGACATGCTTGTTGCGTGCGATAGTGGCCGAATTAACGCCAAGTAGATCGCAGAACTGCGTGTACACGGCCTCGTACATCTTCTGGATGAAACTGAAGGTGAGGTGAGTGGTCACGCCGGGATAGCTCTCAACGATGTTGCTGTTGTCCCAAACAGTGTATTCTCCCTTGGACATCGCCGTGATCGGCCGTGTCTGCAACAAGTAGAAGGCGCTACCGACAAAGGCGAATTCGATGTCCTGCGGCGCGCCAAGAGCGTGGTTGAGTTTCTTCAAGGCGTCTGTGATCACAGCGAGCTGCGCGTTCGCTAACACGGGCACCTCCTGCAGCGATGGCGAAACCTCTGCCATCATGGTGCCCGAACCATCCGCATCGCGCACCACTTGCCGTTCCTTCTTCACGATGCGCGCTTCGATGCCATCGGGCCGAACGAACCACGTGTCGGCATCCAACTCGCCGGAAACGAGTCCTTCACCCAGGCCAAGCACAGCGCTTACCACCTTCACCCGTGGATCGCCGCTGCTTGGATGCGAGCCGAAGGCCACACCGGAACGGTCCGCCGCCACCATCTCTTGAATGATAACACCGATGCGTTGCTCGGGCGTCAAGCCGAGTTCTTCGCGATAGGCCCGCACGCGATCGCTCCCGGCCGACGCGCGTACGGCTGCGACCTTGTCCGGAACCTCTTCCATGGGAACGAAGAGGAAGGTTTCGAACTGCCCTGCGAAGGAGTGCTCCGCTCCATCCTCCGTGAGGCCCGATGAACGCACAGAGAAGTGACGCTGCGGATCCGGCCCGAAGACAGCATTCAGCGATGCTTGGATCGCTGCCGCATCGAACAACGCATCGGCTGGCAGCGCCACAAAGCGCGGCACCGTGAACCCGAGTTCCTTCATGCGGAAGAGGTTCGTGGCCTTGCCCCCGATGAGACGGTCTTTCGCTTGGGTGCTATCCGAGATCAAATAGGGCTTCATTCGCCGAGGAGCCGTATGAGCATGGTGATGCCACCGAGTGAGAGGTACATGAGGATGGTCCAGGCGGCGCTGGCGTGCTCTATCCGCTTCGAGAGTTTGGCCGTTGGTGTGCGCAAGAAGCACAAGGCAGGCAATGCACAACCCACGAAGGCCACGATCAGCAAGGCATACACGACAATACCAAGCGTTGCGAAATACGCGGCTGCGAGGGCGATGATGAAGGTGGTCGCGAGTGTGCCAAGCCATGCGAGTGCGCCACCGCGGGTGCCCCAGAGCGCGGTGTAGGAGATCACGCCTTCCTCTTCATAACCCGGCGCGCGCAGCTTGCGACCGAACTCGAGCACGATGCCATTCATGTAGCTTGCCGCAAGGAAGAAGAGCAGTCCCAAGTGGGGCTGGTCATGGTCGAGGCGCCAATCAAGCCCGCTCGAGTAGAGATCGATGAGCGGGATGATGACCATGTGCGAGGTGATGTAGAGCACTTGACGCGCCTTCAGCCACGTGGGCACGAAGAACTCCTTGCCCATGACCAGAAGATAGCCGATCACCATGCCGTAGAGTGGAAGCATGCGCGGCTGCCACCAAGCGATCATAGCGATCTGTAGTGTAGCCACCACGAGACCCACGCGCCGTAGTTCATTCAACGCGATCAGGCCGCGTGGCACGGGTAGGTAGCTGCGGTAGCGGGCATCGTCCTCGCGATCCTTGAATTCATCGAAGACGCGTACGAGGAAGAAGAGCGTGATGGTGGCCGCGACGCCGATCAAGTAATCGGACCATGCGATGAATCCCAATTGACCACGGCAGATGCGGGAGTAGGCGATGGCGCTGAATGTGAAGACCGCGATGAGCGCGCCATGGCCCAAAAGCGGGAATCGCTCCTTCTGGTAGATCCAGAAGCGACGCGGGAAGGAGAGGCCCAGACCAGCGGGATCGCCTTGGTGCATGGGTATACTTAACGGCCCAAGCGTTGGTGGGCATCGCTGAAATGGCCCGCGCTCAGAGCGGCTGCGATGCTCACTTCGCCACAAAGCGCTGTGGCAGCGGCGATCTCGGCCAGTTTGCGTGCTTTGCCTGCACCGTGGCAATCCAAAATGGTAAGGCACTCACGCTGCGTGGGCAAATTTGTCCCGCCGCCTACCGTGCCCACGATCAAGTTGGGCAGCGTGAGCGCTACGTAGAGGGCACCGTTCCCCGTGACCTGCATGCGGGTGATGCCCGTAGCCGATTCCGCCACACAAGCGGCATCCTGACCACAGGCGATGAACAAGGCGGCCAAGCCATTGGCAACATGCCCCTGCGCGCCGATGGCTCCGCTCTGCACCACCGCCAAGGTGCTCGCCTGCCAATACGCCGCCATCGCTGCGGGCGTGCTCTTCAGCACCTCGCGCACTACCTGTTCCTTCAGCACCACTTCACAGGCGACCTTCTTGCCGCGCACGCTGGAAAAGCTCAGTGCGGTGGCCTTCTTATCGCCGCTGTAGTTGCTCTCCACGTACCATTCCGTCGGCTGGATCGGACATTCTTTTAGAATGAAGCCGCATAGCGCATTGGTGCAAATAGTCACCATGTTCTGCCCGCTCGCATCTCCGGTGGTGAACTCGAAGGTGAGTATCACGCTGTTGCCTTCGATGTGCGTGTCGATATCGATCAACCGTGCGAACCGACTGTGCTCACCGACGATCTCGCGGAAGCGCAGCACGTGGTCAGAGACCCAGCCGACGAATCGGCCCACATCGGGCAGGCGCTCGAACTTGAAATAGGGGCTGCGCTGGACGCCTTCCGTGAGGCAGATCGCCGTAATGCCTCCGCTGAGTCCGCACGCTTTCATCCCGCGGCTGTAGCTGGCTACCAACGCGCCTTCGGTAGTGGCCAGCGGCACTAGGAATTCACCTTGCGCATTCAACCCGCGCACCAGTAATGGCCCGGCGAGGCCCACTGGCACTTGCGCCATGCCGATGAAGTTCTCGATGTTGCCTTTCAATTCACCGTACTCCGTGAAACTGGATTCGCCCGCCAGTCTTGAAGGTCTTGATCCGGTGCGTTGCTCTAGGTCCGCCAGTCGCAGGTGCTGGCCTTTTCCGGAAAAGGGCTCGTTCATGGGCACGCCTGGGCCGAGCAACACATCTCCTTGGGTGATCACATTTTGGGCGAGGTCGTCCAGGCTTTGCCTCTGCCGTAACTCACCGATGATCCTGCGGGTGCCTTCGCTATTGGCTGTCATGGATCTGGGCAAGATAATGCACCAGCCCTTGCCGATTACAACGGTAGTTCGTAAGGCCAGCCTTGAACGGTCGAACTGTGGCTGTTGAACGGAGAACCGTCCATACGAGATTAATGGCTCCTTGGTTGAATGCGAGTTCTACTCGAACTTCGTGCCATGCGCATCCGCAGTTTGTTCCTTCTCGGACTTTTCGCTGGATACTCCAATTCGTTTGCCCAATCCTCCCTCAGCGTCGAAGTCATCCTCAACGAACCCGAGGCCGGTGGTACGCTTCGTCTCGCCCTCTGCCCCAGCAAGGAGGCGTACGATACCGAGAAGGGCTGCGAAACCTTGAGCGTTCCGGCTACTGGGCGCACGGTGCGCTGCTCCTTCGGTGTGGTCGATCCTGGTACCTATGCGGTGAAGGTGTTCCACGACATCAATAGCGATGGGGAGCTGAACACCTCCTGGGTCGGTTGGCCGCAGGAACCTTATGGATTCAGCAACGATGCCCCCGTGAATATGGGGCCTCCGTCGTTCAAGTTGGCCGCGATCACAATAGGAGAGAAGCCGCTGACCACCCGGATCCAGATGCGCTGATCAGCGCGGGATCTCAACAAGCGAGCCAACCGCCGATCTGCTGCAGCCACAACCCGAACCAGATCAGTTGGAGGCCGACCATACCGATGATGATCTGTGCTCGGTGCCGGTGGGCCTGTAAGTGTTGACCTAGGAGAAGGAAGATCGGGAACATCACACTGCTATAGCGCATCATATCAGATACGGTGCCACTGCAAAGGGGGAAAATGACGGCTATCCACATGAATAAGCGCTGACTAAGCGGTAAGACTCTGTGGATGAATGCGAGAACTGCGATCAATAACAAGGTGAACCACGACTCAAACTGTGTCGCCACATCGCCTCCTTTAAAGAAGGATAAGAACGGCCAGGACAGATGCCTGCCCCAGCCTTTCTCCGCTTCCATGAAGGCGAATGGAGTGCCCGTCATGTGCCATTGATATCCAGAGTAAGCAACGAAGCACACTGTGGGAAAGATCAGTGGCCAAACTGCGCGGAGCATCTTGAACGGTCGTTGGAGTTGAACGATCAACGGGTCCTTATTCCATGCGACCAATTCGACAAGTATCGGAAGCATCATGATCGCGCCATTCGGCCTTACGAGCACGAGCGCTGAAGTGGAGATGGCCAGTACCACCTTCCAGCCTCTTCGGACCGACAACCAACCAAGCAAAAGTGAGACGGTGTACAGACCCTCTGTCATGTGGACATGGGAGTAAATGCCAAAAGGGTAGCAGAGCAAGGCCAGCACACCCCATTGTGCGGTCGGCTCCGGCGCAAGTGATCTGAAACAAGCATAAGCGACCAGCGGGATAAGGGCAGTGAAGAGCCAAGCCCAGAGAAACATACTCCAACGCGTCCCGATGCCTAAGCAGAAAGATGTGCCCTTGATCAGCCAAGGATAGAGCGGAAAGAACCCCCATGGGGTCTGATGTACTCCATCCCTAGTTGCATGGCCCAGGTCTGCGCCAGGTGCGGATCTTGGGTAACCTTCGTCAGCAATGCCTTCATACCAATACGAGTCGCAACGGTGGAAACCGTCAACGAAGGTGGCCGTCGGGGCATTGATGTATGCCATGAGGACATAAACCGCAGACAATCCTAGCGAAACGAACAATAAACGGAGTGGCCAAGGCAGGGAAAAAGGTGGAACTGTGTTAAACATCGTCTCAGCGCGCATTGCGCACCGCCTCCGGCACCACGGCCTGGCGTTCGCTCAAGTAACGCCGGTAGGTCTCCGAGTAGTTCACCCGGTGATCGATGACCGCTGCGCCGTTGCCCAGCAGCGCGATCACCGCATCCGTGGCCTCGCGCAGGCCGTTGTTGCCGCCGCTGATCGCCGTGATGATGTCCACTTCGCCACGTGTGATGGCCTGCTCCACGAGCCATGCCGTCACGGGGCTGCCGATCATGATGCGCAGGCCGCAGCGCGCTGCCACGGGCAGATCCAGCATATCGTCGAAGAAGAAGGCCACCTCATCGGCCTGCAATCCGTGCTTCGCGAGGAAAGCATCGAAGGCTTCGGGCTTGTTGGTGAAACCCATGTAAACGCCATGCAGCCGCTCGCGCTGGGCGAAGCGCTCCGCAAACGGGTTGTGCTGACCGGTGATCACCGCGGCCTTGGGCAGGGAACCGTTCCGCAGCCACAAGGCAAAGCGCAACAGGTTCACACCCATGCTGCCCACCTCGCTGAAGGGACTTCCTCCTTCGGCATCCTTGAAGCCGTCGTTGAAGACCCCGTCCCAGTCGAAGAGCACGGCCTTGGTGCGGGCCAGCCGGCGCAGGAGCTCAGTCTCCGGGGCGGTGGTGCGGAGGCCGTGGGTAGTGAAGGGTTTGAGGGCGCTCATTGTTCCGATGATCTGCTATCTCCTTTCCTCCTTTTCCCGTTCTTCATTTCGATCCACTTTCCTGGAGCTCCATTCCAATGTTGCTGCAAGTGATAGGATCGCGGCAGCTCAGTTGGAAGATCCCCCGATCGAGCGAGTACCTCCACTTTAACAACGACACCGTTCACCAAGTGGACCATGGCATGTGCGCCACTCGGGATCTCCGGACAACTGATGACCGCTGCATCCCACATACCATCAGGGCCAGTATAATCTCGGTCACTACCGATCGCCACATCAACAATTAGCCCAACGCCCGTATGTTGCCTTGACTTTTCACAAAGCACATCGAGTTGCTCAAGCAGTACGGGCGGTATATCGTCAGCATCGAGCGCCAACTCAACAAGGTCTTTGATGAGTTGGGGCAGTGCTACCATCGTTCGTCCAGGGCTTCACTACCCCGCGATCGCCTTCATCAGGTCCTGGATGTCGAGCATGCCGAGCTGCTTGCCGTTCTCGCTCACGCTCAGCGTATCCACCTTGTGCTCCTTGAAGGCTTTCTGGGCCTCGTCGAGCAGGGCCTCCGGGCTGATGGTGAAGGGGGCGTTGAACTTCAGCGTGCTCAGCTTCTTCGCAAGGAACTTGTTGCCCTCCTTCTCGATACCGCGGCGCAGCCCACCGTCGGTGAAGACACCCACGTTCTTGCCCTTGCTGTCCACCACCATCACGGCGCCGAAGCCATGCTTGGTCATCTCCACGAGAGCTTCGCTCACGGTGGCGCTGTCCTTCACGATGGGGTTGCTGCGCGAGAGCACGTCCTTCACCTTCATGGTGATCAGGCGCGTGTCCACGTAGAACTGCTTGGTGCCGATGGCCGTGAAGTGGTTGTCGGTGAGCTGCTTCATC
>JAEUTC010000008.1 GCA_016787985.1 Flavobacteriales bacterium | reverse complement strand
TAGCAGGAGTTTGTGTCCTGCCCGCAGTTGTTCGTAGGGTAGTTGGAAGGCAGTGAGCACGAACTCGGCGGTGCGCACGCGGTCAAAAAGATCCGGTGCGCGTTCAGCGAGCTCATTGTCCACCACGAGGAAGTAGTCGGCTTGTCGTTGATCCTTCAAAAGAATGCCGTCGCCACTGTGATTGTTCACCAGGGTGCATCGGGCCTGCGTGCGCTCGTCCACATGATCGTACACGGAGAAGCTGGCCGTAACCCCATGCGCCAGGTCGGTGATGTCCGAGCGACGACGTGTGAGCTCCAGCCCCGTGCTCCGATTGATGGACCAGCAAAGCCTGTAATCGTTCACATGGCTGCTGATCCCGATCACAGTGACATCGGGGTCGGGCTCCATGTCGAGTTTCAGCTTGGCCATTCGTGGTCGTATGGCTACGGTGGATATCGCAGCCGGGAACGCCCAAAGGTAGCCATGAGCAAAGGCGATCCTCCGTTAAGGCATCGTGTGTTTCAACGGTGATCGTTGAAGGATCAGTCGCGGCGTGGCGCACCGCCCGAACGGCGCTTGGCATGCATCGCAGGCGCATGTTCGGTCGGCGGAGTGGCGCGCGGTGGCTCGGGCCTGGGCTGCGGCTTGCGCGACCGCATACTGCGGAACGCACTTTGGGCCGCATCCTGCTCCGCCACCTTCTTGCTGGCCCCTTGTCCGGTGCCACGCACATCACCGTTGATCCGCACTTCGGCCACATAATGTTTCCCTCGGCCGTTCCCACCTTCTTCCCGGATCACGAACTCCACCTTCTTGCGGCGCTTTTGGCCCCATTCCAAGAGCCGGCTCTTGCCATCGCGATCCTCCTTCTCGATCTCCTTCAGGTCGAAGTGCGTATGCAGCAGCTGCACCACCACCTTGCGCGTACGATCGAAGCCGCGATCAAGGAAAAGCGCACCGATCATGGCCTCCAGGGCATTACCCGGTACGGAGGATTCCTGCGAACGCGCCACATTGCTCTCCAACACACGTTCGATCTGGATCTTCTTGGCCAACGTGTTGAGCTGTTGTCGGCTCACCAATTTGCTCCGCATACGGGTGAGGAAGCCCTCCCCTTTGTCCGGGTAAGTGCCGAACAATAGATCGCCGATGATGGCGTCCAGAATGGCATCACCGAGGAACTCCAGTCGCTCGTTGTCGGGCAGGTCGGGTCGATCCTCGGCCACCGCGCTCACATGGCGCAGGGCTTGGCGATAGAGCGCAAGGTTGCCGGGCGTCACTCCCAGCATTTCCCTGCACCACGCACGCACCCGGCGTTCTTCGGGCGTGCGCGCGCGGTTGAACAGACTTCGGATCACGCGGGCGTACTACCGGTACTTGCGGAAGATCACCGCCGTGTTGTGCCCGCCGAACCCGAAGGTGTTGCTCATGGCCGCGTTCACCGTGCGTTTCTGGGCGGTGTTGAACGTGAAGTTCAACTGGGGATCGATCTCGGGATCGTCCGTGAAATGGTTGATCGTGGGAGGGACGATGTCCTCGTGTACGGCCATGATGGCGGCCACGCCTTCCACAGCACCGGCTCCACCGAGCAAGTGACCGGTCATGCTCTTGGTGGCACTGATGTTGAGCTTGTAGGCATGGTCGCCGAACAAGCGCTGGATAGCCTTCACCTCCTGTGGGTCGCCGATGGGCGTGCTGGTGCCGTGCGTATTGATGTAGTCGATGTCGGTCGGAGCGAGGCCCGCATCGCGCAAGGCGTGCTTCATGCACAGTTCGGCGCCCAAGCCCTCCGGATGAGGCGCGGTGATGTGGTAGGCATCACTGCTCATTCCACCACCGACCACTTCGCAATAGATCTTGGCCCCACGCGCCAAGGCGTGTTCCAGGTCCTCCAGAATGATGGCCGCACCACCCTCACCGAGCACGAATCCATCGCGGTCCTTGTCATAGGGTCGCGAAGCGGTCGCCGGGTCATCATTGCGCGTGCTCATGGCGTGGAGCGCATTGAATCCGCCCACCCCTGCTTCGTAGATCGCCGCCTCACTGCCACCCGTCACCACGGCCACACAGGTGCCCAGGCGGATGTAATTGAAGGCATCGATCATGGCATTGTTGCCGCTGGCGCAGGCGCTTGCCGTCACGTAACTAGGACCATGAAGGCCATGGCGCATGGTGATCAGGCCTGCGGCGCTGTCCGCGATCATCTTCGGGATGAAGAAGGGGTTGAAGCGCGGCGTACCGTCCCCCTTTCCGAAGGCGATGCATTCGTCTTGGAAGGTCTTGAGGCCCCCGATGCCGCTACCCCAAATAGCCCCGATGCGCTCGCGATCCACTTTGTCCAGCACCAACCCGCTATCCTTGATGGCCTCATCGGCACAAACGACGGCGAATTGGGTGTACGGGTCCATCTTGCGGGCCTCCTTGCGGTCGATGAAGTCTTCAGGATTGAAGCCTTTCACCTCGCAGGCGAACCGCGTTTTGAACTTGCTGGCGTCGAAGCGGGTTATGGGCGCAGCTCCGCTACGGCCGCTCACCAGGCCCTCCCAGTACTCCTTGAGGGTGTTCCCGAGGGGAGTGAGCGCGCCC
>JAEUTC010000110.1 GCA_016787985.1 Flavobacteriales bacterium | reverse complement strand
GCCATGTTGGTGGCGTCCATCACCAGCTTGCCGGTAAGCGATGGACCGAGCGATGCGGCGAGGTCCACCACGACTTTGCCCGGCGTGGCGACCAGCACGGCATCACCGGCTTTTACGGCGTCCGTGATGGGCATCACACGGGCGCCGATGCCCTGGGCCCATTTCAGGGTCTCTTCGTCGTTCGGGTTGCGGGCGCCGATCAGGATGTCATGCCCGGCGGACTTCCATTTCTCCGCAAGTGTGCCGCCGATGTTGCCGACGCCGATGATGGTGATGGTCATTGCTTTGTTTCCAGATGTCGTTCTACAGGCTTCGTCATTCGCAGCGTTGTCGACCCAGTGGATCGACGGTACGGGTGCATCGATTAAATGTCGCGCTCATTTTCGTTCGTAGCTCACCCCAAAGGTCCACAACAGATCTTCGTAGGTGTTGCGTTGCTGCACCACGCTTTCGTAGCTCCAGTTCACGGCCTGGCGCAGCGCTAAGCCCCTTTTGAGCGGGATGCTCAAGGCCGCTTCCACGTGTGCGCGCAGGTTGTCCGCATCGGTCACGGAAGGTTGCACCCACGCTTCATACTGCAGGCGCATGGCACCTTCCAACAATTTGTGTTCACCGTAGAGGCGCCCGGTGATGCGCCAAATCTCGAGTTCGGCGCTTGTCAGCTCCGGCTTCTCGCGGAAGAAGGGCGTTCGGAAGCGGTTCGACTCGTAGGTGCCCGTGGCGGAGAGCTTCAGGAGCTGTGCGTTCTTTCGCAGCAACACATAGGTGATGCCAGGGCCAAGCTGCGTGCGGTGGTCGATGCCACGCTGGTAGCTCTGTTGGTACCACAGCATCACGTACGGATAGAGCCGGGCGCGCGGGTTCGCGTACACGAAGTTGCGCCAGATGCCTTCGCCCAACGTCTGCCGGTAGAAGAAGGTCCCGTACTGGTAGCTGATCGCGCTCTTGAACCCCCAGTGCTCCTTCACGTGCGCCAGCTCACCCGCGCCCAATAGCATGAACTGCTCCACGTTCCCGCGCATCCAATTGCCCGCGGCGCTCACGCGGTACTGCCAGCGCAGGGTGTCCACTTCGCTGAGCTGCGCGCGGCCGTCACTGCTGAGCGCGAGAAAGGCGATGACGAAGAGCGCGCGCATGGATCAATCCAGGTAACCATCCACCGGGTGAAGCTTCGCGGGTAGTTCTGTTTCCCCCAATAGCTCGCGAAGGTCGCGTTCGATGGTGTTGCACAGCGCGCTCAGCGGCACGTCGGTGATGCGGCCTTCGAAGGGATCCTCGTTCACCTCGCCCACCTTGCCGATGATGGTGAAGACGAAGCCGATGATCAGTGCGAGCGGCACCACGGCCCACCCAATGCCCATGCGCTCCAGATCGGCCACGAGGCAGAAGGGCAGCAGCACGATGAAGACCTGCATGAACAGCCGGGTGAAGTAGTGGTACTGGCGCAGCAGCGGGGTGTTCTTGATGCGCTCGCAGCCACCCTGGTAATTCGCCAAGGCCAGCAGTTGGCCCTCCATCTGGAAGCTGTCGAAGCCGCCGAGCGTGCCGTCCGCCATGGCGCGGTAGATGCGCTGCCCCATGGACTGCATGATCAGGTTCGGCTTGTTGTTGGCCTTCGTGATGGCCGCGTGCTCTTCGGGAGGTAGAAGCGCCAGCACGGGCGACCAGTCGCTCTGGCCGCGCAAGTGCAGGCGCAAGGCATGTGACCAGGCGGCTACTTTCAGCACCAGTTCCCGCTTGAAGGCCTCGCTGCGGCCACGGTCGTAGTTGGGCTGATGCGCATGACTGTCTGTGAAGGTGATGATGAGGCGCGCCAGCACCCGTGAACTGTTGATGATGCCGCCCCACAGCGTGCGTGCCTCCCACCAACGACCGTACGCACTGTTGTTGCGGAAGCCGATGAAGATGGCCAGTGCACCGCCCAGTGTGGCCGCGATGCTGAAGGGCAAGGCCACCAGCGGCTCCCAACGGTGCAGGGCGTAAGCTGCCATGGCGGCGACCAAGGCCAGCAGCAGTTCGCTCTGAACGTAGGACAGCACCTTGAGGGGATGGAATCGGCGTTTGATGATCATCGGAACAGGTTCATTCGGATGTTGGATCATCAGGCCAGCGCACCCGGTAGGTCGACCCGGTGGGTCGACGCTACAGGTGCCCTGGTCCAACCTTGGTCTATGCCCCCAGCGCCTCGATCACCATGCGGGCCGTGGCCGCGCCGCTGAATTGCTGTTGACCGGTGATCAACCGACCATCGCGCACGGCGAAGGCCTTGAACATGCCGCCGGTGATGAAGTTGGTGTTGGGCAGCTTCTTCGCTTCGGTCTCGATCCAGAAAGGCTGGATGCGCTGGCCCACGAAGTTGTCCGCGAACTGCTCTTCGGCATCGGCGAAGCCCGTCCAGGTCTTGCCGTCCACCAGCAGCTTACCATCGGCGGTCTTCGCCTTCAGCAGGATGCAGGTGGCATGGCACACGATGCCCACCACCTTCTTCGCCTCGTGGAAATCGACCACCAGCTT
The DNA here is from genome assembly GCA_016787985.1 of Flavobacteriales bacterium. Lineage (GTDB taxonomy): Bacteria > Bacteroidota > Bacteroidia > Flavobacteriales_F > PHOS-HE28 > PHOS-HE28. The sequence continues at coordinate 13,167 of JAEUTC010000110.1, read as the reverse complement.
GTGCAGCGGTGCGTTGTCGATGAAAGTGTACATGGGGCTCTGCCCGCCGGTGAGGAACACCGCATCATAGTCGGCCACCTTGATGGCACTGATGGGCTTCGTGTTCTTCACCAGTTCCGCATGCTTGGCGCTCTTCTTGAAGCCGAGGCTCAGGATGTCGGCCGCGCTGTAGCCGCTCTCGTGCTCGGGGTCGCTGAAGCCGTCGGCCTCCAGATCGCCGCCGTCGGGGCTGAAGATGTCCACCTGATAGCCCTTCTCTACGAACTCCCAATAGGGGTGCGTGAGCTCGGCCCACCAGAAGCCGATAGGCCAGCCGGTCTGCTTGCTGGTGCTTGCGTTGGCGGCGATGAGGGCGATGCGCTTGGGCTTCGCGGAGTCGATGAGGTTGAGTGCTGCGCTCATGGTGTTCGTTGGTTTCCGGATGCAAACCTCCGGCGCGTACATGCACATTCCGCCGTTAGGACATATTCGTAGGGTACTTACGTACTGGTTAGTATGCGTCGTTCGTGGGCCGTGCGCGACTTTTGCACCAGCCAAGCGATCATCTGATCGTCGCATTATCTGATCCCCCATGCCCGACTTCACCCACGACGGCCACGTGTACTACAACCCGCTCGAGTTCGCCATGGCGCACATCGGCGGCACATGGAAAAGCCCGATCCTCTATCGACTGAAGAAGGAGAAGCAGCGCTTCAGCGAACTGAAGAAGAGCATGGCGCACATCAGCGACCGCCAGCTGGCCGCGGCGCTGCGCGAGCTGGAGCAGCACGGACTCGTTTCCCGCAAGGTGTACGCGGAAGTTCCGCCGCGCACCGAGTATGCGCTCACGCCGCTGGGCATACAGGCCATCCCCGTGATCGAAACGCTGCGGCAGTACGGGCTTGATCTGATGAAAGCCTCGGGGATCAAGAGCGAGTTCTACTTCCCGAAGAAGAAAGCTGTGCGGAAGAAGTAGCGCTTACGGCATCGAGAGCTTCATATCTGTGAGGCCGAGTGCGCGTACATGCTCCGCGAGCTCCTTCGCGGGTTCCCCGCCGCGCGTTGCATGATGCAGGAGCGTTAGCCCATGCGGTCCATTCGAGCGCAGCAGGTTCGGGAAGGCCGACAGCAGCGCCTTGACTTCCGTGGTACGGCCGAGCATGGTCAGCACGAAGATGTTGGCACGCGCTCCCTGGCCGATCAGGTACTCCGCGATCTCCCGATCACCCACGTGGCCCGCGCCTTCCAAGGCCGTCTCAAAATCGCCGCCGCCCACATCCCAGCTGGCGTTCAGCAGTCCAGGCTGCTCCTTCAACATGCGCTGCACCTCCGGCAGGTTGTTGTGGCCCACACGCACGAACTCCTTCACCAGCTCGGGCGCGATCTGCGTGGGCTTGGCGGGTTGCATGGGGTCCTGGGCGAATAACGGGGCGGTGCCGAGGAGCGGAAGTCCGAGGGTAGAAAAGGTGAGGAAGTGGCGGCGGTGCATGTCGTGCTCGCGATAACCGTTGAGGCCAAAGCGCAGGAACGAAGTTCGACCAAGCACAGGCCCGCACGCCAACGATGCATCACCCACAGAACCGTGTGGACCACAGGCGCGGATCAGATGCCCACGAATGCGCTGCCGAAGAATACCACCGCGCAATACACCCATAGCGCGGAGAACACCACATGCACGCTGGTCTCGAACCTGCGTCCATGCCACAGTTCGGATGAATAGAAGAACCACTGCACCAACGCACGGATGCCCCAGAACACACCAAGGCCGAGGCAGATGCGCCGCCCCAGCGGTGTGGCGATCAACTCTTCCGAGGATGTGAAGCACAGCAGCCCGATCAGGAACACCACGAAGGCGATGAAGAAGGTGTGTACCTGCATCATCTGCCGGTTGATGAGGCTTAGGGATACAAGCTGCTGCTTCCAGTCGAAGTAGCGCGGGAAGCCGACATGGATCAGGGCGAGAACCATGAAGAGCGCGCCGATGATCTGCAGGTGGATGCTCATGCGGAACGAAGAATGAAGGTGGTGATGAAACCCGCGGTGCGGTGCTCCGCGATCAAGTGCAGACCGGACTCACGAAATGCGCGTGTCCACATCTTCCTTGTGTGGAAATGGAATACGCCGATGGTGAACGCCAAGGCATTCGGCAGGTCGCGCAGATGCTCGGTCACGACCAAGTGGCCGTCAACAGCCAGCGTGCGCCGGATCTCCTTCAGCATTGCGACACGGTCCACATGAGTGCGCACTTCGTGAAGTGAGAGGAACGCGATCACCAGATCGATGCTTCCGGTCAACACAGGGAACTCGCCATCCTTGGTCAGCAGCGTGCCAGGGTAAGGCGGATACGCCATCCGCGCGCGAAGGATGGAAGGCTCGGTGCATCGAACCGCATCGAACAGATCGACAACGGTCAGCTCGCTCTCGGGAAACCGTTCGTTCAGTATCGCGCTCGACTCGTCAAAGCCTGCATTGAGGTTGAGCACGCGCTCCGGTGGCCGCGCATGAAGACCATCGAGCCAAGGCATGCGGTACAGCGCCGATCGGTCGTAGATGACATGTGACGCCAGCAGCGGCAGGAGCACAACCACCGTTCCGAACAGACCGAACGCGATGAAGAGCAACCGCACATCCGGAAAAAACCAGGCAACGCCGAACGCCCCAAGGATCCCACCAGCGCCCAGCACATACTTGGGCCAATTGAAGCGCACCACGTTCCACATGCCTTCGTAGCGGCTTCTCATCGTGCGATGGGTTCCAGGATCCCGGGCTTCCAGTGATAGGGTACGCGGTCGATCATGAAGGCGTTGGAAAGTCGAAGCTGGCTCAGCCCAAGGCCGGTGATGAAATCACAGCGATGGTCTTGCACGACGACCGGGCGCGGATGCCAGTCGGTGCGTGATCCTTCCACGATCAGCACGCGGTGCTTGCATACATCATGACTGAAGGTGAACGGCAAAGGCCCAACGAAACGCCGCGCCTCCGTCCAGTCCGCGAACACACTATCCGCCGGCAGCGCAACGGAACTTCCTTCATCGGTCACACGCAAAGCGAGCGAACCGTCGTGGGCGTAGAGCGATAGGCCAGCGCCAGCGTATTCCACATCCATCGGCTTGTATCCATAGCGGTAGTGCGTGAAGCGGTTCCCGAGGAACACCATCCGTCGACGATCCGTCTCCGAGCCCAGGATGTAGAGCCCCCGCAACCGGCGCCCCTTCGCATTCGTGTACCGCACGAAGATCCGGTAACCGATGAGCCAGAAGTCCTGACCGCACCAGACCGGAAAGCCCGAAGGACGCAAGTTCCGTGTGCGCACGATGGCCATGGCGACAAAGCCCCAGCGCTCGTTGAACGTGTCCACCTCCAGGAACGAAGGGAGCAGCGCCGCGAGTTCCTCCACCGGCGCCGCGTATGAAAGGACAACGGTGCGCTCCAACTCGGCATCCACACCGAAGGGGTGGTTCTTCAGGCCCTCAAGCATGTGCGTTCTGTCCTGGGGGAAAAGCGTTCCAGTAGATGGCGACGCAGAGCAGTACGGCGAAGACGATGTTCCAGCGCCCCCAGAGCAACAGCTCCGGCACAGCGAAGAACTCGATCACGTTCATCAACAGGATGATGGCGATCTGCAACACCGCACAAAAGCGATAGCGCCAGCCCCAGATGATCCAAGCCGCCATGCCCATCTCCGCGAACCCGATCGCCAGGGTCAACGGGGAAGCGACTGCCGGACTGATGATGGCGGCCACGATCTCTTGATGACGCGGCACCATGCCGAGCACCTTGCACCACAGGCCGTTCACGAGCCAGATGAGGGCGAAGAGGTAGCGGAAGGACGGGTGTTGGATTAGGCGCGCGGGGTTCATCGACCCCAAAGCAACGAAGGGTTGGGTATCGAAGGTTGAACAAGGCCACTTGCATCCTAGGATAGGACCGGATCAACGCATGGACCGGTTCTTTTTGAACAACCGTATGATACCGTTCCGTGCATTCGTATCATGTGGATCGGTCCTCGACAGAAAACCCGTCAGCCCGCATGGCCATGAAGAAGGAACTCATCAACGAACTCTGGCAACGCTTCGAGGCGGCCAGTGGCACCTTGGAAGAGGTGGAGTGCTGGAGCGCGCGTGAACTACAGACGCTATTCGGCTACGCCAACTGGCAGAACTTCCAACAGGTGGTGGAGCGCGCGCGGGAAGCCTGCACCAACGCCGGGGAAAGTCCTGAGCACCATATTACTGGTGTCAGTAAAATGGTCGAGGTCGGCAGCGGAGCCCAGCGGCCAATCGAGGATTTCGCCCTCACCCGCTACGCCTGCTACCTTATCGCACAGAACGGCGACCCTGCCAAAGCCGAGCATGGAACCCAGAACAACTCAAATGTCCGGCTTGCGGCAATCCAGTTGAATCACAGTGCTGTTCGGCAGCCTCGTTTGCTCGGTGAGTGGCAGACCGATCGACAAAAAGACTTTGGAGAAATTGGCAACGAGAAACGGGAATGTGGAAGAGAAGAAATGACAGTAACCTACACTAGAATAGAATGGTGTCTAACGGAGACTTCAAAACGGACCACGACTTGGGCACTTTCATGCGAGATGCTCAAGAACGGATGGCCAAGGACTATGAGCGTTTCAGGATGCGATCCAAAGAAGACCCCAATACAGCCGGTTCACAGGGAGAGAACAGCTGGGCTTCGCTACTGCGTGAATGGCTGCCACCCTTCTTTCATATCAAGACGCAGTGCAGAATACTTGGGTATGACGGACATTCAAGCCGCCAGGCCGACTTGGTAATTCTCCGACCAGAATACCCTCAAGGACTCCTCGATGAGAAGTATGTGCTCGCTAACGGCGTGATGGCAGCCTTCGAGTGCAAATTGACCCTGAGAAGTGCTGATCTAGAGGAGTTCTTCATAAGAGCTTTGAGTATGAAGGAGCGGATACCGGAGCGGTTGGGGAACCCATACATCGAGCTGCAACGGCCGTTGATTGTTGGACTACTTGCGCACTCCTACGAACACTCAGCTTCTGAAAGAGCCATCGACCATGTCGAGGGCCGCTTTCAAGAACTGGACTTGCAACACGTCAAACACCCCAATCAAATGCCAGACATCTGCTGTGTTGCGGATTTGGCGACATGGTCGGCAATGAAGAGTACCTGGGGGCCATTTCACCCGATGGGTGATGCAAATTCCATTAACCCAATAATCACGACCTCCTATTCGGTCCATCGAAAGGCGATTCGTCCGTTCACACCCGTGGGCGCCGCCATTTCCTCAATCTGGAAGAAACTGGCGTACGAGTATCCGACCTTGGCTTCAATGGCCAACTACTTTGTCGAAGCTGACATGACTGGAGTCTACCGGGGCAAGGGCAGGACATGGACTGAGGAGGTGTTCTCACAAGACGTGGTTCAGCGCATTAAACAAGGTGGCCTGAACAACGATCTATCAAGTAATTGGTGCATGGCAACTGTCACTTGAATGCGATTGAACATAGAAACGCTTGAACTCGAAGTCATCATAGTTCTACCAAAGTACCCTGCGTATGACCGAACCCATTAAAATGGATTCCTTCTCTTCTGACCGGCCAATTGAGAATGAAGAGACAGACCGGTTTCAGCGCTCTGACTTCGCGAAACGTCTAGTGCGCCTAGTTAAGGCACGAGGACACGAGGACTGTTTGGTTGTTGGACTATACGGCACATGGGGTGAAGGCAAGACATCCGTCATTCGAATACTGGATAAGCTTCTTACTACAGAGCAGATTGCCACCACGTATCGCTTCAATCCATGGACATACAAAGAAGAGAACACCCTACTGAGAGACTTCTTCCACGGCCTAGCTAAAGTGCTTCAGCACGAGCTACTGAAACCGGGTCAGAAACTCACAGGCTTCTTAAAAAAGTATGGTGGCGTTCTGTCATCCATACCCTATGTCGGCGATGCTCTTGAGGGGGCGACTCAATCTCTTGATGATGTAAGTGCCGAAGAACTCAAGCAAGCACTAGCAGATGGATTACGGACCTATCCCAAACCCATCGTCATCTTTCTAGATGATATTGACCGCTTGAGCCGGGAAGAAGTTCATGCCGTGTTCCGACTGGTCAAGCTGACTGGCGATTTGCCCAATGTCACATACGTGCTGTGTTTCGACGATGAGATGGTTGCCGCTGCCATTGGTGACCGCTTTGGACAAGGTGGCATATCCGCTGGGCGCGACTTCCTAGAGAAGGTGATCCAAGTTCCCCTGAGGCTTCCTCGCATTCCAGTCCATGGTGAATGTGGCTTGAAGTCTTTCGCGCTTGACGAACTCCAAAAGGTGTTGACCAACTGTGGTGTGGATCTGAGCGAGGAACAGGTCGCTGAGTTCCGAGGTGAATTCGATTCCGCCATCGTCCCGGCACTTATTACTCCGAGGGAAGTTATCCGGTATGCGAATGCCCTGTCGTTCACCCTACCTATGCTCCACGGCGAGGTGAACACCGTGGACCTGATGCTATTCGAGGCTATCCGGGTGTTCTATCCGGGCCATCACAAGTTCATCTCTGACGAACGTGATATGTTCCTGGCGTCATTCAGTAAGCCGTTCAAGGAGGAACAAGACCAAGAAAAGATCAAGCGCTTCAAACACAGGATCGATGAACTAGGAAGAGGACTTTCGACCAAAGCGGATGACGGTGTCCGAAAGTTGATCGAACACTTGTTCCCCCGCACTTCTGAGGCATTCAACGGTCGCAACTATGTGGCTGGACCTTGGAAGAAATGGTACAAGGAACAGCGCATTGCATCACCGGAGTATTTCCAGCGCTACCTCTCCTACACTGTGCCGAAAGGAGAACTCCAAGATTTACAATTGGTGCAGGAGTTGAGTGAGATCGGAAACGAGCGAGTCGATGCTGGTGAAGTTGTCAAGCGCCTCGTTCAACAAAGCTCGCACAGGGAGTTCTTGCGAAAGTTGGATGCTCGGATTCCGGACATGGAACACGTCAAGGCGCAACAACTAGCTACGGCAATTGTGAGAAACGCAAACCTGTTCCCCGAAGCATTCACCTTCATGAATCTTGGGTTTGACTCGCCTCGTCGGCTCGCTGCAAATGCCACGGTACAATTGGTCATGCGTGTTCCCCAACACGAACAACGTGCTGCAATGAAGAGTCTGATCACCTCATGCGAGGACTTCGACATGGCCATGGCCATCGAATGGGACTTGGGTGATGAGGAGCGGAAAGGTGCTGTAGAACAGGCTCTGCTGACAACCGTGCAGACCGAGCTGAGGGCAATAGCAATCGCACGATCCGAGGGCAGGCCATTTTTCGTCGCCCAGCCGAACTTTGCGAGGCGCTTGCTCCATCACTGGTCAACCGCAGATGCGGCCGGTGTCCGAGACTATGTCGACAAAGCCTTGCTTTCCGACCATACGGCGGCAATTGCTTTGCTCAAATCCCTTACTCCGGAGATTCGCAGTACATCGCACCCCGAGCCATATCTGACCGACTTCACCAAGGCGGATTTTGACAAGTGCGTGGCATACTGTGATTGCAGTCTGCTCTCCGAGAAGCTTCGAGAGGATATTGGTCTTCATCAAGACTTGACTGTGGAGCCGATATGGTATGATCGGGACCCCGGACAGTCCGATATCAATATCGCTAGGCAGTTCATGCATTGGCAACGAGATGGAATTCCGCCGTCCTGAGTAATCGTCGAGCGAAATGACTCATACAACACGTTCTCCAGTCCGCGTGAGTGGGCGCAGCGGCAGCCCGGCGACGGAGCGGCTCTGCGGACGCGTGGAGCGAGGAGGCGATCCCGGCTCGTGGGCCGGGACATCCAGCCCCCGGAGCCCCGCGACCGCAAGCCGCGACAAGTCCGGCTAAAGCCCCGGCTCGTAGGCTGGGATAAACTCCGCACGCGACCCAGCCTTGCATTTGAAGGCGGGGGCACGCCCAAAACCCGATCAGAAGATCCGGCGATCAGAGGGTCAGTCGATGGACCCCGATGCCATCATCTGATCACTCATGCCTCAGCGCCCGCCCCGAAGCATGCCTACGGCAGGAAGGTCCGTCGGCGCAGCTACGCAGCACTCGGAAGCCTGGCGCATATTCCTACTGCCGAACAACCAAGGGTCATCATCGGTCGCGCTGTGCGAATTATCTCCGCACTGCGGAGACAATTCGGAACTACGCGTGCAGTGGCCGATCTCCGCGCGATGAGCATCTTTGGGCATGGCCAAGAAGAGCAAGCGCGCACCGGTGAAGCGACCGGAACGCAAGGTGCCTGCGCGCGCAACCAGTACATCCGTGAAGAAGGTGAAGCCCAAGGCGGTGAAGCGGGCTGGGTCGCGTGTGCTGGTGAAGGACCTCAGCTCCATGATCGAAGAGGCGCGCGGTACGGTGGCGCAGCAGGTGAACAGTGTGCTGGTGGCGCTGTACTGGCGGGTGGGCCAGCGCTTGCGCGCCGAGGTGCTTGGCGATGGCCGCGCGGAATACGGCGAACGAATTGTCTCCGCAGTGGGGAGACAATTGAGCCTGGCGTTCGGTGCGGGGTTCTCGGAGAAGGGATTGCGCCACATGCTGCGTTTCGTGGAGGCCTTTCCCGATCAACGTATCGTCTCCGCACTGGGGAAACGATTATCGTGGACCCACTTCCGGCACTTGATCTACGTGGAGGATGCGCTGAAGCGGAGCTTCTACGCCGAACTGTGCCACACCCAGCGCTGGAGCACCCGCACGCTGGCCAAGCAGATGGATGCCTTGGTGTACGAGCGCACCGCATTGAGCCGCAAGAGCGATAAGCTGGTGCGCACGGAGCTGTCGCGCCTGAAGCATGGTGACCGCACAACCCCCGACCTGGTGTTCCGCGATCCTTATCTCCTCGACTTCCTGAACCTGCATGACGGGTTCAGCGAGCATGACCTGGAGCAGGCCATTCTGCGCGAGATGGAGCGCTTCCTGCTGGAGCTCGGCGAAGGCTTCACGTTCGTGGCGCGGCAGAAACGCATCACCATCGACAACGAGGACTTCCACTTGGACCTGCTGTTCTACCACCGGCATCTTCGCCGGTTGGTGGCCATCGAACTGAAGCTGGAGCCATTCAAAGCGGCGCATAAGGGACAGATGGAATTGTACTTGCGCTGGCTGAACAAGCACGAACGCGCGCGCAACGAGGAGGAACCCATCGGATTGATCCTGTGCTCGGGGAAGAAGCGTGAGCAGATCGAACTCCTGGAGTTGGACAAGTCGGGCATACGCGTAGCGGAATACCTCACGCAACTGCCCGCTCAGCAGGTGCTGCGGAAGCGTTTGCACCAGGCCATCGCAACGGCCAAGGCGCTTGGCGAAGGCCGCGAAGACTGATGTTCGGGAGGTGCGGACCGAATTGTCTCCGCAGTGCGGAGACAATTCAAACGAAGTTGCTCCTGGTCGTGACGTAGTTCAATGTTCGTGACGGATCCGTTCTGTGCGGACGGCTTTCGCGTTAGGGATCGAACCGGAAAGCCCGGAGCCATTGCGAGGAGGAACGACGAAGCAAAGGCGAGGACTTGCAGGGTAGAGCCCGACGGCGCGCTCCCGAGCAATTCCGAAGGAGTACATCGCAGGGCGCGTAGCGACCGAGAGGCTCTGCGCAGCGAAGGGATGGCGCCGGAACGCCCACGCCCTCACCTACTCATGCCGCAACGCCCGCACCGCCCCGGGTCGCTCCGCGCGTGCCCACTCTTCGCCCGGGGTGACGGGCTTACTCGTGGCGCAAAGCGCGAACAGGGTCGGTCTGCGCCGCCCTGATCGCCCGGAAGCTCACAGTGAACGTGGCGATCAGCAGCACGACCAGTCCCGCGCCTACGAACACCAGCGGCTCGATGTGCGTGCGGAAGGCGAAATTCTCCAGCCAGCGACCCACGCCGAACCACGCGAGCGGCACGGCCACCAGCGCGCCCACGAGCACCAGCAGCAGGAAATCGCGCGTGACCACCCAGGTGATGCGCAGCGTATCGGCGCCCATCACCTTGCGGATGCCGATCTCGCGTGTGCGCTTCTCGGCGGTCCAACTGGCGAGCGCGAAGAGGCCGAGGCAGGCGATGAACACCGCAAGCAGCGAGAAGATGCCGACCAGTGACGCGAGGCGGCCTTGCGCTTCGTACTGCATGTCCAGCTGGTCATCGAGGAACTGGTACTCGAAGGGGAACTGCGTGGTGCGACTGTTCCATTCTTTGCGTGCGGCCTCGATCACCGGTGTGGGATCGCCACCTTCGGTGCGGATGTAGATGTAGCGCAGCCACTGGCCGATGTCGGTGGTCATGTCGAACACGAAGGGTTGCACGGCTTTGAAGAGCGGGTCGAACGCGAAGTCCTTAGTGACGGCGATGATGCGTTCTTCGCCGTGCGGCGTGTCCATCCGATCACCGATCGCCTTGGTGGGATCGTCGGGATGGGTCTGGCGCGCGAACGTTTCGTTGACGATCACGCTCAGCGAATCATCACCGGGGAACTCGCGCGAGAACCAGCGGCCGGCCAGGAGCTCGATGTCCATGGCCTGTTGGAATTCGGGGTTCACATAGAGGCAGGGCAGGTAGGTCCACTTGCCCTGTTCCATGGTGCCCCAGTTGAACTCGTGCGTGTTGTGCTTTTTGCCGATGATGTCGTTGGCCCAGCTCACCGCCTTCACACCGCTGATCTTCTTCAGCTCGGGGTACACCGCCAGGTACACGTCGCTCATCGGCGCGCGCACGGGGATCAGGATCACCTGCTCCTTGTTGAAGCCGAGGTCCACGCTGCGCAGGTGATCGTGCTGGCGTTTCACGAAGACGGTACCGATGATGAGCACCAGCGCGATGGCGAACTGCACCACCACCAATGCCTTGCGCAAGGCCTGCCCGCGCGAAGTGCCGCCGCTGTTGCCCTTGAGCACTACCGCCGGTTGGAAATTGCTCAGGAAGAAGGCCGGGTAGATGCCGCTGAGCAGACCGAGCAACACCGCGATGCCCAGTACGCCGGGCACCAGCATCGACGGTAGCGGAATGGTCTCGCCCGCGAGCGAGTTGAACGCAGGCATCAGCAACTTGATCAGCAACAAGGCGAGCACAGCCGCGATCAAACTCATCAGCACGCTCTCCAGCAGGAATTGCGTGATCAGCTGACCGCGCGCCGCGCCGGCCGCCTTGCGCACGCCCACTTCCCGCGCGCGGTACGCACTGCGCGCCGTGGCCAGGTTCATGAAGTTGACGCCCGCCAGCACGATGATGAAGAAGCCGATCGCCCACAGGATGTTCACACTGCCTTTGTCGCCGTTCTGCCGCATCTCGAAATCGAGTTTGCTGGTCAGGTGGATGTCGGCGAGCGGCTGCAACTCGTGACCGATCTGGTTCTTGAGGAAGTCGGGGTAGTACTTCTGGATAAAGTCCGGGAACACCCGGTCCACCTCGGCTTTCGTGATGCCCTCCTTCAGCCGCACGTAGGTCCAGCAAGGGTTCCACACCCAATTGTTGCGCTCGATGTTCTTCCAGAACTGCGTGATGGTGTAGAACGAGACCAGTCCTTCGAATCGGATGTGGGAGTTGCGCGGGATCTCACCCAGGATGCCGGTCACCTGCACGTCCATCGCGTTGTCCCACTTCATCATCTGGCCCATGGGATCGGTGTCGCCGAAGTACTTCTTCGCCAGTTCCTGCGAGAGCACGATGCTGCCGGGCTTGGTGAGCGCCGTCTTCGGATCGCCGGCGATCAGCGGGTAGTTGAATAGGTCGAAGACGGTACTGTCCACCAGGTAGAGGCCGCTCTCGGTGAACATCTTGTCGGTGCTGAGACTATCACCGACCTTGAGCGTGTGCTGCGGATCCTGGAAATCGAACCAGCGGCAGTAGCGTTCGATCAGTTCCGGATGATCGCTGTACAGCGTGGGCCCGAGCCCGAAGACCATGCTGCTGCTGTGCTCGCCCTGGCCCTCCATCTCGATCTCGCCCACCACGCGGTACACGCGGTCGGTGTTCGGCACGAACCGATCGAAGCTGCGCTGGTACTGCACGTAGAGCCCGATGAGCACGAAGCACGCGATGCCTGTGGCCAGGCCCAGCAGGTTGATGAGGGTGTAGAGCTTCTGCTTCCAGAGGTTGCGGAAGCCGGTGAGGAGGAGGTTCTTGAGCATGGGGGGTGCGCGATCAGAAAATGAGATGATCAGATAATGGAATGCCTTCGTCCGACGGATCATCTCATTCGCTGATCTTCTGATCATCTGATCAACAAGGGTCCTGCAAGGTGCCTCTCCGGATCGCAGTAGCGAAGGATCGGGTGCGCTGGCGTTGGGGGTGTGATGAGTGGTTGGGCGTGCCCCGGCTCAAGTGCAGCCGGGTCGGGCCAACGCTTCAAGTCCTCGCTCATCCCGGCCCATGAGCCGGGACTCGCTCCGGGCCTGCCTGCGGTAGGCAGGCTTTCCGCTCATGTCCCTCACGCAGGTTCCCGGCCGGGCAGACGGACCAAGCCCTGTACCCTATTTCCCAACTCTTAACATTCGCTTCCCGCGTCGTGAACAGATCAATCGTTTCATTTGTAACCATTACGAACGCAACGGTCATGCCCACATCGTCCATCGGTTACTGGTGCTCCATCGCAGCGCACCAATATTTCGCCCGGCTGCAGGAGAAGCTGGCGCACCTGGACATCACGCACTGGTTCTATGTGCTGTTGACCATCGAGGAGGCGGAGGGCAAGCTCAGCCAGCAGGAACTGGCCGACCGCCTCAACCTGGACAAGGTGGCCATGACACGCGCCTTGGACCATCTCGGCGAGCGCGGCTACATCGAGCGGTGCGATTGTGCCGGCGATCGTCGCAAACACCTGATCAAGCTCACCACCAAGGCCAAGCCGACCGTCAAGGCCATCCGTAAAGCCTATGTGGAATTGAACGAAGAGGCGCTCGTAGGGTTGAAGAAGGCCGAGCGCGCCACCTTCATGGAACAACTGATGGTGATGGTGGAGAACCTGCGCCCCGAAGATGCCCCCGTGCCGGTAACGAACAAACGTGTACACGCATGAAGCGTATGATGAGGACCCTATATGCCGCTCCCCTGCTGCTCGCCGCGTGTGGTGGAAGTGAAGAGCAAGCAGCGGGGGGCGGCGCCATGCCCCCCATGGCGGTGCAGGTGCACGTGTTGAAAGGCGAGCCCTTGGCGAACGCCTTGGTGACCACCGGCACCTTGCTGGCCAA
>JAEUTC010000105.1 GCA_016787985.1 Flavobacteriales bacterium | reverse complement strand
CGCGGTGGGCGTGGTCGGTACATGGTACTACGATAGCATGTACAAACAGAAGTACCGCATGGACGGCCGTATCGAGAAGGACATCGACAAGGGGGACCATCGTCTTCTCCCGTATCGCTTGGCCGCCTCGGCGCGCATCGGTTACGGCAGCCTCAACCTCTTCGCGGAATACGCGCTCACCCCGCTATTCCAGGATAAGGTGATGCCCGAACTCACCCCGCTCAACATCGGCTTGACGATCATCGGGTTCAACTAGGGCTGCGGCCACAAGCCTGGCACTACGAGGGGTTGTACCCGTGGGGCCGCGACGAACGGATCACGTTCGCTCGCGGCCTCGTGCGTCGAAGATCGCCCCGCCATCCCGGCATTCCCCTATTTTTGCCATCCTTTCATCCAGCACCTTCGCGCCATGGGCCGCATCTTCGAGAAACGCAAGCACAAGATCTTCGCACGCAACGCCAAGCTGAGCAAGCTCTTCACCCGCATCGGTAAAGAGATCGCCATGGCCGTGAAAGCCGGTGGCCCCAACCCCGACGCCAATTCGCGGCTGAAGATGGCCATCCAGAACGCCCGGGGTATGAACATGCCGAAGGATAACGTGGACCGCGCCATCAAGAAGGCGGCCGGTGGGGAAGGCGCGGACTTCGCGGAAGTGACCTATGAGGGCTATGCGCCCGGGGGTGTGGCCATTTTCGTGGAAACGGCCACCAACAACACCACCCGCACCGTGGCCAATGTGCGCAGCTTCTTCAGCAAGTGCGATGGGACCTTGGGAACCAGCGGCTCCTTGGCTCACGTGTTCGAGCGCAAGGCCGAGTTCGTGATCGAGATCGCCGCGCTCAAGGGCCGCGATGCCGACGAGTTCGAAATGGAGTGCATCGACGCTGGTGCTGAGGATGTGATCCGCGATGAGGAAGGCCTGGTGATCCTGGCACCCTACACCTCATTCGGTAGCCTTGCCCAAAAGCTGGAGCAACTCGGCGTGGAGGCCAAGAGCGCCGAGCTGAAGCGTTTCCCGCTCTCCACCATTCCGGTGGATCTTGACACGGCGAAGAACGTGATGAAGTTGGTGGACATGCTGGAGGACGACGAGGATGTGAACGCCGTGTACCACAACATGGAACTCTCCGAAGAGGTGGAGGCCGAGCTGGCCAACGGTTAAGCCTTCCTATTTCCCGCCCAGCGTGCGGAACCGGATGTGGTAGTAGGTGCCTTTGTCGCTTCCTTCCACCGTCATGCGGCCGTTCAATTGTTCCACGAGGCTTTCGATCAAGGAAACGCCCAGCGTGGCACCATCCGGTTGCATCTTGGCCAGTGGCATGCCCACACCATCATCCGTATAGACAAGGTCATACGCGCCTTCCTTCGCATCCGTGATGGCGAGCTTGATCTGTCCCTTCTCGCGCCCCGTGAAGGCGTGTTTGAACGAGTTGGTGATGAGTTCGTTCAGCAATAGACCCAGCGGTACCATGGTGTTGAGGTCGAAGGCGAGCCCTTGTTCGATGTGTGTGCGATAGGCGATGCGTTCGCTCACGTCATTCACCCGCACCAGCTCCGAGAAAAGTTCGTGGATGTAGAGGCCCACGTCCAGATTCTCCAGTTCATCCCCCTTGTACAGCTTCTCGTGTATCAAGGCCATCGAGGTAACCCGGCTTTGGCTCTGGTCAAAGGCGTTCTGCAACCGTTCGTCGGCGATGGTGCCCGCCTGCAAGCGCAACAGGCTGGCGATCACCTGCAGGTTGTTCTTCACCCGGTGGTGCATCTCCTTGATCAGTACGGTGATGCGTTCGTTGGCCTGTTCCAGCTTCTGTTTCTCGGCCTGCAGCGCAGCCGTCTGCTCGTTGTCGCGGATGCGCGCCGCTTTCAGGTTCTCGCGCATGCGGGATAGCGCCACGCCCAGCACATCCTGGCTGCCACGCACCACCACTGGGGTGTCGTAGTTCCCTTTGCCGATGGCCTCCGCACTGCTGGCCTGCGAACGGATGTTGTCGATCATGCCGTTGAAGGAGAGCGCCATCTGCCCGATCTCGTCGGAACTATTCACCGGAACCTTGCCGCTGATATCGCCCAAGGCCAACGACCGCGCGGCTTGGGATACCTCGTTCACCGTGTTGCGTACGCCGCGCAGGATCACGAAACCCATGATGGTGACGGCGCCGACGACGCCGATCAGCGCGGCCAGCACGATCAGCAAGCGGAATTCCGCGCTGCGCGAATTCGCTGCGGTGCTGTCCTGGATCACCCCCAGGGACCTGTCCTCCACCAGCTTCATCTTCTCCAAAGCCTGCAAGGAGAGCTCCCACCATTGGCGTGGTGCGATGCCCAACGGGTCGGCCGTACGGCGCTCCTTCACCGTGCCGATCAGCGCGCGCAGGAAATTCACGTCGGGCCCTTGGAACAGTTCGCGATAGGCACTGAGCACCACGGGCTGGGCGTCCCGCTCGAAAAGCAACAAGTTGGTCTCGTATTGCGAGATGAGGTCATTGATCTCGCCCTGGTCGCTCTCGCTCATCACCCCGCGCGACCCGATGCTCAAGCGATCGCGGACCATGCACAGTGCCTGCTTGGCGTTCAACAGCCGCTGGTGCGCGTACATCCACGACTGTGTCTCCGAATCGAGACCCGTGCGCACGATGCGCCCCACCTCGTCCAACAAGCGCTGGTCCATGGCGCCGTAGGCACGCCCTGCCGCAATGGGGTCGATGCGTTTGTCCGTCACCCGATTCCGCAGGATGTTCAGCCCGTCGAAGGGAAGCCCACCCACCACCTTGGGGTCGTCAGGGTGTGTGGGGTCGCGCAATTCGGCGATGGCGGCGTTGGTCTTCTGCTGCTGAACCGAGAGTTTC
>JAEUTC010000095.1 GCA_016787985.1 Flavobacteriales bacterium | reverse complement strand
GTGCTCTCCTCATCCATCACTTCGGTACCCAAGTGCGCATTGAGGTCGCCGATGAGCACTTGTCCGCCGACGAGGTAGCTGCCATCGGCGCGTTTCACGATCTCGGGTGCGGCATCCTCATCCTCCTCGGGCAGGTCGCCCACGATGGCTTCCGTAAGATCGTGCAACGTGACGAGGCCTTCGAACCCGCCATGCTCATCCACCACGATGGCGATGTACTGCTTGTTCTTCTTGAATAGCTTCAGGATGTTGAAGGCACCAGCGCTTTCGGGGACGATGATCGCCGGTCGCACCACGTCACCGATATTGAAACCCGGTGTGCCGGAGCGTTCCAGCAGGTCGCGCACATCCAAGGTGCCTTCGATCTCTTCCATGCGACCGCGACAGACCGGATACTTGGAGCGGTAACTGTCCTTCACCTGGGTGATGATGGCCTCCAGCGGCTCTGTGCTATCGATCCATTCCACCTCGCTGCGGTGGGTCATCAAGGTCTTGGCCACATGTTCGCTGAAGCGGAAGAGGTTCTGGTGTGCTTCGGATTCCTGGCGGTCGAGCACACCTTGCGTATTGGCCGTGCGGATGATGGCGCGGAGTTCTTCTTCGCTCAACCGATCGCTGTCGTTCTCCTTCACGGGGATCAACTTCATGATCAGCGAGGTACTCACCGACAGCAGCTGAACGATGGGGTAGGTGGCCAGCGTGAAGGCCCGGATGATGGGTGCGCTGAAGAGCGCGATGCGTTCGGGATCGCTCATGGCGAGCGTCTTGGGTACCAATTCGCCCACCACGATGGTGAAGTAGGTGATGCCGCCGATGACCACGATGAGCGCCACGTTGTGCGCGAACGGTGCGATGCTGGGCCAGTTCTTCAGTACGGCCTGGAGGTCGTCCGTGAGCGCTGCACCACCGTAAGCACCGCTCACGATGCCGATCAGTGTGATGCCCACTTGCACGGAGCTGAGGAACCCCTCGGGGTTGGCGAGCAGCTTCTGGATGGTCTTCGCACGTTTGCTGCCCTTGTCCGCGAGGGCTTGGATGCGCGAGGGTTTCACGCTGACCAAGGCGATCTCGCTCAGCGAGAAGAACCCATTGACGAGCGTGAGGATGACGATGACGAGGATCTCCATGGGCTAGACGGCCACGCTGTGTTCGCGCAACGCGTCGTTCAACGAGGTCTTCTTGTCGGTGCTCTCCTTGCGCTGCCCGATGATCAACGCGCAGGGCACACCGAATTCCCCCGCAGGGAAACGCTTGGGCACAGTGCCGGGGATCACCACGGAGCGCGGCGGCACGAAGCCTTTCATTTCCTGGGGCGCACTACCGGTGATGTCGATGATGCGGGTGCTGGCCGTGAGCACCACGTTGGCACCCAGTACCGCCTCGGCGCCTACGCGCACGCCTTCCACCACGATGGCGCGCGAGCCGATGAAGCAGCCATCCTCGATGATCACCGGTGCTGCCTGCACGGGTTCGAGCACCCCACCGATGCCTACGCCACCGCTAAGGTGTACATGTTTGCCGATCTGTGCGCAGCTGCCCACCGTGGCCCAGGTGTCCACCATGGTGCCTTCGTCCACGTACGCGCCGATGTTCACATAGCTCGGCATAAGGATGGTGCCGGGCGCCAAGTATGCACCGTACCGGGCCACGGCATGCGGTACCACGCGCACCCCGAGCTGAGCATATCCGCGCTTCAACTCCATCTTGTCGTGGAATTCCAGCGGACCGGCCTCCAACGTCCTCATGCCTCGGGTGGGGAAGTAGAGGATCACGGCCTTCTTCACCCAGTCGTTCACCGTCCACGAGCCTGCGCCGTTCACCGGTGGATCGGCCACGCGTAGCTCGCCTTTGTCCAATAGTTCGATGGTATGCTCGATGGCATGTACCACTCGACTTTCCTTCAGCAGGCTGCGGTCTTCCCACGCCTGTTCGATCTCTTGCCGCATCGTTCTTCCTCCCGCAGTAGGGTTCGGGGGAACTGCAAAGGTGCTCAGGAACGGGGAAACGGCATGTTCTGGGCGGAACTTCCACTGATCGGCGTGCGCGGGCTCCAGCTGTGGTCAACCTGCCTTCTGCGGAAACTGCTTATCCTGCGGTCGAATTCGCCCGGATGCCACGCGTCATCGCCATCGACTTCGGACTAAAGCGGACCGGGCTAGCCGTTACGGATCCGTTGCGCATCATCGCCACGGCGCTCGCTACGGTGCCGTCGGAGGAGTTATTGGACCACTTGCGGACTTACCTCGCGAAGGAGCAGGTGGACGGCTTCGTGGTGGGGTTGCCCAAGTACCTGGACGGAAAGCCCATGGAGATCGCTACCAATGTGCAAGCCCTACTCGAGGTGTTGAAGAAGACCTTCCCCCACTGTTGGGTGGAAACGGTGGATGAGCGCTTCACCAGCAGCATGGCCCAGCAGACCTTGCTCGCGAGCGGCAAAGGCCGCATGGCGCGGCGGGATAAGGGGCAATTGGATCGGATCAGCGCCACGATCATCCTGCAAGGTTGGTTGGAGAGCGGTCCCAAGCGGTAGTGATGCTTGGCCCTTAACTTCGCAGCCCGTAGCATGATACTTCCCATCCGCGCCTATGGCGATCCGGTCCTTAAGCGGGTCGCCCAAGACATCGAACCCGGCCATCCGGGACTGACCGAGCTGATCGCCGATATGTTCGAGACCATGTACGCCGCCAACGGCGTAGGTCTGGCCGCTCCGCAGATCGGGCAGAGCATCCGGCTGTTCATCGTGGACACCCATTCCGGCGCCGACAGTGATGATCCCAACGCCGAAAAGGCCCCGGAGGACGCTGACGAGGAGCCCCGCCTGAAAAAGGTCTTCATCAACCCGTACATCGTGGAAGAGGACGGAGAGGAGTGGGGTTTTGAGGAAGGTTGCTTGAGCATCCCCAACATCCGTGAAGAAGTGCAACGCCAGCCCAAGGTGGTGCTGCAATACCAGGACGAGAACTTCGTGGAGCACGAGGAGGAGTTCGAGGGTTTCGCCGCCCGCGTGATCCAGCATGAACATGATCACCTGGATGGTGTGCTCTTCATCGATCACCTATCGCCCTTGCGCAAGCGGCTGTTGAACGGCAAGCTGCGCGATATCGCCCACGGCCGCACCGATGCCAAGTACAAGATGCGGTTCCACCCGGTGAAATGAACCAGCCGATGAAATACCTGTTCTTGTTCGCGAGCGCCGCACTGATCTTGAGCTGTGGCGGTGCCAAGGAGGAGACTCCCGCCGATGCCCAAGCGCGCATCCGCGCCATGGAAGACTCCGTTTTCCAGACCTTGAGCTTCGATGAGCGCAAGGCTCGCGCCCTGATCGACGTGTACAAGGCCTACGCTACGGCGAACCCCTACGATACGGTTTCGGCCGAGTACCTCTTTCGGGCGGCTAACGTGGCCAAGTCCATGCACGATGGAGAGCAGAGCGTGAAGCTGTATGACCGTATCGCACGCGACTTCCCCAGTTGGAAGCGCTTACCCGATGTGCTCTACCTCAAGGCCTTCACCATTGACAGTGAACTGGGCAACAAAGGCGAGGCGGAGATGGCCTACCGGGCCGTGATCGAAGCCTACCCGAGCCACCCGTTCGCGAAGGACGCACAGCAGATGATCAAGAACCTGCAATACACGGACGAACAACTGATAGAGATGTTCCAAGCCCGGCAGGATAGCATCGAAGCCGCCCAAGCCACCGCGGCTCAGACCAAGTGAGCAGCTTCTCCCTGAATGCCGCCGCACGCGCGGCCCTTAGCCCGCAAGAGTACCGTACGCTCTTCGAACGCATCGTCGCCAGTGGGGAACCGTATGGCCCGCCCGGTGGTGGATATGGTGCCGACTACACCAAATTGAACCTAGCGCGCACACGCCGCATCGAGAAGACCTTGAAGGTCCTACCCGAAGTGCAGACCGCGCTCGAAGGGTTGGCCCCGCAGACGTGGCTGGTGATCACCGAGCCTTGGTGTGGCGATAGTGCGCAGAATCTACCTGTGCTACAGCGCTTGGCCGAAACGGCACCATCCGTTGAGCTGCGTATCGCCCTGCGCGACCAGGATACCAGCCTTATCGATCGGTTCCTCACCAACGGTGCGCGTAGCATCCCGAAACTGATCGCGTTCGATCCCACCACTGAAGAGGTGCTGTTCATGTGGGGACCACGTCCGATAGCAGCCCACGAGCTGGTGATGGCCAACAAGACGAAGCCGTCCGATGAACAGCTCTCGAAGGACGCCTTGGCGGAAGCGCTTCACCGATGGTACCATGTGAATGGTGGTCTTGATGTGCAGCGCGAGGTAGCCGAACACCTCGTGTAGTGGGTCGCTCAGTATATGGGATGGACTGCACTCCGGCCGAGCTGTTCCCAGCCTGTAGCGACTTGGACATCACTGTAACTTTGTGCGCTGTTCCCCGTCTTTAGCGCACAGACCAAAGAAACATCTCACGAACCCGAACAATGGAACGAACACTACGCATACTTCCCCTGCTGGTACTACCGCTCACCGTACAAGCACAAATACCCAATGGTGGGTTTGAGAACTGGACGGAGGATTCTGGCATCTTGGAGCCAACCGGTTGGACGACCGTCAACGCGCTTGGTGGTCTGCTCGGTCTCTCCTTCGCTGAACAAACTCCAGGAGCCGTGGGTACCTATGGTATCGCGCTGACCACCCAGGAAGTGCCCGGATTGGGCATTATTCCCTCTGTCGCTTTTGTTGGTGACCTCGGATCGGAGACAGAAGGCTTCGCATACACCGGTCGTCCTACGGCGCTTACCGGCCAATTCAAGTTCATTCCGGAAGGGGAGGATCTCGGTACCGTGGCGGTGACTTTCTGGCGCTGGGATGCTGGTGCGGGCGAACGGGTCGATATCGGCGCTGGATTTCTCGCGTTGAGTGAAGCCACGACTACTTGGACCGGTTTCGAGATACCCATCGAGTACACGTCCAGTGAAACGCCTGATAGCGCGAACGTGACGCTCCTGAGCAGTGTGGGTTCACCGACCGCCGGTGGCACACAACTGAGCATTGACGCGTTGGCGTTCACGAACACCACCAACGTGGTGTCCAAGGCCATCGATGAACTCGCCATTTACCCGAACCCGACGAATGATCGGATCTGGATCGAGCAAAATGGTGGAACCTTGCTTCGGGCCGAGGTCTGGAGCGCGGATGGCAGGTTGTTGTTGACCCAAGGCATCACTACAGCGCCAACTGTGCTGGATGTGAGCGCTCTGCCCGCAGGGAATTATCACCTCCAGGCCATTACCGTGGATGGCGGTATCGTCCGTTCACGGTTCATGAAGAACTAGAGGCGGATCTTCAGGACCAAGAAAAAAAGAGCCCCGGCCTAGGCCGGGGCTCACTTTTGTTGGTCAGACCTGATCAGGCCTTGGTCACGTTCACGGCGTTGGCACCTTTCGGGCTTTGCTCGACTTCGAAATTCACGTGGTCGCCCTCATTGAGGAACTCACGCGTGCCGGTCTTGTGCACGAAGACGTCCTTGCCACCACCATCGGGGGTGATGAAACCGAAACCCTTCTCCGTGTTGAAGAACTTGACTACTCCACTTGCCATACTGCTTGTATTGTGTGTCGACCAAAAGGCCTCCACGGGTGTATCCCCGACAAACGCGCCGGGGCATTGATGGGTACAAGGTAGGCCCTTCCTGTCGACCATACGGCCTTTCCTTGGAAATAAACTTCGGCTGGCACGACCCAGAGCGTACCTTTCGACCGATACGGACCGTGCTAGTCCGTATCGGCGCAGATCGTAGTCATGCGCCACCGGTCCCGTCCAGCGCGGGTTCTGTCGCCCTCTCTACCGATCCCGGGAGCATCTCCGCTCGCCGCATCAACCACCGACCGGCGGGTCGAGCCTCACCCCAATGCCCGTACCCATTCCACGCTACATCGGTAACGACCCACAGACCAAACCCTTCGCAGGAGCCGTACGCGCGCAGGTGCACGATCATTTCCAACGCCAGGGCCTCTCTTGGAAGGCCGGGGACCAAGCGGTGACCAAGACCGTGATCATGCTCACCTTGTTCCTGGCGCCATTGGTGGTGTTGCTCGCGACGGCACCACCTGTGTGGATGGCGATCCTGTTGTATTTCGCCATGGGCGTGGGTATGGCCGGCGTGGGTATGGGCGTGATGCACGACGCGCTACACGGCGCCACCAGCAACCACAAGTGGGTGAACGACCTGCTGGGCGGCACCATGTACCTGCTCGGCAGCGATGCCTATACCTGGAAGCTGCAGCACAACGGAGCCCACCACACCCACACCAACGTGGACGAAGTGGACCAGGACATCGACCCACCCGATGTGTTGCGCTTCAGCGAACATGCTCCACTTTGGAAGGTGCACAAGCTCCAGCACGTGTACGCCTTCTTCTTCTACGGCCTGCTCACCTTGGTGAAGCTGGGCAATGACTTCTTCTCGTTGGAAAAGGCGCGCCGAAACCACGATCCGCGCAAGGGGGCATACAACTATCCGATGGCGTTCGTGGCCATGGTAGGGGTGAAGGCGGCTCATTTGATCATGTTCATCGGCTTGCCGTTGTGGCTTACACCTCTGCTCTGGTGGCAAGTTCTCCTCGGCTTCGTGCTCATGCACTTCACCTGTGGGGTGATACTGGGCACCGTGTTCCAATTGGCTCACGTGGTGGAGGGGACCGCCCAGCCGCTTCCGGATGCGAATGGTATCATTCCCACGGAATGGGCCGTGCACGAATTGCTCACCACGGCCGATTTCGCACCGGACCATCGATTCATCACCTGGTACACCGGAGGCTTGAATTACCAGATCGAGCACCACCTCTTCCCGTACATCAGCCACGTCCACTACCCGGCCATCGCACCCATCGTTCAGCGGGTGGCCGCGGAATACGGCCTGCCATACAATGTGAAGCCCACCACGCGCAGCGCCATCCGGTCGCACGTGCGGCGGTTGCATGACCTGGGCCACGGCGTGCAGGGATGAGCGCTGATGATCCACGATATTCGGGACATGCCTGTGCAGAAGCATGCCGTCGTGCACCATTTGAGTGAATTGCTCAACGCAAGGATCGACGCGTGTAACGAAGCGATCGTAAGCACACGTGGGGCCTTAGCCAGTGACACCAAGAGCAGTGCTGGCGATAAGCATGAGGTCGGTCGCGCCATGGTGCAGCAGGAACTGGATAAATTGGAGGCACAGCGCGCCAAGTTGCTTCAACAGCGCCAAGAACTCAAGCAGTTGCCACTCGATGAGCTACCGGAGCGTATCGGGCTTGGTAGCTTGGTGGTCACCGACCAGGGCACTTATCTCATCGGCATCGGTTGGGGTGCGTTGGATGTGGATGGAGAGGTGTGCTACGCCGTATCCTTGGCTTCGCCTATGGGACAGGCATTGAAGGATCATGTAGTGGGATCGACAGTGCAGGTCCAAGGCCGCAGCCTTGTGGTGTTGAAAGTCTTTTGAGCCGCCCGCTTGATCGGGTTCAACTCGGCCACGGATCCATTCTGTCACCAGCGCTGGTCATGCCCGCCATTTCGCGGGACGTCCTATTCCGGCTTAAGGGTCGCGCTCTGCACGAACGGATCAGAGCTTCATGAACGGCACGGCACGCGGTCCGGATCCCGTTATCAAAATGGCCTGGTAGTGTCCTGCGCCCAACGAAGAGGTATTGATGCGGACGTGTTCACGGTCGTTGGGCTGCACGGAAATAACCTGACGGCCTGTGGCATCGAAGACGTCCACTCGATGCGTTCCGAGTTCCGCCTTCCATTCCAATGTGATGTCCTCCACTGCAGGGTTGGGGAACACCTTGACGGCACCATTAGCCACCAATTCGTCGATGAATACGCAGTCTTCCACCAGCACGTTCAGTACACGGGGCTCTCCGGTTCCGCATATGTTGACCCCCGAAACGGAGATCGTTCGCTCCCCGGCCTGTGCCCATGTCACCACCACATTATTTCCACCAGTAGGGATGCTAGAGACCGTGGCTCCAGTCATTTCCCACAGGTAGTCCAACGAGGGGATGTTCTGCGTGGTGTAGACTTCAGCTTCGCCGATGCAGACATTGTCCTCTCCGCTCAAGAAGGATAGTGTGATCGGGAGCAATCGAACGGAGAGGTCGCGAGAGACCTGTCCACCTGCGCCACATTGGTTCACGCCACTCACGCGGATGGCGCCAGGGAGGATCCCGGGGATGACTTCAATGGTTGCGGTGGTGCTGGAACCTGACCAACCGTTCGGCAAGGTCCATTCGTAGGAGTCCACCAAGGGATCCTCAGCGACCGCATAGGTCTGTGGTGCTCCCGTACAGGGTTGTTGTGGTCCGGTTATGGCGGTTACGATGTCCACGGTGCTTGAAAGAGAGACGTCTAAGGTCTGGGTAGGCGTATTCACACAGCCATCGAATGCGGTTACAGCGATCGTTCCAGCCG
>JAEUTC010000085.1 GCA_016787985.1 Flavobacteriales bacterium | reverse complement strand
CTTCAGCGGGGGGATGAAGCAACGCTTCGGCATCGCCCAATCGCTCATCGGTGAACCCAAGCTCATCATCGTGGACGAACCCACGGCCGGCCTTGACCCCGGCGAGCGCAACCGCTTCTACAACCTGCTCACCGAGATCGGCGAGAACGTGGTGGTGATCCTGAGCACCCACATCGTGCAGGACGTACAGGAGCTCTGCCGCAACATGGCCATCATCAACAAGGGTCAGCTCCTCTTCGCCGGCGCACCCAACGATTCACTGAAGGAAGTGAAAGGCCGTATCTGGGAGAAGAGCATCGCCAAAAGCGAACTGGAGGGTCAACTGGCCCAGCACAGGGTGATCAGCAATAAGCTCATCGCAGGCCGGCCAGTGATCCACGTGTACGATGAGGTCCGGCCGGATGATGGATTCTCCGCCGTGGAGCCCACCTTGGAGGATGTGTTCTTCAGCCACATCAACGGGACCGCCAAAACCGTAGCCGCATGACCTGGAGGCTCACCCTCATTGAAGTGCGCCATTGGCTCCGGCAGCCCATGGTGTATATTTTCCTACTGCTGTTCGCGCTCATGGGCTTCGGCCTGGTGACGTGGGATAAGCTGGTGGTAGGCGGACAACTGGCGAACGTGAAGTTGAACGCACCGTACATGGTGTTCCAGTACTACGCTGGCCTTGGTTTCCTGGGACTGTTGATGGTGACGGCCTTCGTGAACGCCAGCGCCATCCGCGACTTCACGAACAACACCCAGCAGATCATGTTCAGCACGCCCTTGAAGAAAGGGCAGTACCTGCTGAGCCGCTTCCTGGGCAGCACCTTCGTGGCCACCCTGCCGCTGCTGGGCATATCGCTGGGCATGTTGCTCGGCAGCCTGATGCCTTGGGTCGATCAAGAACGACTGGGACCCAATGACCTGATGGCGCATGCGCAGGCCTACCTGTACCTCAGCCTGCCCAACATCCTCTTCTCGGCCGCCATCATCTTCGGGGTGGCCGTTCTGGTGCGCAGTACGGCGGCGGCCTTCATCACGGCCATCGTGATCATGGTGGGCAATGGCGTGGCCGAAACGTTCATGGGTGAAATGGAGAACCAAACACTCGCGGCGATGCTCGACCCCTTCGCCGGAACGGCCTTCGAACTGGTCTCGCGCTATTGGACGGTGGACGACAAGAACACCTTGCTGCTGCCGATGAACGGTGTGTTCCTCTGGAACCGCATCCTCTGGGTGACCATCGCTGCGGGCGTCTTCCTGTTGAGTTATTGGCGCTTCAGCTTCACCGACCGCGCCACCAAGGCCAAGCCCCTCGCTGCCACTGCGGACATCGCCGCCTTGCGCGCTGCTTCGGCCCCAGTGCCCGTGGTACAGCGCGAACATGGTACGAGCGCACGCATCCGCCAATTGCGCCGCATCGTTTGGAACGACCTCACCGGCATGCTGCGCGGCACGGCCTTCCTGCTCGTCACCGGCATCGGCTTGTTGAACATGTTCCTGGGCCTCTCATTCTCGACTTCGCTCTACGAGAACACCATTCACCCGGTGACCTACCATGTCAACGAAGTGACCGAGGGCTCGTTCTCGCTCTTCCTCATGATCCTCATCACGTTCTACAGTGGTCTGCTCGTGTGGAAGGAGCGCGAACCCAAATTCGACGAGGTACACGACGCCACACCCATTCCACTGGGCATAGGTCTGCTCGGTAAGTACACCGCGCTCATGCTCATGCTCGTGGTGCTCCTGGCCATCACCTCACTTGGCGGAATGATCTTCCAACTGCTGAACGGATACACCCACTTGGAACCGGGGGTTTACCTGGGCAACTACATCCTGCCCAACCTGGTGGGCCTGGCGGTGATGGCCGCGCTCGCCTTCTTGATCCATGTGCTGGTGAACAACAAGTATGTGGGTTATGCGGTGTTCATCGTCTTCCTCATCGGCAACGGCATCCTATTGAACGCGTTGGATGTGAGCACCCGCTTGGCCAATTTCAACTCGGCCCCCAGCGACCCCTACTCGGACATGAACACGTATGGCACCTCGCTGCGGGCTTGGTACTGGTTCAAGGCCTACTGGGGGGCCTTCGGTGTGGTATTGATGGCAGTGGCCCTGTTCTTCTGGGTGCGCGGCCGCGAGACCTCGTGGGGCTGGCGCAACCGGCTTGCATCGGTCCGCGCCAAGCAGCACCGCTGGTTGATCCTGCCCGCCTTGGCCGCCTGGATCGGTCTCGGTGCGTGGAACTACTACAATACCAAGGTCCTGAACGAGGTGGTCGGCGAAGACCAGTTGGAGGAGGACCGTGTGTACTATGAAAGGACCTACAAGAAGTACGAAGGCATCCCCCAGCCCCACTACACCGACATCCGCTTCACCATCGACCTGGTCCCCGCTGAACGCTCGTTGCGAAGTGTGGCGGAGGTCACTGTGCGGAACAAGTCGCGCGTACCGATCGATTCCCTCCACTTGAACATGGGCGGCGGCGGTATCGAACAGGAGGTTAGCATACCCGGTACCCAGCTGGTGGTGAACGACGAACGGGTGGACTACCGCATCTACAAGTTGGCCAAGCCCTTGTTACCCGGCGAGGAACTGCGCTTCACCGTGACCTCCACACACGAGGAGAAGGGCTTCGAGAACAACGTATCGGCCATGCAGCTGAACCACAACGGCACCTTCTTCAACAACATGGACCTCATCCCCTTGATCGGATACACGACCGATGGGGAACTGCAGGACAAGAACGACCGCAAGGACCATGATCTGCCGCCCAAGGAGCGCATGCCACGCCTCACCAGCGACAGTCTGGCGCGCATGCAACAGTACCTGATGCCCAATAGCGATTGGGTGAACGTGCGCACCATCATCAGCACCACACCGGACCAGATCGCCATCGCTCCTGGAAGCTTGAAGCGCGAATGGACCGAGAATGGCAAACGGTATTTCGAGTATGTAGTGGACCATCCGAGCATGAACTTCTATTCGTTCATGAGCGCACGGTATGAAGTGCATCGCGAGAAATGGAACGATGTGGACGTGGAGGTTTACTACCACCCCACGCACGCGGAGAACGTGCCTCGTATGGCGAACAGCATCCGCAAGTCACTGTCCTACTACTCCAAGAACTTCGGACCGTACCGGCACAAGCAGGCTCGCATCATCGAATTCCCGCGCTACCAGAGCTTCGCACAAGCCTTCCCGGGCACCATGCCCTACAGCGAAGCCATCGGCTTCATCGCAGACCTGAGCGACACCACCGACATCGACATGGTGTTCTATGTGGTGGCACACGAGATGGGGCACCAGTGGTGGGCGCACCAGGTGATGGGCGCCGACATGCAAGGCAGTACGCTGCTCAGCGAGACCATGTCGCAATACAGCGCGTTGATGGTGATGGAGGAAGAGTATGGCCGCGACCAGATGCGTAAGTTCCTGAAGCTCGAAAGCGACCGCTACCAGCGTTCGCGTGGCAGCGAGGACCTGAAGGAAGTGCCGTTGCTGGAAGTGGAGAACCAAGGATACATCCATTACAACAAAGGCAGTGTGGTGCTGTATTGCCTGCGCGACTTCGTGGGTGAGGACAGCCTGAACACCGCCTTCCGCAACCTGGTGGACACCTTCGCCTACGCTGAACCGCCCTACCCCACGGCATTGGACATGTACCGCGAACTGGAACAGGTGGTCCCGGACAGCTTGGAGTACCTGCTGATCGATGGGTTCAAACGGATCACACTCTACAACAACCGTGTGGATAAGGCCACCGCCCGCATGCTACCGGACAGCACGTACGAGGTGACCGTGGAGGTCTTCGGCGAGAAGAATTACGCGGACTCCCTGGGCCGTGAGACCCCTGCGCCAATGAACGACTGGATGGATGTCAGCATCACGCGTGTTCCGAAGTTCGGCGCGAAAGCGGACAAGTCAAAGAACGATGTCCCTCTGGTGCAACAACGTCTTCGGTTGAAGTCTGGAACCAACCGCATCACGTTCATCGTCCCGGAAAAGCCGCTACAAGCCGTGCTTGATCGGGATAATCTCTTCTTCGACCGCGTGATGCAGGACAACGCTAGATCCGTGGAAGTGGAGTGATGGACGGAACGGCGAGGTGATCATCCGAACGGGTGGCGCTTCCTTGTTCATCAGTGC
>JAEUTC010000002.1 GCA_016787985.1 Flavobacteriales bacterium | reverse complement strand
ATGTTTTCGCCATGGAAGGGTCGTGTGCGATTGTAATGTTAGCGCCTCTTCAAGAAACCTTGGCACCCTTGGTTCGCTTTTACCGCGTAAGGGATAGTAGCAAGTAGCCCGCACCGCGAGGCCCTGCGAAGCGGGAGGACTACTGCGGATAGCCAATCCTCACTCGAGTTCCAGCATATTGTAGATGACCTTAGAGCTGTCGGTTGGAACGTTGCACTTGAGGTGACCTGCTGCGGTGACGGCGCTCATTGGCCGGCTAAAGCGCATTGACTCCGGCCCATCAATTGTGGCCGACACGACGATAGAATCTGCCCGCTGCTCCAATCGGATTTGGTAGTCGTGCTGATGGTTCGAGTTCGTCAAGAAGTGGCGGAACTGGAAATAATTGCGTTGCCCGTAGATGATCAAGAAATCATTCTCACCATAATCGGTTCTAAGAAGACCAACTTGATGCCCATCGAAGACTACTCGGTCGTTCACTGCGCCACTGAATAGTTCGCCATCGTTGGTGCGATCGATCGAATAGAACCCGCGCCGTATTTGAACGGAATCGAGCTCCAGTCCAGGTGAAACGCTTACGTCCAAGGATGACATATCGATCATCTTGTAACGCCGATTCACCTGAAAGAACAGAACAACGCCAACGACTAGTGCAACGAGAGCGATCAGCCAACGGCGCATGACTGCTCACATCACTCCACCCAACTCTTCCAATACTTCCCGTCGTCGATCTTCAAGCACTCCTCGGTGACCATGAGCGGCTTGAAGGTGTCCACCATCACGGCGAGCTCGTCCGTCTGCTTCTTGCCGATGCTGCGCTCCATGGCGCCGGGGTGCGGGCCGTGGGGGATGCCGGCGGGGTGCAGGCTGATGTGGCCCGGGCCGATGTCGTTGCGGCTCATGAAGTCGCCGTCCACGTAGTACAGCACCTCATCGCTGTCGATGTTGCTGTGGTTGTAGGGCGCGGGGATGGCCTGCGGGTGGTAGTCGTAGAGGCGCGGCACGAAGCTGCACACCACGAAGGCGTCGGTCTCGAAGGTCTGGTGGATCGGCGGCGGCAGGTGCACGCGGCCGGTGATCGGTTCGAAATCGTGGATGCTGAACGCGTAGGGGTAGTTGTAGCCGTCCCAGCCCACCACATCGAAGGGGTGGCTGGCGTACACCAGCTCGTGCAGCATGTTCTGCTTCTTCACTTTGATCGTGAAGCTGCCCTTCTCGTCGTGCGTTTCCAGCTTCTTGGGGCGGCGGATGTCGCGCTCGCAGAAGGGGGAATGCTCCAGCAACTGACCGAAGTAGTTGCGGTAGCGCTTGGGCGTGTACATCGGCCGGTGGCTCTCCACGATGAAGAGGCGGTTGTCCGCATCCTTGAACTCCATGGTGTAGATCATCCCGCGGGGGATCATCAGGTAGTCGCCGTACTTGAAGTCGATGTTGCCCAGGAAGGTGCGCAGGGTGCCGCTGCCTTTGTGGACGAAGATCATCTCATCGCAGTCGGCGTTCTTGTAGAAGTAGTCCACGCTCTTGGCCTGGGGCGCGGCGAGCACGATGGCCACATCGCTGTTCACCAGGATGGTCTTGCGGGCGGCGAGGTGGTCCTTCTCCGGCTTGGTCTGGAAGCCGTGCAGCCGCAGCGAGCGCATGTTCTTCTCGATGGCGATCTTCGGGGTGACGTCCTTGGGCTTGCGCAGCTCCTTCACCATGGTGGGACGGTGCACGTGGTAGCTCAGGGTGCTCATGCCATCGAAGCCGATGGTGCCGAAGAGCTGCTCGTAGTAGTAGCGGTCCTTGCCATTCTTGAAGATGGTGTGCCGCTTGTGGGGGATCTTGCCGAGGGTATGGTAGATGGGCATGGGCTAAGAATGGAACGCAGATGGCGCGGATCGGTATGATGAACGCTGATGGATCCTTGTTCGCTGTGTTCGGGTTTGGTTGGGACGCAAAATTTCGCGCCCGTAATGGATCAGGGGATGAGCGTGGTCAGTTCCGGGTGAAGCGTACCGTTCAGCGCGAGTAGCTCTTCTTCTTCACGGATACGTTGGCGTAAACCTGCCGGATCGTTCACGGCCTTGGTCTTGGTGCTGCGGGTACTGCGGCCTTTGCGCCAGGCGCGTTGTGCTTCTATCGGCAACTGATGGATCTCGCTGCAGCTGGGGGAACAGCAGTCGGCGTACTTGGTAGCACAGGCCTCGCACTGCACTAGCAGCATGTTGCAGGTGGCCTCGTGGCAATTGGTGATGCGGTCGCTTTTGGTGCCACACTGCATACAGGTGCTCACCACATCGTCGGTGATACGCTCGGCCAGCCGCTCGTCGAACACGAAGTTCTGACCGAGGTATTTGCTCTTCAAGCCCTCGGCCTTCAGCTGCCGCGCGTAGTCGATGATGCCCCCGTGGAGCTGGCTCACGTTGGTGAAGCCTTGGTGCTTGAGGAAGGCGCTGGCTTTCTCGCAGCGGATGCCGCCGGTGCAATACATCAGCACTTCGGCACCCTTGTTCTCCTTGAACGCCTCCACCACTTCCTCGATCGCACCGCGGAAGTTGTCGGCCTTGGGCAGGTAGGCGCCCTCGAAATGCCCGATCAGGCACTCGTAGTTGTTGCGCATGTCGATCACCACGGCGCCTTCCTCCATCTTCCGGTTGAAGGTCTTCGCATCAAGGTGCTCGCCCACGTTGGTCACGTCGAAGGCATCATCGGCCAGTCCATCGGCCACGATCTTCTTCTTCACCTTGATGATGAGTTTCAGGAAGCTCTTGCCATCATCCTCCACGGCGATCTTCCAAGGCACTTCTTTGAAGGCTTCGCGACTGTTGAGGTTCGCGCGGAAAGCCTTGAGGTTCGCCGTGGGCAAGCTCACTTGCGCGTTGATGCCCTCCTGTGAGAGATAGATGCGGCCCAGAACACCCAAGGCCTCCCATTCCTGGTACAGGGTGTGGCGAAGGGTTTCCACGTCCTTCAGGCGCACATAGCGATAGAACGAGAGGGTGGTACGGCGTTGTCGCTCGCCGTCCAAGCGGGCGCGGAGCTCTTCCGGACTGCGGAGGTTACGGAGGCGGTGCAGATCCATGTGCCGCGAAGGTACAAGACGGGCGACAAGGCCATTTCCGGGTGTCAGGGGATCGGAGACCCTTCGTTGTTGATCAAGTGTCTGATAATCAACTCTAAATAGTGGGCTTGTTCTGTCGGGTAGCCAATTCCCTACATGATCTTCGTTCCTGAGCCATCTACGGTGTTCACCGTGTTTTTTCCGGAGAAGGACTTGCTATTTTCAGGGATCACCCTATTTTCGCACACCTCAAACCAACCTTCCATTTCGAAATGAAAAAGTTCCTTGTTGTTCTGGCTGCGGCCGCCTTCATGGTCGCTCTGCCTTCTTGCAAGAAGTGCAGCACCTGCAAATACACCTACACGCTGGCTGGTGCTTCCACCACCTACACTTACCCAGAAGTTTGCGGTAAGAAGAGCGAGGTTGAAGATTACGAAGCTGCTTGCTCCGCTGCTGCTACCCTCGTTGGTGGTTCCTGCACCTGCGACAAGGGCTAGTCTTGACCGATGTTTGAATGGGGAGCCTCCGTTTGGAGGTTCCCCATTTGATTTTTACGCACCCCATGAAGGACCACTCTTCTTTGTTGGCCGCCCTAGCCACTGTGATGCTCGGCGCTTTGCTTATCGCCATCGCATCGACCCATCAAGCCTATGTGGACTCCTGTGTTTGCGTGGTCAACTCTGCGGCACGCGCTGTCGTGGCATTGGCGGTCACGGCAGCCATCGGTGTCGTTTTGAGCTTCGGCGCTTGGGGGCATTCCAAGGTCGGCCGAGCCGCTGGGATCTTGCAGGCCATTTCATTCATCACCGCACTTTTCTTCCTTGTACAACATGTGTTCTTCGTCCTTGAATTGGCCTAAGCCATTTCTTCTTTTGGTCATTCTTCTTTGGGGGTGCTCCGATGCCTCTCAAGAGTGGCCGCGGTCGCTTGCCGTGGATGATGGTGGCTTTTCCGTGCGGATGCCTCAGGAGAGTGGTGCGCAGAATGGCACATTGTACCTCGGTTCCGATACCATCGCATCCCACATCAATATCCTCGCCGATAGCGGTATCACGTACGCCGCCTCTTGGTTCGAATTACCCAAGCGTTTTGCTGGACTGGAAGGATCCGCGGCCCTTGATTCTATCTGGCCACTGATCGTCGAACGCGTCAATGGTACTCGACTGGCCGATGCTCCGGATCTTTGGAGTGCGGATGCATCCGTGCGCGCCGGTTGGTTCGACAATGCGGATGACATCCGTCTCGGTGTCGTCCTGCACACGATGGGTTCGCGCATGGTGGTCATGAACGCTGCCACGCCCGCCCCATTCTATACTGCGCGTGAAGAAAGGAACATGCTAAGGTTCCTGACCTCCTTCGAGAAGGAGTGAGCCTTCGTGCAACGGGAATGAAGGTCCTTCTTGGAGGATCCTACGTCATGGACGGGCCATTTTGAGTGCGGTTGTTTTGCACCAACTTTGCCCCGCATGCACCAAAAGAAGATACTCGTTATCGGCTCCTCCGGCCAGATCGGCACCGAACTCGTTGAAGGCCTACGCGCCCGATTCGGTCAAGAGAACGTGGTCGCCAGCGACATCAAGGAACCCCAGATCAAGGGGTCCGGACCCTTTGCCATGGTCGACGCCATGGACCGCCGAGGCATCGAACGGGTGATCGACAAGCATGGGATCAACGAGGTGTATTTGCTGGCGGCATTGTTGAGCGCTACGGCGGAAAAGGATCCGGCCTTCGCGTGGAAGCTCAACATGGAGAGCCTCTTCATCATCCTGGAACTGGCGCGCGAAGGACGGCTGCAACGCGTCTATTGGCCCAGCAGCATCGCGGTGTTCGGCCCTACCACACCGAAGGATTCCACACCACAGCACACCATCGCGGAACCCAGTACCGTGTACGGCATCAGCAAGCAGGCCGGTGAACAATGGTGCGCGTATTACCACCGGCGCTACGGGGTCGATGTGCGCAGCATCCGCTATCCGGGGCTGATCGGTTGGAAGAGCGCACCCGGTGGAGGGACCACCGACTATGCGGTGCACATCTTCCATGAAGCCATCAAACACGGCAAGTACACCAGCTTCCTTGGCAAGGAGACCACGCTGCCCATGATGTACATGCCTGATGCCATCCGCGCCACCATCGAACTCATGGAGGCGCCCGCGGTAAGCGTGAAGGAGCGCACGAGCTACAACCTGGCAGGCTTCAGCTTCAACCCGGCGGAGATCGCAGCCGAGGTCAAGCGCCATGTTCCCGGCTTTGAGATGGCCTACGCCCCGGACCACCGCCAAGCCATCGCCGACAGCTGGCCCAGAAGCATCGATGACAGTGCCGCCCGCACGGATTGGGGGTGGAAGCCCCACTATGACCTGCGGGCCATGGTGGATGATATGATGCTGAACCTCAAGGAGAAGGTGAAGTAGATCGGCGCGGCGCCGAAACCTTCAGCGATCGTCTTGCGTATCGCGTGCGGTAAATACCCGCACTCCGACATCATGGCTACTCAGCGCCGTTCCGTCCTCCTTACCGTTGTCGTCAGCCTTATCCTTTCCGCACAGTGCTCTTTCGCGCAAGCAGGCGGCACCTCGGTGGATACGTTGAACCGGGTGGATGAAATGGGCCGCAAACAGGGCTTCTGGAAGGTGCTGGCCCCGGTCGCAGACAAGCCCGGCTATGCCCAAGGCCAGCTGATCGAAGAAGGGCGTTACACCAACAGCAAGCGCGTTGGGACTTGGAAACGCTACTGGCCGAATGGCAAGGTCATGAGCGAGATCACCTACCAGATGGGTCGGCCACGCGGAGCTTACAAGACCTACTATCCTAGCGGTAAAGTGGAAGAGCAAGGCAGTTGGGACCTCGACCGTAACACGGGCAAGTTCCAACGGTGGCATCCCAATGGCCAATTGGCGCAGGACTTCACCTTCACGGCGGACGGCGTGCGCGACGGCCAGCAGAAGTACTACCATGAGAATGGCCAGCTCGCCGTGCAGGTGGAGGTGGAGCAAGGCAAGGAGGATGGCACCTTGAAACGGTACACGTCGGACGGCCAACTGCAGCAAGTAGCCGAGTTCAATGCAGGGGTGATCGATGCGAACAACAGCAAATACATCAAGCCCGTGCCCAAGGCCGATGATGTGAAGGTGGATGCCAAAGCCACTCCGGCTCCGGCCGTGACACCCGAAGAGACCACCAATGCGGTCACGTTCCGGGAGAACGGGTACAACACCCTCTACGATAAACAGCTTCGCCTTTCGCAACAAGGGGAGTTCAAACAGGGTCGGCTGTGGGACGGCAAACGCTACAACTACGACAAGAACGGCCTGCTGCACCGCATCCAGATCTTCAAGCACGGCCGCTATGCCGGCGATGCGGTGATCACCGACGAGGATCGGCAATAAGCCCTACCGCACTGCTTCGCGCTGGCCTGTACCTTCGCAGGCCATCGTGAAGACCATGTCCGAGCCGAAGAAAGGCCCCCTCTACATCTCGAACACCCTTACCCGCAAGAAGGAGGAGTTCGTTCCGCTGCGACCACCCCATGTCGGCTTGTACGTATGCGGACCTACCGTGTACAGCGATGTGCACCTGGGGAATGTGCGCACTTTCCTGAGCTTCGACACGGTCTACCGCTGGCTCACCTTCCTTGGCTACAAGGTGCGTTACGTCCGTAACATCACCGATGTGGGCCACCTGGTGGGCGACGTGGATGAAGGCGAGGACAAGATCGCCAAGCGGGCCCGGTTGGAACAGCTGGAACCCATGGAGATCGTGCAGAAGTACACCAACGGTTTCCACGATGTGATGCGCTTGTTCAACATCCTGTCGCCAAGTATCGAGCCCACCGCCACCGGTCACTTGATCGAGCAGATCGGCATGGTGGAGCGCATCATCGCCAGTGGATATGGCTACGAGGCCAATGGAAGCGTGTACTTCGATGTGCCGCGTTTCGCAGAGAAACATGCCTATGGCGAGTTGAGCGGACGGAGGATAGACGAGCTGCTCAGCAACACGCGCGATACGGAGGGCATGGAGGAGAAGCGTAGCCCGCTTGACTTCGCCATTTGGAAGAAGGCGGAGCCGCAGCACCTGATGAAGTGGCCGAGTCCTTGGGGTGAAGGATTCCCCGGTTGGCACTTGGAGTGCTCCGCCATGAGCACCAAGTACCTCGGCCAGACGTTCGACATCCACGGCGGTGGCATGGACCTGAAGTTCCCGCACCACGAGTGCGAGATCGCCCAGAGCGTGGCGGCCGATGGACATGCTCCCGTGCGCTACTGGATGCACGGTAACATGCTCACCGTGAACGGCCGCAAGATGGCCAAGAGCGAAGGCAATGGTTTCACGCCTGAAGAACTCCTCACCGGCAACCACAAGCTGCTGGAAAAGGGATACAGTGCCATGACCGTGCGCTTCTTCATGCTGCAAAGCCATTACGCCAGCACCTTGGACTTCAGCAATGCGGCCATGCAAGCGGCAGAGCGCGGGCTGGAGCGCTTGATGGCCGCGATGGACCTGCTCGATCAGCTCAAGCCCGGTGCTTCGGATGGCGCGGACATACCGGCTTTGGAGCAGCGCTGCTACGATGCCATGAACGATGACATCAATACCCCGGTGATGATCGGCGAGCTCTTCGAAGGCGTACGCATCATCAACTCGGTGAACGACGGCAAGGTGAGCCTAACGCCCTCCAGCCTTGTGAAGCTCAAGGATCTCATGCGGAGCATGGTGCACGATGTGCTCGGCCTTCAACGAGAGGCGGCCAAGGCGTCCGATGATGGTGCAATGGACGGTCTTGTCCAGGAATTCATCCGCATGCGTGCCGAAGCCAAGGCCCGAAAGGATTACGCCGCCGGGGACGCCATTCGCGATAGGCTCGCGGCGTTGGGCATCATTCTGAAGGATACCAAAGAAGGCACCACATGGTCACGCGCTTGAACCCTGTTCCATCATACATCACGTTGGTCGGGGTCGCCTTCATGGTCCTCGCTGGGTGTCGCTCCGAGCCGCCCAAGACGAACACCAGCGTGCCGGAACAACAAGCACCCGCTCTGCCTCCCACACCCTCCTTCAATGCCGACAGTGCTTACGCTTTCGTGGAACGGCAGGTGGCCTTCGGCCCACGTGTGCCCGGATCGAAGGCACATGCGGCCTGCGGGGACTGGATGACGGCTCGGCTGACCGCGGCTGGCGCCACCGTGGTGGAACAGACCGGTACCGTGGTCAGCTACAACAAGGAACGCCTGCCGCT
Source organism: Flavobacteriales bacterium (assembly GCA_016787985.1). GTDB lineage: Bacteria > Bacteroidota > Bacteroidia > Flavobacteriales_F > PHOS-HE28 > PHOS-HE28. The sequence continues at coordinate 1,401 of JAEUTC010000002.1, read as the reverse complement.
TCGGAACATCATCGGCAGATTCCATCCCGAGCGGAAGGAGCGCATCCTGTTGCTTGCACATTGGGATACCCGGCCGTTCGCCGATAAGGACGATGAGCGTACCAATGAACCGATCGACGGTGCCAATGATGGTGGCAGTGGAGTGGGGGTGTTGCTCGAGATCGCACGGCACCTCGCGGCCAAGGAGCACGGACCCGGTGTCGATATCCTCTTCACCGATGTGGAGGATCACGGCCAGCCGAGCGGGGCCATGGGCCTGGACGAAAGCAGCATTGATACCTGGTGCCTGGGTTCGCAGTATTGGGTGAAGAACCCCCATGTGCCCGGGTACACCGCGCGTTTCGGGATCTTGCTGGATATGGTGGGTGCGAAGGATGCACGCTATTTCCAGGAGGCACTGAGCATGCAGTTCGCGCCGGCTATCGTGCGCAGGGTGTGGAAGACCGGTGAGGCCTTGGGATATGGCGATCGTTTCGTGCAGGAAACGAAGTACTTCGTGGGCATTGACGATCACGTGCCCGTGAACAAGGTGCTGCGGATCCCTACGATCGATATCATCGAGTACGATCCCGCCACACAGGCCTTCGGCCCCTACTGGCACACGCACGATGATTCCATGGAAGTGATCGATCGCGCCTCTTTGGAAGCGGTGGGTCGCACGGTGCTCGAAGTGGTCTGGAAAGAACGCTAGCTACGTAGCGAGGAACCCTGGAACGAAAAGGCCTGCCGAGCGGCAGGCCTTTTCGTTAGAGCTGTGGAACGCGTCACTCGCGCACGAAGCTCACAGCATGAGCGGTGCCTTCGCTCACCACGACCAACCGGTACATTCCCGGAGCCAGGGAGGAAACGTCCATCCGACCACCGAGTAGCAAGGGCGTGAGGACCTGCTTTCCTGTAACGTCCACCACCATCGCTTGTTGAATGGTGCCCTGATCCTTCAATTCTACGGTCACGATGCCTTCGGAGGGGTTCGGGTAGAGGCGGAGACGACCATTTGCGGGGTTGTTGTCCACGACGGTGCTCACCCCTTCCACGATGTTCAACGTGGTATTCGCGGGTACATCGGTCAGCGTGGTCACGATGCCTGATGGCCAACGGACCTGCACTTCCTCGATCACGGCATCATCACCGATCCCGAAGTGGGCGGTCATGCTACTCATCGTGCTGAACGCATCACCGCTGCGGATGTCGCGCAATTGAGGGCCCATGGAAGAGGTGATGGACACCCGTGCGCCGAGCCCGTTCAGGTTCGAAACCGTTCCGATCGTGTTCACCTTGAGCCAGTTGTTGCCGTTCCCATTGTTGAGGAAGGCACCCGACCAGGATGCCACGTCGAGGAAGCCGTCGTTGTTCAGGTCGCCCACTGCACTGGTCGATGGTCCATCCAGGTCTGCCATGAAG
>JAEUTC010000037.1 GCA_016787985.1 Flavobacteriales bacterium | reverse complement strand
GATGCCCGCTGCGATCTTGATCTGTTCGCGGATCAGGTCGTAGTCGATGACCTCTTCGGTGATCGTGTGCTCCACCTGGATCCGCGTGTTCATCTCCATGAAGTAGAAGTTGCGGTCCTTGTCCACGAGGAACTCCACGGTGCCCACCCCTTCATAGTTCACGCTGGCCGCAGCCTTGATCGCTGCTTCGCCCATCTTCTTGCGAAGCGCCTTGGTCATGAAGGGCGAAGGTGTCTCTTCCACCAATTTCTGGTGGCGCCGCTGGATGGAGCAGTCGCGCTCGCTCATGTGGCAGAAGGTGCCGTACTGGTCGCCCGCGATCTGGATCTCGATGTGCCGTGGTTCCAGGATGTACTTCTCCATGTACATGCCCGGGTTGCCGAAAGCCGCACCCGCTTCCTGGCTGGCCTTCTCGAAGGCCTCTTGGAACTCCTCTTCCTTCCACACCAGGCGCATGCCCTTGCCACCGCCGCCGGCCGTGGCTTTCAGGATCACCGGGTAGCCGATGCGCTTGGCTTCTTTCTTGGCTAGGGCGATGTCCGTGACCAGCCCTTCCGTGCCCGGCACCACCGGCACACCGGCCGCGATCATCGTGGCTTTGGCGGTGGCCTTGTCGCCCATCGCCTCGATCTGCTCCGGCGTGGCGCCGATGAACTTGATGCCGTGCTGCTGACACAGCTTGCTGAACTTGGCGTTCTCGCTCAAGAACCCGTAGCCCGGATGGATGGCGTCGGCATTGGTGATCTCGGCCGCTGCGATGATCCGCGGCATGTTCAGGTAACTCTCCTTGCTGATGGGCGGCCCGATGCACACGGCCTCATCGGCGAAGCGCACATGCAGGCTTTCCTTGTCGGCGGTGGAGTAGACCGCTACGGTCTTGATGCCCATTTCGCGGCAGGTGCGGATCACACGCAGGGCGATCTCGCCGCGGTTGGCTATGAGGATCTTCTTGAACATCGCTTGGTCTGATTAACCGCCACGACGCTACGGACGCAACGGGGTCGCCACGTTATGGTTGAACAACTTCATCATGCCATCACTCTGCCGCCACATCTCGCTGCGCATTCGTTGCGTTCGTAGCGTCGTGGCGGTGGGAACTAGGACGGATCTACCAAGAACAACGGCTGATCGTACTCCACCGGCTTGGCGTCGTCCACCAGCACTTTCACGATCTTGCCCGTCACGTCGCTCTCGATCTCGTTGAAGAGCTTCATGGCTTCGATGATGCAGATGGGTTTCCCTGGCTTCACCTCGTCGCCTACGTTCACGAACACCGGTTTGCCGGGGCCGGCGGCGCGGTAGAAGGTGCCGATCATCGGGGCCTTGATGGTGATGTACTTGGCATCGGCCGCTGGTGTTGCTGCCGGTGCGGGGGCTGCTGGTGCAGGAGCGGCCGCAGGGGCAGGTGCTGCTGCGGGCACAGCCGCTGGCGGCGCGTAGGCCGGTGCAGGGGCGGCGATCACCTGCACTTCTTTTTTCCCAGCGGGTGTCTTGATGGTGATCTTGAAGTCCTTCTGCTCGATCTCCACTTCGCTGACGCCGCTCTTGGCGACGAATTTGATCAGGTCCTGGATCTGGTTCAGGTTCATCGGGGCTTGCTCTTTGGTGGCCGTCATGACGCTCCTTGTGTTGCGCCAAGCGCGTGTTGGAAGAGGAGCGAAGGTAGGATAGTCGGCGAAGTTGCGAACGGGTGCGGTGGAAGAGTCTTAAGTCGCTGGCTTTCAGTTGCCATAGGCCCATTTCAGCCAAATGGCACCCCACGTGAAACCGCCACCGAAGGCGCTGAGGATGATGTTGTCACCCTTTTTCAAGCGCGATTCCCATTCCCACAAACACAGGGGGAGAGTGCCACTGGTGGTGTTGCCGAACTTCTCGATGTTCACCATCACCTTGCTGTCATCCAAGCCCATACGGTTGGCCGTGGCATCGATGATGCGTTTGTTCGCCTGGTGCGGAACCAGCCAGGCCACATCATCCGCGGTAAGGCCATTGCGCTCCATGATCTCGGCGCTCACATCGGCCATGTTGGTCACCGCGAATTTGAACACGGCCTTGCCTTCCTGGTAAACATAGTGCTGACGCGCTTCCACGGTGCGTTCCACGGGAGGCCGCATGCTGCCGCCGGCCTTCTGGTGCAGGTATTGGCAGCCGCTGCCATCGCTGCGCAGGATACTGTCCATCACCCCGAAGCCTTCCTCGTTCGGCTCCAAGAGCACCGCTCCGCAGCCGTCGCCGAAGATGATGCAAGTGGCGCGGTCCTCGTAATCGATGATGGCGCTCATCTTATCGCCGCCCACCACCACCACTTTCTTGTGCTTGCCGCTCTCGATGAATTGGCTGCCCGTGGTGAGGGCGTAGAGGAAGCCGCTGCAGGCCGCGCCCAGGTCGAAGCCCCAGGCGTTCTTGGCCCCGATGGCGTCACACACGATGTTGGCCGTGGCCGGGAAGATGCGGTCCGGCGTTACGCTCGCGATGATCATCAGGTCGATCTCCTCTGGCCCGATGCCGCGCTTCTTCAAAAGCCCGCTCACCGCTTCGATGGCCATCACGCTCAACCCCTGGTCCTTGCCCTTGAGGATCCGGCGCTCCTTGATGCCCGTGCGTTCGGTGATCCAGGCGTCGCTGGTCTCCACCATGGTCTCCAACACCTGGTTGCTCAGCTTGAAGTCCGGGACGTAGCCATTGACGGCGGTGATGGCGGCGCGCACTTTCATGGTCGATCGGGGTTTGACGGGACCAAGGTATTGATCGCGCGGATGCAGGGATGTTCCACCGCCACGACGCCACGGTCGCCAAGGTCGCGCAGCGCTTCAGGTGGACCGTCTTTGCGGTGGCGAAGGTGGGCTCTTTTCACCGCCACGACACCACGGGCGCCAAGGTCGCGCAACGCTTCAGGGGGGACGTTCTTACTCGTGGCGAACTCTGTTGCGTCCGCAGTACTGCGGACCGTCGCGTCGTAGAGGTGAGGCATTCACCTCACACCAACGCCTCGCGGATACGGTCGTTCAGTTTGCTCAGCACCACCTCGCGGGCGGCGAAGACCATGCTCTTGATGGCGATGTCGTTGCTGATGCCGTGTCCGATGATCACGTTGCCGTTCACACCCAGCACGGGCAGGCCACCGTAGTTCTCGTAATTGAACCGGTGCAAGAAGGGGTCCTT
>JAEUTC010000032.1 GCA_016787985.1 Flavobacteriales bacterium | reverse complement strand
CTCCTCCAGGATCTTGTGGTAGGTCTCGAAGCCGATGTCGTTGATGAAGCCGCTCTGCTCCGCCCCGAGCAGGTCGCCCGCGCCACGGATGTCGAGGTCCTTCATGGCGATGTGGATGCCGCTGCCCAGGTCGCTGAACTGCTCGATGGCCTGCAGGCGTTTGCGCGACAGGTCTGGCAAGAGGTGCGGACTCGGTGCCAGCAGGTAGCAGTAGGCCTTCTTGTTGCTGCGGCCCACGCGTCCGCGCAATTGGTGCAGATCGCTGAGGCCGAAGTTCTGCGCCTCGTTCACGATGATCGTGTTCGCGTTCGGGATGTCGAGGCCGTTCTCCACGATGGTGGTGCACACGAGCACGTCGGTGTTGCCCTCGATGAAGTCGAGCATCACCTCCTCCAGCTTGTGGCCTTCGAGCTGACCATGGCCCACGCCCACGCGGCAGCCCGGCACCAGCTTGCGGATCATGTCGGCGATGTGCTCGATGTTCTTCACCTTGTCGTGCAGGAAGTACACCTGGCCGCCGCGACTGAGCTCGTACTCGATGGCGCCTCGGATGGTGACCTCGTCGTACGGCTGCAGCATGGTGCTCACCGGGTAGCGGTTGGGCGGCGGCGTGCTGATGATGCTGAGGTCGCGCGCGCCCATGAGGCTGAACTGGAGCGTACGTGGGATCGGTGTGGCGGTGAGGGTGAGCGTGTCGATGTTGGCGCGGATGGTCTTCAGCTTGTCCTTCACGTTCACGCCGAACTTCTGCTCCTCGTCGATGATCATCAGGCCGAGGTCCTTCCACACCACGTCCTTGCTCACCAGCCGGTGCGTGCCGATGAGGATGTCGATCTTCCCTTCCTTGAGGTCCTTCAGGATCTGTGTTTGCTGTGCGCTGGTGCGGAAGCGGTTGATGTAGTCCACGCGCACGGGCAGGCCCTTCATGCGGTTGCTGAAGCTCTTCCAATGCTGCAAGGCGAGAATGGTGGTGGGCACGAGCACCGCCACCTGCTTGCCGTCGCACGCCGCCTTGAACGCCGCGCGGATCGCGACCTCCGTCTTGCCGAAGCCCACATCACCGCAGACCAGCCGGTCCATGGGCGTGGCCTTCTCCATATCCCGCTTCACGTCCTGCGTGGCCTTGTTCTGGTCGGGCGTGTCCTCGTAGATGAAGCTGGCCTCGAGCTCGTGCTGCATGTAGTTGTCCGGCTGGTACGCGAAGCCCGGCTTGCTCTTGCGCTGCGCGTAGAGCTTGATCAGGTCGAAGGCGAGGGCCTTCACCTTGGCCTTGGTCTTCTCCTTCAGGTTCTTCCATGCCGGGCTGCCGAGCTTGCTGATGTTCGGCGCTTTCCCGCTTTCCTCGCCGCTGAATTTGCTCACGCGGTGCAGGCTGTGGATGCCCACGTAGAGGATGTCGTTGTCGCGGTATTTCAGGCGGATGGCCTCCTGCTTGCTGCCGCCCGCATCGATGGTCTCCAGGCCGCTGAACACACCGATGCCGTGGTCGATGTGCACCACCAGGTCGCCGGGCTTCAGCTGCGTCAGTTCCTTCAGCGTAAGGGCCTGCGCGTTCTTGCGGAAACCCTCCTTCAGCCGGAAGCGGTGGTAGCGCTCGAAGATCTGGTGGTCGGTGTAGAGCGCCAGCTTCAGCTCGGGATCGATGAAGCCCTCGTGCAGGTCCAGAACAAGAGGCGTGAAAGCCACCTCATGCTCCATGTCGTTGAAGATCGTGTAGAGGCGCTCGCTCTGCTTCGCGCTGTTGCACGCGATCAGGTTCGTGTAACCCGCGTTCTGCTTGTTGTGGAGATCGCCGCTGAGGACCTTGAACTCCTTGGCGAAGGTGGGTTGAGGGCGTTGCGCGAAATCAACGATCACTGTTGATCGCTGATTGGCTGATTCCTGATTCGCGCTCCGCCAAAAGACCTTGCGGAACCCTAGCGTGCCTTTGATCAACTCACTATCCGTTGCGAGCAGGTCCTCCGGCTGCGGGTGTTGGTCCTTGTCGTTGAGGCGGGCGTGGAGTTCCTTATAGAGCTTGAGTTGTTTGGTGGCCGCATCACCGATCGCTTGCAGGTCGCGGAGCCAGATCACGCTGTCCTCGGGCAGTTGCGCGAAGAAGTTCTGTTGGCGTGCGGTGTCCTCATCCTGCAGGTCGGGCACGATCACCGCTTCCGCCAGGCGTTCCACCGTAAGCTGGTCCTGCGGATCGAAACGGCGCACACTTTCCACGGTGTCGCCGTAGAGCTCGATGCGGTAGGGCTTGTCGTTGCCATAGCTGAACACGTCCACGATGCCGCCGCGGATGCTGTACTGCCCCGGCTCGTACACGAACTCCACACGGGTGAAGCCGGTCTCTTCCAGCCATTCCTGGAGCGTGTCGATGGGCAGCTCCTCGTTGCGTTTGATCGCGAGGGTGTTCTTCTGCATCACCTCCTTGGCCACGACCAGTGGGACGAGGGCTTCGGGGTAGGTGACCAGCACCAAGCGCTCTGGTCGCTTCATGAGCATCTCCAACACTTCCGTCCGGCTCACGCGCTCGCCGTCGTGATGCCCTTCCGGATCATACGGCGACCGCGAAGGCGCGGGGTAGAAGAACAGCTGGGGTGTCGCACTGTGGTCGACCCGGTGGGTCGACGCTACAGGTGCGCCACTGGAACGTGGTGCAGTACCGCCAACCAGCGCTTCCAGATCGTTCATGAAATACGCCGCCTCTTCCCGGTCGGTGAGGACGAACACATGCACGCCTCCCGCAGTACTGCGGGATTGCTTCTCGATGACAGATGCGGCGATCAGGGCCTGCGCGGAACCGATGGTGCCCGCGATCTGCACGCGCGCGGAGGCGGCTTGTAGGGCATCGCTGATCTGTGCAACGCGGGTGTCGTTGCGGTAGAGGGTGAGGAGGTCCGCAGTACTGCGGACGGGTAGGGAGGTCATTGACGGATGAGCAGAACAGTATCAGTTGAGTTTGGTTCAGTCCAACCAATCGAATCGGCTGTGTGACGCTCCCACAATTCAACGGCTATTGTATCCAAGAGCTTCGCCGGTTTCAAGTCACAGTATCCTGAACTCATTCCATTCGTGAATGCCTCATTGTTCTTGTCCAGCAGATTCAATGCGAAGGTGAATGCGAGGAAGTTTTGACCTGAGATGGGGAGATGTATGGTATATCCGAATTCTTCATGGGAGGCCAGCTCACCAGCTTGGTCATACGTTCCCAGGGATTCGGCCCAAGCAGTATCGAGCAGGATCACAGTGCCATCACGAAGGGTCAGCGAATGTTTGTTCGGGATATAGAGCGCTTTAAAATGCCCGCTTGCTCTTGATGCATCGATTGTCTCTGATCTTCCGAATAGACCTTCTCGCTTATCATCTATACATGCGACAAGGGTGCAGCACACGAGTATAAGCAGGACGGAAATCGAAAGATGCTTCTTCATGGACACCAAAATGCCCGAAACCCGATACCGGCAATTCCGGGCATCGGGTTCGGGGTCGGGTGCAAAGCTACGGGTGCTGCGCGCGTTCTCCTCACTGCAGCGAACAAGCCCTCACAACACCTGCTTTTCCAACATCCGCTTGAAGCGCTGCGCCACTTGGTAACCTTCCTTGCGGTAGGGCGCGAGTATCCCCGCGTTCGCTTTGAAGCTCACTTTCCGTTCCCAGATCCCGAAGAGCAGGATCGGGCAGTAGCCGGTGTAGCTCACCTTGCCATGCACCACAGCCACCTCGAAGACGATGAGCGAACCGCCGGCAGCTTCCTTGTAGAAAGTGGCATGTTCCGGCCGTTGCCGGAGTTTGTACACCAGCGGGTGGCCCATGTTGAACGTGCTGATGCGTTCGGTCGGTCCTGAGAAGTGCACCTGCGTGAAGCCTTGTTCGTGGAGCCGATCGAACACGACCTGTGGTAGCGTTGCTGTTCCGTCAGGTTTGGTAGGCTGCATGGTCAGGTCCTGGATCAGGTTCGGGTAGTTCGTCTCTTTCGTTCGTGCCGTTGAATGGTCGGTTGCACGGAGCTAGCAGGTCTAACTCGCCAGTTGCTGATGATCGTCAGCTTGCTTTCTGGTGATGAAGGTAGGTTTGATGCATGAGCACCGCAGAGACCTACGTGGACATCTATACGAACCTGGGCTTCCTCTTCTACAGCGTAGCCGCTGGCGATGGCCAGGTGCGCGCCATAGAGGTGGATACACTCAAGCAATTGGTGAAGGAACGGTGGATGCCGTTGGAATCCAGCCGCGACGAATTCGGTGTGGACGCTGCAGAGTATATCACCATGAGCTTCGACTATGCGCGCGACAACAAGTTGGAGGCCCAGCAAGCCTATCAGCGTTTCGCGGAAGCCTACCGCGAGCAGGGTCGGCATTTCGATGCATCCCTGAAGGAGCTCGTGTTGGAAACGGCAGCTGCCATCTCCGACGCGTACGGCCACACCAACAAGACGGAACTCACGCAACTCACCAGCATCCAGGAGTTGTTCCGCCGGCCGATCTGACCGGAAGGTGTTGGGGGTCCGCTATTCAGCTACGCCCGCTCATCAACCGCGAGCGGCGATGGCGCTGATCATCACGTTGACCCCACGTGGCAGTTCATGCACGCCGATGGTCTCACGCGCCGGAGGATCGCCTTGCGTGAAGAAGGTCTGGTACACACGGTTCACCTCGGCGTAGTACTGCAGGTTGGTGATATAAACGGTGCACTTCACCAGGTGCTCATAGGTCAGTCCCGCGCCTTTCAGCACAGCGCCGAGGTTCTCCATCACCTGCTGGGTCTCTTCCGCGATGGTGTCCTTCTTCAGCTGCTTGGTGTTGAAGACCTGGCAGATCTGGCCACTGATGAAAATGAACCCGCCGGCTTCCACGCCGGGGGTGAAAGGTGTTCCGGTGGAGTTGTCTTCCGGGGCACGTACCGTACGCTTCATGCTCGTGGTACCGGACGATGGTTCATCCGGGCAGGCACGAAGTTGCACAGAACCGGCGAAAGACCAAGTACCGATCGTGAAACAGTCCGTTCAGATGGCCTTAAAGCAGCCGAACCTTACTCTTTCAGCACGCGGATGACCTCCACGCCGAGGTGATCTTGGATCCGCGCCAAGTAAAGTCCTGCCGGGAGGTCTGCCAGGTCGATCATGCTCGAACCCGCCAAGTTCGTGGAGAGGACCAGTCGTCCTTGTGGGTCGAGCAACTCCAGCTGGGCCGGTGAAAGAGTGCTGCGGTCGATCCGAATGACCGACCGGGTCGGATTGGGGTGGATCGAGGTGCGGAGCGCAGTTCGCGGTTGTTCCACACCAGTGATGACGATCTGCACGGCTTCCGAAAGTGCACTGGTACACCCGAGCGCGTCCGTCACGATCACTTGATAGCTCCCTCCTGTCTCTGCGGTGAGGCAGGCTTCGTTACCACCTTCAATGGGTTCACCGTTCCGGTACCATTGGATCGTCCCTGCGATCGAGGTACAGAGGGTCTCGTCGTCGACATCCACTTCTGGTACCCAAGGCGTGCTGCCACAGGCGATGCGTTCGCTTCGGAAGATGTCGCCGTTGTTGCAACCGATCACGATGTGGCCATCCACATAAGCCGCATCGCCCCCGCTGGCGTTCAGGATCTCCGGAAGAATGGTCTCCCACGTGAGCCCTCCATCGGTGGAACGAACGGTCTGGCCGGTGGCGCTCACGGCGTAGCCGGTATCCAAACTGGTGAAGAAGATGCTCATCGTGCTTTGTGGTGTGCCTCCCATCAGGGTCCATGTGGCGCCACCATCCTCGGTACGGAAGTTCCGGGTCCAACCATGCAGGGCGTCAAAGAAGAAGACGGTGTGGCTGCCGCTGATGGCCGACATTGCAGTCCAAGTGACGCCACCGTCCACGGTGCGGTAGTTGTCACCGAACTCACCCACGGCATAGCCTTGCAGAGCATCCACGAACCATAGGTCGTTGATCGTGATGTTGCCCACATCGAGCACGCGGGTCCAACTCGTACCCGCGTTGGTGGTGCGGTAGATGCCACCGGCGACCGCACCACCGGCAACGATATGCGTATTGGCATCGAAACTCCATGTGCAGCGGATCGCCACGCTGGGTCCGGTCACTGGTGTTCGTGTGACGAACCCGTCGTTGGTGCGTGCGAAGGATCCACTTCCCCCGCCGAGGCATCCGATACCGTCCGACGTCACATGCACCCCCAGGCCACCTCCGCCAGCTTTGCTCCAATGGCGCCCACCATCGGTAGTGCGCAGGAGGCCGCTCTCGAACCCTCCGGATGTCTGCCAGCCGATGGCCACGCCGGTATCGGCATCCATGAAGCTCACTTTGTTGATCCGCGTGTGCCAGGTGCCTTCCACCAAGAGCTCCCAGTTCGCACCCATGTCCGTGCTGGTGTGGATGCGCCCATTGGTACCTAGCAAGGCTTTGCCACCGGGGGTGAGGGTAACGCTCTGGTGATCCGTGTTGCCCACCTGGATCACATTCCATGTGAGACCCGCATCCGTGCTTCGGATCACGCGACCGAAGTTTCCGCAAGCCACTAGAGTGCCGCCTTGTACGGCCAGGTCCACCATGGAGCTGGTCGTATTCGTGGGGATCGAATCCCATGTGACACCCCCGTCCGTGGTGCGGATCACTTCGCCGCCGTTGCCCACACCGACACCGAGGTCCACATCGTAGAAGTGGATGTCCTGGATCAGGACGAGCTGGTCGAAGGGTCCCACACCTTGCCAGGTGAGGCCACCATCAACGCTTTTCAGCATTTCACCCGCGTAGCAACTCGCATAACCGACCGCCGTGTCCACGAACTGGATCGCGGTGATGTAATTGGTGGTCGGTTGCCCGCTGGCCATCAAGGCCCAGTTGGCGCCTGCGTCCGTGCTCCGGTAGATCTTGCCGCTTTCCGTGCCGATCCAGCCGAGGGTGTCGTTCACGAAGTATATACAACTGATGTTCCCGAACGTCGGGTTCAAGCTGGTGGTCGTTGTCTGGAAGCCGTTCGCGGTGCGGATCACCGTGCCACCGCCGGCCACCACGATGCCACGCAGTGCATCCCACATGAACAGCGCGCGCGGCTGACTGGTGATGTTGTTCGCCAAGCGTGCCCAGGTGATGCCACCATCATCGGTACTTAGAATGGCTCCCAAAGGCCTATCGATGGCATAGCCGATCTGATCGGACACCATCTGTATACCTGGGAATTCACTACGCGTCTTGATGGGTGTCACCAGTTCCCATTGGGCCATCGTCGACAGCGCGATAACTGATGAGAAGAGTAGTGTGGCCAGTATTTTCATGGGGGAGCGAAGGTAGGGCTGTGCTCACGGTACACGGCCTCGTAGGAAAGGTTCAGGCCTTGGGGTGGATGATGCCGAAGCGTTCTGATCCAACACACACATCGACCACCACCTTCGCACCGGTAACTTTGCCCCATGCGTTCGTTGGCTACGATCCTTGCGCTTGGTATTGGGCTCTCCCTTTCCGCGCAGCCGATGGACAGTATCCATGTGTACAAGCGGGTGCCTCCGGGCACCTATTCATCGGCGAAAGCCAACGCGCTCGCCTGGCAGCTGCATCAGCAGGAAGCCACACATCGCACCCTGAAAGGTTCCGAATTGGAGGTGGTGCGCGAGGCCATGGCCGAATACCGTCCGCAGCGGCATACCTATGGCGCCTTGCCCGGGCTTTCCCACGTGGCCATGGCTTTCAGTGGAGGCAGGCCGATAGCGTTCGGTGTCACCGATGATCTGGGTCGCGTGATCAACTTCACGGCGCGCACGGAGTACCGGATCTCCACTTGGGCAGAACACCTGGCGGTACGAGCCTTATTGAGCCAGCTCCTGGTGGAGTAGGACTGGAACGATCGGCGTGTAGGTGTGCTCCTTGTCCGGAACTTACAGCACTGGCTCACCGGGCGGTATCGGTGCGGGCACCACGTTGGCCACGGGCTTCGTGCTCTTCAAATAGGCGAACACCGCGCTCACGTCATCCTTGCTCATGTTCACGTAGTTCTGCCAAGGCATCGGCGGAAGCAGTGGACGCGAACCTTCCAGGCCCTTGTACAAGCCCTTCTTCAACGCACGTTCGAACTGCTCCTCCGTCCAG
>JAEUTC010000266.1 GCA_016787985.1 Flavobacteriales bacterium | reverse complement strand
ATCCTGCTCTTCGCACTGCTCTGCACGTTCGCCGGACGGTGATCCGCTGTGCTATTCCCTCGGGATCGCTACATTTGCGCCCCCGAATGGTTTAACGCAGCCTTCGGGGTGGCTAGAAGCCGTTCCCCAATGCGTGACATTTTCTCGGGGTGTAGCGCAGCCCGGTAGCGCACTTGCATGGGGTGCAAGGGGTCGCTGGTTCGAATCCAGTCACCCCGACTGAATGAAAAGCCATCTCTTCGGAGATGGCTTTTTCGCGTTCAATGTTCATGATGCCGGTCTGCTGTACGAAGGTGGAAAGCACCATCCTTTGGATGCTTTGAAGGCTGGTGGTCACTATTGTTCGGATGTAGTTCGCGTTCAGGTTTCCTAGCCAGCGTACATCTTTTCATCATCATGGATGAACTGTTCATCTACGCTGGTGGACAAGCGTAAAGCACACGGCTACCTTTGGCACCGCTCAACCTGCTTCCTTCTATGTTGCTCTTCCGCGTCGTTCCACTGCTGGTGGCCTCCTGCTTGTTTTTCTCTTGCGCCAACGAAGGCATTAGAGAGGATAAAAGCGATCAGAACGGAACGACCGAACAACCCCGATCAATGGACCACCATAGCCATGCCCGCCCGGATGAGGCGGTGATAACCCATATGGACCTGAACGTGGCGGTGGATATGGAAGCGCGACGGATCGGTGGAACGGCCAGTTATCGCATCAAGGATAACGGCAAAGGGCGCATCGTTCTGGACACCGACGGCCTACAGATCGACGCGGTGACCGATGGAAACGGAGCGCCACTGGAATTCACTTTGGGCGATAGTACCTTGTTGGGTAGGCCGTTGGAGGTGAAGATCCCGGCAGGAACCAAAGCACTCAACATCCAGTACCATTCCGGACGAAATGCCAAGGCCCTGCAGTGGTTGGAGCCACAACAGACCACGGACAAAAAACATCCGTTCCTCTTCACCCAGGGACAAGCCATTCTCACCCGCAGTTGGATACCCATCCAGGATAGCCCCGGCATCCGTTTCACATACGAGGCCACGGTAAAGGTGCCCAATGACCTGATGGCGGTGATGAGCGCGATCAATCCGCAGCAGCGCACCGCTGATGGGACCTACCGTTTCCGCCAAGAACAGCCCATTCCCGCGTACCTGATCGCCCTGGCCGTTGGTGATCTCGTTTTCCTTCCGGTGGATGAGCGTACTGGTGTGTATGCCGAACGCAGTGTGGTGGAGAAGGCCGCCTGGGAGTTCGCCGATATGGGAACGATGCTGCGGACGGCCGAGGACCTCTATGGTCCTTATCGTTGGGGTCGATACGATGTGATCGTACTACCACCGAGCTTCCCCTTCGGTGGCATGGAGAACCCGTGCCTCACCTTCGCCACGCCGACGATCCTCGCCGGTGATCGATCGCTGACGGCTTTGGTCGCCCATGAACTCGCGCACAGCTGGAGCGGGAACTTGGTGACGAATGCCACGTGGAACGACTTCTGGTTGAATGAAGGCTTCACGGTGTACTTCGAAAGCCGCATCTCGGAAGCCATCCACGGCCCGGACTATGCGGGCATGTTGCAACAACTTGGGCGTCAGGACCTGTTGGGTACGCTTGTGCAGATCGCGAACAGCAAGCACCCGGAGGACAGCAAATTGCGGTTGGACCTGCGCGGTCGTGATCCGGATGATGGGATGACGGAGGTGGCCTACGAGAAGGGAGCCGCTTTCCTTCGCTTGCTCGAGGCGCAGGTCGGTCGTCCGAAGTTCGATGCGTTCATCCGCGACTATTTCGATCGCTTCGCTTTCCAGAGCATGACCACGGACCGGTTCCTGGCGCATCTGCAGACCCATCTCCTGGAGCCGAACCAACTCCAAGTGAACGTGGCCGAATGGGTTGATGGCACTGGATTACCCGCCAATGCCCCGACTCCGGAGAGCGACCGCTTCAACAAGGTGGAAATGGAGATAAGGCGCTGGGTGGAAGGCACCCCTGCGAAAGCACTGGCCACCTCGGGTTGGAGCACCTTCGAGTGGATGCATTTCCTCCGGCATCTACCGAAGGAAATGACGGAGAAGCAGATGAACGACCTGGATGCTGCGTTCACCTTGACCAAGAGTGGGAATGCGGAGGTCCTTGCAGCGTGGTTCGAACAATGCATCCGGAACGACCATGATGCGGCCTTCACCCGGATGGACGAGTTCTTGAACACCGTTGGTCGTCGCAAATTCCTGGTGCCCTTGTACACCCAGATGTTGGAGAGCGAGAAGGGTCGTGTGCTCGCGCAGACCATCTACAAGAGCGCCCGAAAGAACTACCATTCGGTATCCGTACAGACGATCGATGAGATCCTGGCGTGGAAGGATGACAAGCCGCCGGTGAACTTCTAACGGGGACCCGTTCCTACCATCAATTCCACCACTGGTGCTAGGTCAGAAGTGTTCATTGCAATAGCAATCGACTCAAGAGCACCGGTTCCAGCGCGTGGCCTCCGGAGAATCGATGGAGGCGATATTGGACCCCTGCGGCATCGAGCCTGGCCGAAGTGGCTTGGAGTTCCTTCTCCCCCGCAAAGGGGTCCTCAGTACCCAGCACCACGTCCACCACGATCTGTTCCCACGCGGAGCGCAATTCCGCGAAGGATGGTTCTGGTGGGAGTGATCCGGCCCAAAGTACCAGCCGGTCCATTTTGGTCTTTCCGAACAAGGACCAACGGCATGCCGTGGCCACGCCTTGCGAGAATCCGAGGACATGGATCGGAACATCGCTGCGGCTGCCGCGGAGTTCGGTCACCAAT
>JAEUTC010000226.1 GCA_016787985.1 Flavobacteriales bacterium | reverse complement strand
CAGGTAGGCTCGCTCCAATGGCACACGCGCTTTCCACCAAACAGTGGACCCCGCGAAGCCCGGATAGCTCACCATCCCGGCGACTTTCAGTTCGTGCCCCTTGGCCCAATAGGCACGATACAATACACTCAAATTGAAATTGATACGATGTGAGCCGCGGTCCAACCTCAAGGCGTTCTGGTACGCCGCCTCGGCCTTGCGTAACCACTTGCGCGCAGCATAAGCTGAAGTGTCTGCTCGCATCTGCGTTGCATACAGATCGGCCAGCGAACAGGCCACCTCGGCATTCTCCGGAACCTCACGCAGCGCCTTTCGCACGATCTTCTCCGCCTCGCGCATCTTCCCTTCGCGCAGTAGTCCGAAAGCTTCGTCCTCGAAAGGGCTGTCGAGCATATGAATGGGCTCTTCCACCCAAGGCCACTCAGCACCGAAGATCCGCTTGGCCTGTTCGATCCAGCGCTCTCGTTGCCGTTGCACCATCATAGCACTATCCAGCGTGACCCATTGACCGGAGACACTGTCGAATTCCACCTCGACCTGTCGTTCTGGTGCAACTCCAGAATAGCCAGCCAGCAGAACCTCCCCAGTCCTTGGTCGAGGTCTGGTCTTCACGGACTGACCACTGGCCTCAGACCCGCCAAGCCCCAGGAAAAGACCACAAAGGAGCAGGAGATCAACTCGCGATATCATAGCAGCCAATTGAAGACCAGTACACGCATCTACGACGTTCGTTCAGTACGGTTCTGTTGCCCGCAGCACATCAGCTGATGGCCCTCAACTGCGCAGAAGCCTCGTCCACCTACTCAGAACTGTTCACCCAACGCCGCAGGAACGGTTGCGCCAAGATCCGAACCATCGCGCAGCACATCAAGGTCAGCGTAGCGTCTCGTTCGGCGAACGTTCCACAAAGGATGATGGTCACGAGGCCCACTCCGGATATCAACAAGACTTGGAACATCAGCCCACGCTCCAGTTCTTCTAACGGCCATTTCCGAACGATGTGATCATGTACTGTAACAGTGTAGATCAATAGCAGAGACCCGCATGCAACCGGGATGGATGTGCTGAAGGCATAGAGAGGCCGAGCCAACCCGCTTGAGCCTTCAGCTTGTTCAGGAGTGAACTCTTTAAGCCAAATGGAGATGGCAGACGCGATGCAGAATTGGAATAATAGTAACACAAGACTCCCAGCGATCACCCGATATGCCTTCTCCCGCTGTACGCTCGATCCATACCTCGCTGACATTATCACGTAAAGCACGAGCAGCGATATCAATTCGCACCAAAGACTGAAGAGCAACATGAACACACTGGCATCGACCAGAAAGAAGTACATCGCTAGGCCAACATAATGTGCTCCAAGAAGGCCATGTCTTAGGGAAAACGTGTTCATGAGTTCCCGCGCAAGTTCGGCATGCTCGACCATATCCTATGGATCTTTGCCTCCATGAACGAGGTCCTCGTAAATCCCACCGAAGTCCGCATCATCAACAAAGGCAAGCATCCCTTGCCCAGCTATGCGACAGAGCACAGCGCCGGTATGGACCTTCGCGCCAACCTCGACCGGCCGGTGATCATGGAACCCGGCCAACGCGCCCTCATCCCCACCGGCCTCTTCCTGGAACTGCCCGAAGGCACCGAGGCTCAAGTGCGCCCCCGGAGCGGCTTGGCCTTCAAACACGGCATCACGGTGCTCAACAGCCCCGGCACCATCGACGCCGATTACCGCGGCGAAGTGGGCGTGCTCCTCATCAACCACGGGCACAAAGCTTTCGAGGTGAAGGATGGGGAACGGGTTGCCCAACTGGTCATTGCCCGGTACCTGAGGGTTACTTTCACGGAAAGTGCGGACCTTCGCCACACAGAACGAGGAGCGGGAGGTTTCGGACACACCGGCACCCGCTGAGCGAGAACCACTTGGAATGAAGATCATCGTCCCTATGGCGGGCATGGGCAAGCGCATGCGCCCACACACCCACACCACCGCCAAGCCCCTGCTGCCCATCGCCGGCAAGCCCATCGTACAACGCCTCGTAGAGGACCTGGCCGCCGTGGCCGGCGAAGCCGTGGAAGAGGTCGCCTTCATCGTCCACCCCAGCTTCGGCAAGAAGGTGGAGGATGAGCTGGTCGGCATCGCCACCGCCATCGGTAGCAAAGGCACAATCCACTACCAGAAGGAAGCCCTCGGAACCGCCCACGCCATCCTTTGCGCGCAAAGCGCGCTCAACGGCCGCGTGATCGTAGCCTTCGCCGACACCCTCTTCCGCGCCCAGCTCAAACTGGACAAGGACTGCGACGGTGTGATCTGGGTGAACAAGGTGGACGACCCCAAGCCCTTCGGTGTGGTGAAGTTGGACGCCAACGGTATCATCACCGAATTCGTGGAGAAGCCGCAGACCTTCGTGAGCGACCTCGCCATCATCGGCATCTACTACTTCGCCGATGGCGAATACCTGCGCAAGGAGATGCAGTTCTTGATCGATAACGACATCAAGGACAAGGGCGAGTACCAGCTGACCAACGCCATGGAGAACATGAAGCAGAAAGGTGCGCGCTTCAAGGCCGGCAGCGTGGACGTGTGGATGGACTGCGGCAACAAGAACGCCATGGTGGACACCAACACCAAGGTGCTCGGCTTCCTCAAAGGCGACAAGAACCTCGTGAGCGGTTCGCTGAAGAAGGAGAACAGCATCGTGATCGAGCCGTGCTTCATCGGCGAGAACGTGTCGCTGGTGAACAGCATCGTGGGCCCGAACGTTTCCATCGAGAGCGGTGCCGTCGTTTCCGGTAGCGTGGTGAAGAATTCGATCCTGCGCGGCCATACGCGTGTACAGGACTGTGTGATGGACAACAGCATGATCGGTGAGCGTGCCAGTGTGAAGGGCACGGCTCTTGATGTGAGCATCAGCGACGACAGCACCCTCGGATGAACGAACACAACGCCCTGTCGGTGAGCGCGGCCGCTCTGCGTGGTCCGCAGACCGCGACGGGGCTGGCAACGTTCGCCCTGTTGCTCGCCATGGTCTTAGTGGCCTGTGGCGGAGCCAAGCCCGTTGCCGAACGAACACCGGTAGTGGACCCGGAGTCCGGGGCGCCCGTGGATGCCGCTGCCGACAAGCGCGCCCAGACGATGCGCGTCTTCATGGAAGCCACGCAGGCTCGGCTCGGCGGGCAGATCCCCAAAGCGGTCCAGCTCTATCAGCAGTGCCTGAAACTCGACCCCGCGAACGGTGCGGCCTACTTCGAGCTAGCCAAGCTTTACCACCAAGGGCAGAACTTCCCAGCCGCGGTGGATCATGCCAAACGCGCGGTGGCGGCGGACAAGGAGAACATCTGGTACCGCTTCCTCCTGGCCGACCTCTACGCACAGAACAACCAGGTGAACGAGGCGGCTGACGTGTACCGCGAGGTGCTGGTGAAATGGCCCGATCGGTACGAGGTCTATTTCAACCTGGCCAATATGCTGGCCTACGGCGGCAAGGTGGATGAAGCGATCAAGGTGTACAACGACCAAGAACAACGCTTCGGCCTGAGCGAAGAGTTGATCATGCAAGAGTTCGGCATGCTGAGCCAGAACGGCCGTATGGCCGAAGCGCAAGCACTCGTGGAACGCGCCGTGAAGGCGTACCCCAACGAGCCCCAATACATGGGTTTGCTCGCCGAGATCTACGACCAGCAGGGCGAACACGAAAAGGCCCTGGAGCAGTACCGCAAGACGTTGGAATTGGCGCCGGACAACAGCATGCTCCGCATCGCTTTGGCAGAGCATTACTACAGCGTGGGCAAGATGGAAGAGGCCTACGATGAGCTCGGACTCGCCTTCCTAGACCCCGACCTCGACATCGATGCCAAGATGCAAGTGCTCATCGGCTTCTTCGAAATGACCGAGCGCGAAGGCGAGAACCCGAACGACCGGCCCGACCTCATCCGCCGCTCGTACAGCTTGATCGAAGCGCTGGAGAAGGCCCATCCCGAAAGCGGGAAGCCGCACACCATCCACGGTGATTTCCTCTTGCGCGACGGCAAGTTCGCCGAAGCGCGCGAACAGTTCCGCGAGGCTCTGCGCACCGAGAAAGAGCGGTTCCCCATCCACATGCAACTGCTGCAGCTGGACCTTCAGCTCAGCGACTACGACGCGCTGAACAAGGATGCGGAAGAAGCCATCAGCATTTTCCCCACCGTACCGGAGCCCTACCTCTACAATGGCATCGCACTTTCCCGCCTGGGCAAGCACGAAGAAGCCATCGAAACGCTCATCACCGGTCGCGATGTGGTGGTGGACAACACGCTGTTGCAAGCGCAATTCTGGAGCAGCCTGGGCGACGCGTACAATGAGGCCAAGCGCTTCGCGGATTCGGACAAGGCCTATGACAAAGCCCTCGCGTTGGAGCCCGATAACGCCGGCACGCTCAACAACTACGCCTACTATCTCAGCGTGCGCAACGCGCAACTCGACAAGGCCGAGCGCATGAGCAAGCGCTCGCTCGAGATCACACCGAGCTCCGCCACGTACATGGACACCTATGCGTGGATCCTCTTCCGCATGGGCAAGTTCGCCGATGCGAAGGTGTGGATCGAGAAGGCGCTGTCCGCCGGTGAAGCGGACGGCGTGGTAGTGGAACACTATGGCGACATCCTCTTCGAGCTCGGCGACAAGACCGGAGCCCTGGAACAATGGCGCAAGGCCAAGTCACTCGGTGGTGCGTCCGACCTGATCGATCGCAAGATCAACGAAGGCCTTCGCGTGGAATGAACGGCACAGGCAAAGCGATCGCGCTCGTGGCGCTGCTTTTCGCCGCCGGATGCAAGTCCAGCAAGCCCATCCCCATCATCAAGCCGGAGCTGCCTGCACGGTCGTCAGAGAAGTTGATCGAACGACTCTTGACCGCGCACACCGATACCTTCCGCTATTACTCGGCGAAAGCGAGCGTGGACCTCGAGCTTCCCGACGGAGGCAAGAGCTTCAAGGCGCAGATCCGCTCGGTGCGCGACAG
The DNA here is from genome assembly GCA_016787985.1 of Flavobacteriales bacterium. Lineage (GTDB taxonomy): Bacteria > Bacteroidota > Bacteroidia > Flavobacteriales_F > PHOS-HE28 > PHOS-HE28. Next base: position 22,618 of record JAEUTC010000226.1, on the reverse strand, counting down.
CGCGGCTTGGATCAGCGTGGTACCCGCATTGGGCATCGAGGTGGCGCGCATCCTGATCACTTCGGATAGCCTGAAGTTGATGGACAAGGTGAACGATCAGTTCTTCGTGGGAGACACTGCGGCAGCCACGCGCAAATTCGGCCTACAGCCCAGCCTGGACCTCTTCCAACAAGCGCTCTTGGGTCGTCCGATCGGCCTGGACCCGAACGAGAAATACCGCAGCGACCGCGAGGATGGCCAGTACGTGCTCACCAGCAAGGAGAAACGACGCTTCGTGCGCGCGGCCGAGGACATCAGCCCGAGCGACACCCTCGCCCGTGATCGGGACATGAAAGAGAAGCGGCTCGAACGCACCTTGTGCAAGGCCGAAGAGAAGGAGGCCATCGTGCTCCGTTATTGGATCGAGCCCGATAGTTTCCGCGTGTCGCGTGTGCAAATTGCCGACCTCATGCGCGACCAGACCGCCGACGTGCGTTATGAAGAACGGGGAGGACCCGACACCCACCACTTGCCCACACGCATCCGCATCACCTTGAGCGAACCCGGCAGGCAGGCCTCCGGTGTGTTGGATCTGTCCCGCATCGAGCTTTCCGGACCCTTGCAGATGAGCTTCCGCATCCCCGAGAAATTCACGCCGATGCCATGAGCGACTTGCGCCACCTCTTCTCACCACTGCTTCGTACGATCGGCGTGATCGTGCTCGTCTTGGTCGCTTCCGGTGGGTTCGCGCAGACCAAGAAGGAACTGGAAAAGAAGCGCGCTGCGTTGGACAAGCAGATCAAGACCACCACTGCGCTGATCGAACAGGCCCGGAAGGAACAACGGGTTACCCAAGAACAGCTACAGCTGCTCGAAAGCCAGATCGCCGCGCGCGAACAGCTGATCAACGCCATGAACGGCGAGCTCCGCAAGGTGGATCAACGCATCGCGGAAGATGTTGAGCTGGTGGCCTCGTTGAAGCAGGACATGGTGAAGCTGAAGGAAGAATACGCGCGCATGCTGCAGTTCGCATACCGCAATAGGAGTGCCTATGATCGCATGAGCTACCTCTTCGCGGCGAACAGCTTCCAGCAGGCCTATCGCCGCTCGCGTTACCTGGCGCAGATCGCCGAGCAGCGCAAGCGGCAGGCCGCACTGATCGAAGAGACGCGATCCACCATCGATGCACGGTTGGCCGGATTGCAGGTGCAGCGCGAGGAGAAGACCAAGCTCATGAGCGAGCAACAGGCCGAACGCCAACGCCTCAGCAGCGACCGCAACGGCCAGCAAAGCGCACTCACCAACCTCAAAAAGGAGGAAGGCCGTTTGCGTGAGACGCAGAAGAAACAGGAAAGCCAGCGCAAAGAGCTGGATGCCGCCATCCGCAAAGCCATCGAAGCGGAGTTGAAGCCCAAAGCCAAGCCGGGGGCTAAGCCAGGCGCACCCGCCAAGCTCGATCTGAGCATGACACCCGAGGCCAAAGAGCTCAACACCGATTTCGAGAAGAATAAGGGCAAATTGCCTTGGCCGGTGGAGAAGGGGGTCATCACCAGCCGCTTCGGCAAACAGCCACATCCGGTCCTTCCAGGCATTACCATCGAGAACAACGGCATCGACATCACCACCGAGAAGAACGCATCCGTTCGCGCACTTTTCCGAGGCGAGGTCAGCAGCGTGATCGTGATACCAGGCGCGGGCAAGGCGGTGATCGTGAGCCATGGTGCCTACCGCACCGTGTACAGCAACTTGCGCGATGTGACCGTGGCGAAAGGCCAGAAGGTGGAGACCAAGCAGAACGTGGGCACCGTGCTCACCGATGAGAACGGCTCCGTGGCCCACGTGGAGCTCTGGAAGATCACCGCGGACGGCTTGGTGAAGGTGGATCCCGGCCCTTGGCTCTTCCGCGACTGACGGACACCCGCCGATAGGCTACCTTTGTGCCACAATCCATTCCGGATATGGCATCCCCCACCCTTTCCATCCTGCTCGGCGTCATCGGACCTTGGCAGATCGTTCTGGTCGTCGTGGTCTTGTTGCTCTTGTTCGGCGGCAAGAAGATCCCCGAACTGATGCGCGGCCTCGGGCAGGGCATGAAGGAGTTCAAGGACGCCAGCAAAGGCGAGGAGAAGAAGGACGACGCGAAGTAGTACGCCGCAGCGCACCGTGAGTCCAACGAAGTCCTTTTCCGAGGCCCATCTGTTGCCGCGCAGCGGCAGCATCGGCTCTACTGTAGAGCAAGCCCTCGCAGCTGCGGAAGCACAGCGCGACCTGAACGCCTACCTCGAACTCTTCCACGACAGCGCCCGCGAACAGGCCGCCCGTGTGGATGCGCGGATCAATGCCGGAGAAGCCGGTCCGCTTGCGGGCGTGGTACTCAGCATCAAGGACAACATCTGCTATAAAGGCCACAAGGTCAGCGCCAGCTCGCGGATCCTGGAAGGCTTCACTTCGCTCTACAGCGCAACAGCAGTGGAACGTCTGCTCGCCGCCGACGCGGTCATCATCGGCCGCACCAATTGCGACGAGTTCGCCATGGGTAGCAGCAACGAGAACAGCGCCTTCGGCAAGGTGCTCAACCCTGTGGAAAAGACCATGGTCCCGGGTGGCTCCAGTGGTGGTGCAGCGGCTTCTGTGGCGGCAGGCACTGTGCACGTGGCGTTGGGAAGCGATACCGGAGGCAGCATCCGCCAACCGGCCTCGTTCACCGGCACAGTGGGCCTCAAACCCACCTATGGGCGCATCAGCCGCTACGGCCTGATCGCTTTCGCCAGCAGCTTCGACCAGATCGGCCCCTTCGCGCACACCGTGGAAGACACGGCGGCGGTGTACCAAGTGATGGCCGGCCACGATCCGAAGGATGCCACCACGAGCAAGCGACCCGTAGAACCCATTACACTGGAGCATCCCGGCAAATTGCGCATCGCCTATTACCGCGAAGGACTCGAACGCGCCGGCATGGATCCCGAAGTGGTGGCGCACATGCAGGCACAGATCGATCGCCTGAAAGCGGAGGGCCACATCGTGGAGCCCATCTCCGTGCCCTTATTGGACCACCAGGTCCCCACCTACTACATCCTAGCGACCGCCGAAGCCAGCAGCAATCTGGCCCGCTTCGATGGCATCCGCTTCGGCCACCGCAGTACCAAGGCACAAGGGGTGGACGAGACCTACCGCCTCAGCCGCAGCGAAGCCTTCGGACCAGAAGTGAAACGCCGGATACTCCTCGGCACATTCGTCCTGAGCGCGGGCTACTACGATGCCTACTACGCACAAGCCCAGCGGGTCCGCCGCATCATAAGGGATCATACGCTCGCTTCGCTGGAGGAGTTCGACCTGATCCTGAGCCCCACCTGCCCCACCACCGCTTTCGCCCATGGCGCCATTACCGACCCGGTGGCCATGTACCTCCAAGACATTTTCACGGTACAGGCCAACCTGGCTGGCACACCCGCCATCAGCCTGCCCACCGGCACCCATAGCAATGGCCTGCCCTTCGGCATTCAGCTCACAGCCAAGCCATTCGACGAGGCCCGGTTGCTTGCGGCCAGTGCCCGGATCTTCGGCTGCTGACATCGAGATCGATCATAATATCCTGATCCTCAAATAGATGGGTCATCTGGCAGCCCATTGGCCCCCGCCTTCGGCGCACTCCCGGACCTGACGAGGCCGACGCAGCATCGTGTCATTTCCCAAATACATGACCGTTTTCTGAAAACGACCACGTATTTCACGTGGATAACCCCGTTCATAATTGTCCACCTTGTTCATATCCACCCCCCTCCTTTCGCCAATAACTTTGCAAGGGGTGCTTTTCAGGGTTGCTTGTCACCCTCCGGGCCAACGACTCCCGGCGGCCTCCAAATCCGCCTCCGCCTCCCCGGCATTACCTCGAAACTTCGCGGCATCCGTGCGCTAGTCGAGGAGCGAAACCCCTAACCGCCCGACAGTCACGTGTTTCCACACTTCCGTGTGGACATAACAAAGGCGTTGTTCCAACGTATTAAGGATAACTTGGGACCCATGTTCGCCATCCTTCGCACGCTCCTGCTGGCCCTTCTTGTGCCCGCATCTCTCGCCGCGCAGCCTGGTCCCACCACCATTCTTGTGGACGACCCCGTCGCCGCCCGATTGGACGAGCTCGCCGCATTGCCCTGGGTGAAGAACTCCCCCATCCACGCTGATACCGCACGCCTCAACATCCATGGATTCCCCGCCGGGCATATTCCCGCGTGGTCCGAAGACGCGTACCGCGCCCGCCTCCTCGCCTTGGATGGCCACACACCGTTCAGCCTTACTTACAACCCCATCGTCCAGTCGTTCATCGACCTCTATGCGGTCCGCAAACGGGAGATGACCTCGCGCATGCTCGGCCTGGCGGACCTCTACTTCCCGGTCTTCGAGGAATACCTGGACAAACACGACATGCCCCTTGAGCTGAAGTACCTGGCTGTGGTGGAGAGCGCACTGAACCCGTCGGCACGTTCACGGGCGGGTGCCGTCGGGCTATGGCAGTTCATGCTTCCCACAGGCAAGATGTTCGGCCTCAAGGCGACGAGCTATGTGGACGAACGCCACGATGTGTACCAGAGCACCGAGGCGGCCTGCAAGTACCTGAAGTACCTCTACGGGCTGTACGACAACTGGGAAATGGCCCTGGCGGCATACAACTGCGGACCCGGTAACGTGAACAAGGCCATCCGTCGCAGCGGTGGTGCGAAGGACTATTGGAAGATCTACGACCACTTACCCCGTGAGACGCGTGGCTACGTGCCCGCCTTCATCGCCGTGAACTATGTCTTCGCACACGCCGCCGACCACAACCTGTATCCCGTGGTCCCCACGTACTGCGCACACCAAGTGGACACCGTGCAAGTCTGCTATCCCCTTGACCTTTCTTCAGTGGCCAAGTTGACCGGCGCCAGCGCTCAAGAGGTCATCGACCTCAACCCCACCTTCAAACTCGGCGTGGTCCCCGATATCGACCAACCCGTGACCGTCTACCTACCCAAGAAAGCCGCCAACGTATTCGTGAGCAACGAGGACAGTCTGAAGTACGCCTACTTCCAAGCTCCGCCCACGGCGAAGCCAGCCGAGTCCACCACCGCTCCTACCGATCCATCCACAGCACAGACCGTAACTGTACCGAAGTACCATACGGTCCGCCGAGGCGAGTCGCTCGGTGTGATCGCGAGCAAGTACCGCACCACCGTCACGGAGCTCAAGAAGATGAACGGTCTCCGCGGAACCACCATTCACGCCGGCCAGAAACTCAAGGTCGGACGCACCACGAAGACCGTAACCGCACAAGCCGTTGCGAAGCCAGTGGATAACACGGCACAGTACATCTACTATGAAGTTCAACCTGGTGACACACTCTACAACATCGCAGAGCGCTACCCCGGCACCACCGTGGACGACTTGCGCCGATTGAACACCGAGTTGGAAAAAGAGGGATTACAGCCCGGCCGCAAGATCAAGGTCGCCGTACAAGAAGGTTGACCACCTCCCGCCTGCCGATCGCGAGGACATTCTTTTTTCCACACGCGAGGCGATCGAACACATCCTGCTGAGGAACAGCAGAACAGGAGCACAACCGAACGCTTGTTCAACGCTCTTGTCGATCAGTGTTGATATTTCACCACCACATCCATGTCATTCATCCTCTAATTTGCGTTGTCGATAGTGACGAGATCACCGTCGATAAGCGCCATGGAACTCGCACGCATCCGCCCCTTCGCACACAAGCATTGCCGCTTCAAACTGCGCAACGGCAAAGAGGTGTATGGCGTCATCTGGGAGGTACAGACACACGACAGCTCCACTGCCGAGACACCAGAAGACCGCCTGTTCTTCGCCAGCGTTCGTGACTACGAGCGCCTTCAACAGATGCCTTCAGGACCCGTCAACATCATTGACATGCGCCCCGAAGAGATCATCAACGTGGAAAGCCTCGCGAGCTGAACGTCCGCACTTCAGTGCACCAGCTCGAATAGCCACTGCCCGAAGGCGTAGCCCTTCTTCCAGATCAGGACGCCAACGCCGACCAGCACGATCGGCCAAGCCCACTTCAGCGGAGAAGAGGACCGATCAGCGGAGTTGTTCGCACCCATGTCACTCCACCATGATAGTCTGGAATGCACGACTTACTCCGTTGCGCTCCACCAAGCAGAGGTAGTGACCTGGAGCCAGGACTGAAACATCGATGGCCGCGGTCTGTGCATCAAGAGCTTTACCAACAAGCACATCCCTTCCGGATGCATCGAACAGCTGGTATCGTAGCGGACCGGAACCCATCACGTACAACGTCTCATCCACCGGATTGGGGAAGAAAAGGAGGTCCTCTTCATCCGTTGGAATGGCCGACAACCCAACAGCCAGTTGAGCAGTGATGACCTGCAACAAGGCAGCAGCGATAGGACCACGCGGCGCGTTGTTGCGGTTGATCGAAATGGTAAGGGTGACCCCTGCGGTACGCTGGTGGACCGTCAGTTGAGTGAAGCCATTGATATCACCGGAGTGCCCATGATAAGTGACGCCGCCGAAAGAATACCGCATGGTGCCATAGCCATAACCCGTCGTGTTGGCCCCGAGACCAACACTGGTGGTGATGCACATGGTATCCACCAACGCCAGCGGTACGACTTCACCGGTGAAGAGCGCCTCCGTGAAGCGGACCACATCCCACGGCGTGGAGACCAACGCTCCGGCACCACCGACCATGCTGGAGAATGCGGGGCTCAGGAAGCCCGTCATATCATCGGTGTAGGCATTGGGCACGCTCAACGAACTCCAACCCGGCACAAGCGCCCCATCCAACGGATCAGCGGGACGTAGGAACGTGTCCTCCAGACCGAGCGGTTCCGAGATCCGTGTGCGCAAAGCCGTGGCGAGATCCACCCCAGTGACCTCCTCGATGATCATGCCCAGCAAGATGAAGTTCGGGTTCGAATAGGCGAAGCTCACACCCGGTACACCGGACGGCTCTTCGCCGAAGACAGCAATGGCCCCACCCGGGTTCCAAATGACATTGGGCGAAAGCAACCACGCGTTCGCCACCGCGGGGTTGCCAAGGTGGTCCGCGATGCCGCTACGATGCCTGAGCAGGTCCCGGATCCGAACTCCCGATGGAACGTGTTCTATTGGCTGAAGGAACTCGCCGACGGTATCATCAAGCTCCACAAGGCCTTCATCCACCAATTGCATGACAAGCGCTGCGGTGAACAACTTGGTCACGCTGGCTTGCTGGAACAAAAGGCTGGTATCCATGGGTTGCAGCGTGTACCGATGCGCCACACCTGAAGCACCACGCCAGTACCGATCTTCGGGAAGAAGAAGACCAACGGAGATCCCCGGCAGGGCGTACACGTTCACACAGCTATCGATCTTGGCCTGTAACGCGGCCGCGAACGCAGGATCCACTGGCTGCTGCCCCCAAGTGCGGAAGGGGATCGCGGTGATCAAGAACAACACATGTCGAAGTGCTTTCATTTCGAGTCTGTTTCTCCCCAAATGAACGGCCTTCAACACCGGTGGACTTGTCAAATACTGCGCGATCCACGCACCGTTGAGGGTGCATGACCGAAACACCGCTTGAACGCCTTGCTGAACGTAGCAAGGTCGGCGAAGCCACACTGGAGGGCGACATCCATGATCGACTCCCGACCCGCACGAACGAGTTCTTCCGCGCGACACATGCGCACCTCGTTCAAGTACCGATGCGGAGGAACGCCCTTGATCGCGCGGAAGACGCGGTGGAAATGGAACTCGCTCATCGAGGCCGCACGCGCCATATCACGCACACTGATCGGGCTCGCATAGGTCCCGTGGATGAAGGCGACAGCCAACTCCACACGACGGTGCATCTCCCTCCGCGTTGAACAACGCACCACCTTGATGCTGCGCAGTTGCTCAAGCAAGCCCACGTGATCACGCACAAGCGCATCGGCCAGGGTCAAGAACACCTCATGGTCCATTCCATGCCCGATACGCTGGCTGAACAAGGGTTGCTCGGCCAACGCAGCCATCCAAGCGCCCGTATGCGTTGTTCGTCCGTTGAACAGGCTCGTCACCAGCCGGTCCGTGGTGAAGTAGTGTTCCGCCTCCGCACCGTCCAAGTTCTCGGGCTGCGCATAACTCGAAACCGCCTGTGACATCAAGTCGAAAGGTAACTGCGCGCATAGGCCGATGACAGGCTCGCCACTATCGATGGCGACAGCTCCACTACTCGCAGCGTTCACCAGCAGATAATTCCCCGACTCCACCACATAGTGCTTGCCATTCATGCGGTAGCGCTCCAGACCCCGGATCACATACTTCACGCCGACACCTCGCACCGGGAGAGGGCTGTCCACCCGTGTGAGCTCCGAGCGGTTCAACACACAACCGGTGTTCACTTGCCGCGGGCCCGAGAAGTTGGCCTGGTCGATGAACGTATACATGCAGGCGCAAGGTGCGACCAGTAATGGCCGCACGACAACGGGGACCGACAAGCGGCTGGAACAAGCCAGTGAACGGCCAACCCTACAAGGGCGCAGTAGGCTTCACCAAGCCAGCACGCCAGAGCAGGAACGCGTAGTTCCGTGCCACATCCTTCAACATCTCGAATCGGCCACTCGCCCCGCCGTGGCCAGCCTCCATGTTCACGTGCATCAGGATGGGCGCCGCGCCGCGCTGGTGTGCACGCAACCGTTGGACCCACTTCGCCGGCTCCCAATACTGCACCTGGCTGTCGTGGAAGCCCGTGCCGACCAACATGGCCGGGTAGGCTTGTTCACGCACATTGTCGTAAGGGGAATAGCTCAACATCCGATCGTAGGCCTCCTTCTCCTTGGGGTCTCCCCATTCTTCGAACTCACCGGTTGTGAGTGGGATGCTCTCATCCAACATGGTGGTCACCACATCCACGAACGGCACATCGGCGATCATGCCGTTCCATAGATCGGGACGCATGTTCACGACGGCGCCCATCAGCAGACCACCTGCACTACCCCCCCACGCGAACAGTCGCTTCGGATCCGCGTAACCTTGTTCGACCAGATGCTCCGCACAATCGATGAAGTCCGTGAAGGTGTTCATCTTGTACTCCATCTTACCGGTCTCATACCACTCACGGCCCAAGTCCTCCCCGCCGCGGATGTGGGCGATCGCGAAGACGAACCCGCGGTCGAGCAACGACAGCCGCGCACTGCTGAACATCGGATCAACAGTGACCCCGTAGCTACCATAACCATACAGGAGCAAGGGCGAAGTGCCATCGATCCGCGTGCCCTTGCGATACACGATGGACACAGGGACTTTTTCACCATCGCGCGCCGGTACCCAGAGACGCTCGCTCATGTAGTCCTGGGCGGAGAAGCCACCCACCACCTCTTGTTGTTTCAGCAGAGTGTCCGTTGCAGCGTTGAGGTCGTGTTCGTACACGCTGCTGGGCGTCGTCAGCGAAGTGTAGCCATAGCGCAGCTTGTCCGTGTCCCATTCGGGATTGGTGCCGCTGTAGCACACATAGGCGGGGTCATGGAACACGATCTCGTGTTGGCGACCATCGCTCAACCGGCGCACGACGAGGTGGGTCAATCCCTCCCGCCGCTCGGAGAGCACCAGGTGATCGCGGAAGGCATCGACATCTTCCAATAGGACATCCGTCCGATGCGGCACCACCTCCTTCCAGCGGCGCTTATCCGAGGTCTCTCCTTCCGCACATTCCATTAAACGGAAGTTCAGTGCTTTCCAGTTCGTCACCACGTACCATTTCCCCGGTGAGCCGGGAACATGGATCACCGTATGCTCATGATCCTCCTCGCGTGCCAGGAACACCTTGAAGGAGCCCAAGGGCTCGTCCACCGGAAGCATGAGATGCTCGCTGCTGGTGGTGCTTTCTGTGGTGATCATCACGAACCGATCGCTGCGGCTGCGATACACATCACAGCTGAACGCCGGATCCTTCTCTTCGTACACCACCACATCGTCGGCCTCGTTGGTGCCCAGGATGTGCCGGTAGATCCGATAGCTCCGCAGGGTTTCATCCTTCCGCGGATAGAACACCGTCCGGCCATCTGCCCAAGCACACCCACCTCCCGTGTTGGTGATCACATCGGGCAGGTCTTTCCCTGTCTCCAGATCACGGAAGCGCAGCTCGTATTGCCGGCGTCCCACACGGTCCTCACTGTAGCAGACGAGGTCGTTACCAGGGCTGATCTCGAAATCACCGAGGTCATAGTATGTGGCTCCGGCCGCGAGTACGTTCTCATCCAAGATGTCCTGTTCAGGAGCGTCAGGAGCATCCTTGCGTCGTACCTGGATACCATACTCCTTGCCTTCCTCGAACCGGGTATGGTACCAGTATCCATTCTCCCGGTAGGGCACGCTCAGATCCGTCTCCTTGATCCTCGCGCGCAGCTCCTTGAACAGCTCTTCGCGCAGCGCTTTCACCGGGGCTAGCACGGTTTCGCAATAGGTGTTCTCCGCTTCCAGGTGTGCGATCACCTCACGGGTATGAGCGTCCGGTTCGGCGGCGTTCCGCTGTTCCTCGCTCAACCGCATCCAGTGGTACTCGTCCGTTCGGGTGTGACCGTGCGTGGTGATCTCAAAAGGCTTCTTCGCCGCTTCGGGGGGCGCAGGCGCGGAGGTGTTCATGGGGGCGGGTGCGTTCTGGCAGCCCAACGCAAGCAGGCACACGATCAAGGAAATGGGCGTGTGGCTGCGCATGGTACAGGCGCACAAGGTAGCACCGCCACCTGCTAGCCGAGCACCTGGTGCAGCACCCGCGGAGAGCGCAATTCGCCCATGCCCTCCACATGCAAACGGAAGTACAGCAATTGCTGATCCAAGAGCTCCCGACGCTGTACTGCTTGTATCCGCACCGCATCCAGCTCGGCAAGCGGCAGTGCAAGTAATGAAGCATAGATGGTGCTTAGCGGTGGTCCCAAGGTTCGTCCGTGGCGTTCGTTGCTCGTTACGAACTCCCCTTCCACAGGATCGAAATGTTCCGCTCCTGGCCCGGGTGGTGATGGAAGAAATCCCAATTGTTCACTGAATCGTACCAGGAAGACCAACGGGAAATTCCGCACTTCGGGAGCCGTATCGATCACCGTGGTCACCTCTTCGAGGAACGCGAAAAGCTCCCGGTCCGCGGTTTCGCCGCGCAGTGTGCGGTACAAGACCTCCTGGACGAACAGGGCGAGCGCGCCCCGAACGGGGTCGAAAGGCACCGTGGTGTAAGGGCGCTCCACACGCAGCTCACGAACGGTCAACAGATCCCGCTCTGGCGCCTCATGCGCCACCAGTTCTATCCTGTTCAGCGGCTGCAACGCCGCCTGAGATACTCCCCCTTTCTTGCCGACCCGCACCAAGAAAGAACGGAGTCCCAAGCTCTCCGTGTAGGCCTTGAGGACCACGGTGCTATCGCCATGGCGTACGGTCTTTAGAACGAAGGCCCGCGTGGTATGGAGCATGGCCGTGGGCTAAGCTGGAACAGGTCGCCGATCTATTTCACGAGCAGAAGCTTCGTATTGCATTTGAACGAGCCCGATATGTCGCTGGCGAAGACCATGTAGACTCCGGTAGCAGCGCGGCGCCCGCTCATATCATTCCCATCCCAAATGGCCTGTCCACCCAATGAGGTCGTACGATACACAAGGTTGCCACTCACATCGGTGATCTTCACCTCGCTATCCTCCACCAGACCAGTGATGGCGATGGGACCCGTATACGTTTCGCGAACAGGATTCGGGAACACCTTGGTGCACTCGCTATCTGCCGACCCTTCGATGGCATCACCGCGATAGCTCATGATGCCGCGATCCGTGGCGATGAAGACCTCGCCGGTAGAGCCATCCACCGCGATGTTCACGACGGTGTTGCTGGGTAAAGGACTGTTCTCGGCCGTGAAGTGCCGCAGCTCCTCGCGGCCATCCGGGGATACGAGGAATGCACCACTTCCCTGGGTGCCGATCCACTTCCGGTTAGCGCCATCCACCGCGATGGTATTCACGGCCTCGGTCTCCAATAGCACCTGCACATTGCCATCCTGCTCGATGAGGATCTGCTGGGCATCGAAATCCTCATCGGAGAATACGGCCGATGGGTTGTAGAAGATACCAAGACCCCGACTCGTACCTGCCCATATCTGCCCATCATGATCCTCCGCAAGGGCGTATACATCTGGCGCCGGAAGGCCTCCACTGCCCTCGATATTGTTCAAGATCTTATACTGATCATCGTCGGCACTTTCCAATGAAGTTCCGCTATCGTAGACCAAGATGCCATTGCCGCGTGGACGCAGGATCCACTTCGTGCCCGTGGTGGTGGCCAGCACGTCAGCAAGGAGGAGATTCCCTCCCAACAAGGTGCCCGGAGTGAACGAGTGCCACGTGCCGTCTTTTTTACGCACCACGATCGGGCGTGTGGACCACGCATTCGAGGCCCACAGGTTACCCTCTTGGTCGAAATCAAGCCCTCCCACATAAAGCCTGTTCTGGAACGGGTTGATATCGTACCCTAACGCACTGTTCGTGGGATTGAAGATCGCGATAGGAGCACCATCCCGGAACTCCACGATCCCTTCGTCCCAACTTCCTACGAACGCATGGCGGGCATCCTCTGGATCGATCGCGATCGCCAGCATGTCGACCACGCCACCACTGAATTCATTCGCACCTGCCAAGAACGGTGTATTGGAGCGATCAACGGTGGACCAACGTCCATCCATATACACATGCAACCCTTCTTGCCTGTAGTTGTTGGCCCAGGTACCACTCACCGCACCTGAAGGCACATAGAGATTCCCGTCAGCACTTGCCATTCTCCACGTGGACGCCGTGCGTGGTCCATTCGGTGCGATACGCGTCGAACCACCGCCTATGCGAAGCAATCCTTGCACGCGATCCGCGATCCATACGGCCCCGTCCACTGCGGTCAGCGCTTGGTTCGGTGCTAGACGCTCACCATCGAAATCGAATAGGTAGCCGGTCTGCTCCAAGGCGGCATCGTACACATGCACCTCATCCGATTGTGCGATGGTCAAGGTCTGTCCATCCCTGCTCACCGACATGCTTCGGTTCACCTTTCCGAAGAGTGGCGCGAAGCGGCTCCAAGTGTCTTCGGGACCAAGCACGAGCAAACTATCGCCTCCTGTGGACCGTGGGGCATTCAACAACACCTTGTCACCGATCACCGCGACCGCGTTGAAAGGCCCCGAGGCCAAGGCCGGGCCCATATCCGTCCGTCGCCGCCAACTTTCGTAGAACGCGAGGTTCGGAGCCGACCGCGAGGCGGTGAATAGCCCGGATGCCGTAGCCGCATAAATGGAGTCCTGCGTCATCGCGATGCTATTGACCTGCACCTGCGCTCCAGCAGGTCCGATGAACCAGGTGTCGCGGATCTCCCGCGTTCCAAGGTCCGCCACCACGATGCCGAAACCGCACCCGAGGTAAGCCAGCGACCCCTGCATGAACGCACTGTAAACCCCTTTGTTGCCGATGATCGAACTCCGCTTGATATCTCCGATGTTGAAGGCACTACCGTCCTTGACCAGGTCCAGATTACCGTTACTGAAGAAGAACAGCATCGCCTGTTGGTCGGCATTCCAAGCGAGCCCCTGTATGCCCACATCACTGAGCGAATTGGTCTTGTTGATCCGCTCGATCTCGCCGTTGGAGAACGCGTAGCGGAACGCACCATTCGCAGAGGCGGAATAGATGTGCCCATCGCCCTCGGCCACCGTGGTCACATTGGAGTACGGGAAATGGTCGCGCCACTCTCCAATGGCGCTTTGTTCCTGCCCATAGGCCATGCGCACCAGCAAGAACGGGAGTAGTAGATTCCTCATCGGTAGTTCGAACATGCTCACAACGCGGATCCGGCGCGATCGGTATGGGCCAAGTTAAGGCCAGTGACCCAGAACGACAGTATGTGCTTGAATGATGAACGCCCCTGCCGGGGCGTTCATCGTAGAGGTCGCGTGCGGATTCGAACCGCAGTAGCAGCTTTTGCAGAGCTGTGCCTAGCCCCTCGGCCACGCGACCATTAAGGGTCCGCGAAGATAGGTGGTTCCCGCTTCATAAGCGTCGTTCACCCCTCTATAGTATACACGGCCTGCTCCACATCTCCCTGGATGGGCGGCCGCAGCTTCACGATCCGAACGCGCCAATGCAATTCTCCACTCCATTCGGCCCTCAGCCGGGCCAGGATCCGAGCGGCTACGTGTTCGATCAACCGGCTACGCTGAGCCATTTGCTCCTTCACGATGGCCGTCACATGACCATAATCCACCGTTCTCGAAAGGTCATCCGTGCGCTCCGCATCCTGAAGATCCCCGGAAACATGCACATCAACGATGTAATCACCCCCGATGAGAGCTTCCTCTTCCAAGCAGCCGTGGAAAGCCCGAACGCGGATCCCGTTGACCTCGATCAGACCCATCCGGAACAATGTTGAAGCCCGGCCCGGAGCCTGCCGATCACCTCTTCACGCCCCAACAAAGCGCTCACATCGAACATGCCAGGGCCCTGCATGCGACCCGCCACGAATAGCCGGTAGATCGGCATCAATTGGCCGACCTTCAACCCGTTACCAGCCAGTACCGTGTTGAAAGCGGACTCTAGCTCCTTCGGCCCGAATGGATCCACGGTTTCCAAGGCAACGATGTATGCCTGCAGCGCAGGGGCGAGCTCCGGCTTCCAACGCTTCTTAAGCTCTTCCTCTCCAGCAGAACCTGCTTCAAGGGGAAAGCCCGAAGTGAACAGATAAGTGCCCTCCAGCATGTCATCCACGAAGGTGGCACGCTCCTTCAGCAACTGGGCGGCACGTGTGGCACGCTCAACGGTGGTATCGATGCCCTTGGCGCCAAGCCGGGCTTGAAGTCGTGCGCCCAGCTCGGCATCCGGCCGTTGGCGCAGATACTGTTGGTTGAACCACTTCGTCTTCTCCGGATCGAACTTGGCACCTCCTTTATGAACGCGCGATAGGTCGAACAGCCTGGTCAGCTCCTCCAAACTCATGATCTCCTGATCCGTGCCCGGATTCCAGCCCAACAAGGCCAGCATATTGATGAACGCTTCGGGGTAGTAGCCCTTTTCCCGGTAGCCACTGCTTTTCTCCCCACTGGTCGGGTCCACCCAGTCCAAAGAGAAGACGGGGAAGCCTAGTCGATCACCGTCCCGCTTGCTCAGCTTGCCGTTACCATCAGGCTTCAGAATGAGTGGGAGGTGGGCGAACTCAGGGCGCTCCCAACCGAATGCTTCATAGATGAGCACATGCAGGGGTGCACTGGGCAGCCATTCCTCACCGCGGATCACGTGGGTGATCCGCATCAAGTGGTCATCAACGATGTTGGCCAAGTGGTACGTGGGCATGCCATCGCTCTTGAAGAGCACCTTGTCGTCGATGTTCGCGCTGTGCACCACCACCCACCCACGGATGATGTCCTCGAAACGGACTTCGGCATGTCGCGGCACCTTCAACCTAACCACGTACTGGTCGCCTCGCGCCAACCGCTCCTTTACCTCATCCGCGCTCAAGGTGAGGGAGTTCTTCATGTGCTCCCGGGTCACCGCATTGTACGCGGGTGCAGCTACGCCAGCCGCTTGTAAGCGCGCGCGCATCGCATCCAACTCCTCGGGTGTGTCGAACGCATAGTAGGCCTTGTCCTTGGCGATCAATTCTTCCGCGTAGTCCTTGTACAAATGCTTGCGGTCACTTTGCCGATACGGGCCATCCGGGCCACCCACCCAAGGGCTTTCGTCCGGCACAAGCCCACACCATTCCAAGCTCTCCTTGATGTACGCTTCTGCACCAGGTACGTAGCGCGTTTGGTCGGTGTCCTCGATCCGCAACAGGAACTGGCCACCATGCTTGCGGGCGAAGAGGTAATTGTACAGGGCTGTACGCACACCGCCCATGTGCAATGGGCCTGTGGGACTTGGAGCGAATCGAACGCGAACGGACATGCTTCTGGAATGGCCCAGGGGATATCCTTGCGACACGCACTAGCGGAAAGCCCCCAGGAGTGAGGCGCGAAGGTAACAGGAGCCCGCCCTGTAAGCGGCGATCAGATCTGCACGCCCTTCACCAACAACCGCTGCCACGCGGTGTGTTTGCGCAAATAGGCCTTCACCACAGGACTGTATGGCACGAGTTTCATTCCCTTGGACTCCACCCAGGCCAACACCTTCTCGGTGAGCAGATCCGCGATCTCGAGGCCTTCCAACGCCGCAGGGATCGTGAGCTGGGTAAGGAAGATCCGGTCGGGGGTCCGATCATACTCCATGCGTGCCCGGTGGCCAGAGACCACCAGAACGAACTGGCGCGATTCTTCTTCGTCGATCAACACCAGGGACCCTGGGTCGAACTTGGGGGTTAGGGTCTTCGTCGACATTTCGGGCCGCGAATTTACACCAGCCCGTTCATGATGCAGGACGATGGATGTCGTTCAGAAGTTCAACGTGGCGCTTAGAAAGGGCATCCCGACCGCTGTCACCTTCGTGGTGAATTCGCGGTCGTAGGCCAGGCCAAGGTCGATCGCCAGCTCATCCCCCAGAATGCGGAACCCAAAGCTGTGGGCCAGGAAATCACGGTCCGGATCGGTGAATACCCAGTGCTCGGTGACGAACATGATGTTCGGAAAAGCGCGGGCAGCACCACCGAAGTTGAACACGGGGCCTTCCCCCGTTCGTTGGCCATCATGTGTTAGCCCTCCGGCAAGGGTAAGCTGATAGTCCCTATTCCCGATCGTGAACATCGCCAACCCGGTGAAAATGCCAGGAGGTATCGTCGTTCCCTCGGGCACTGAAGCCCCGACCGGGACACGCGCATTCAAGTAGGTGACCGACGCACCCAAATGGAACACCTCCGAAGCAGACCCCGAGAGCTGTATCCGTCCCGTGTAGACAGGGCCTCCATCACGCGCCCTGATCAACGAGACCAGGTCCAGCGAACCGCCTACGGAGAGGTGCTCGGTTAGCCCGTAGGAAACAGCGTTCAACGAAACCATGGTGTTCTTGTAGAAACCCGACTGCTTCCTGAGGGGTATGGCCGAGAAGGACGCGAAGTAGTGGGAGCCGTAGGTGTTGTTCGACCGCTTCACCCGTGCCGAAAGCCGCCGCCCCTTGACCATGCTCCACGTCGAACTGGCTTCCCCCGGACCGCCAGATGCATGGACGCTTTCCGCAGCAAGGAACAGGACGCCAGCCAACACCATGTGAACGATGGCACCTATGCCAACGCGCAATCCGACCCGCATACGGCAATAGACGGAAAGACCGTGATCAAGATGCCTCTTCGCCATTTCCTTCTCAATGGTACGACGAACGAACACTTGTCCGTGAAGAACCTTCATCAAGACCGCAAATGCCATGAGGCAACAGAGCCGCCGGTGCGGTCGTCTCCAAAACACTACTTTTCTACCACCAACCAAGCACCCATGCGCCGCTCATTGCTCATTACACTGCTCTTATTCGTTGCGGTCCTAACGACCCGCGGTCAAGGAGGCTGCATTCCGCCGCTTGCTGCCTTTTCTGGCCCAACAGCCTCGCCGGTCCGGATCTGCCAAGGGGATCCTGTCGCATTCGATGCGAGCGCTAGCTCGGCTGCCAATGGCCAGGCGATCGTCCAATGGGTCTGGCGCATCCATGGGTCAAGCGATACCACCAACACCAACACCTATTCCCACGTTTTCAATGACCCAGGGGTCTTGGAGGTAACCCTGGAAGTGATCGATGACATCGGCTGCAGCAGTGGACAATCCGACCCCATCTTCGTTTTGGTGAGCGCTACCCCGGATTTCGAAGGGACCACCGTGCCGGAGGACGCGTGCGAGGGCGAAGAGTTCAGCCTGCAAGCCTTTGCCGAACAGGCCCCCATGATCGGCTATCCTGTGGCGTGTACTGCTCCGGACAATGGAGTCGCGCTACTTGATTCCCCTACGCCGCCTTCCCTATCCACCCTTCTTGTCAACGGCCAAAGCACCGCTCCGATCGCTTCGTTGGCCGAACTGGGCGATATCTGCATCGACATCGAACACTCGTACATGGGCGATCTTGTTCTGGAGGTGACCTGCCCGAATGGCCAATCCGTGGTCCTGCACCAACAAGGAGGCGGAGGTCTGTACTTGGGCGATGCCAATGATGACGGGATCGGCGTTCCAGGAGAGTGCTTTCGGTACTGCTTCGGCCTCTCCCCGGAGTTCGGCTTCATGGAGGATTATAGTAGCGCGAACACCGTACCCACCGGGGACGGCGGCCTCGCCTTGGCCCCTGGGCGCTACACGAGCGTTGAGCCCCTTGAGCAGCTCCTTGGCTGTCCCATGAACGGTACCTGGACGTTCTCCTCGACCGATAACTTCGGTTCGGACGACGGCTACCTCTGTGGTTGGTGCATCTCCTTCGGGGAGACTCCAGACAGCTCCTTCATCGACCAAGGCCCGATACTCGGCTCATCGTCCGACTCCAGCTACTGGTCTGGCACGGGTGTGGTGAATAACGCGACCAGTCCAGGCCAAGGGAACTTGCTCGCCGTTCCTGGCGAACACATCATCGACTACACCGTGATCGACGATTTCGGTTGTGTCCACAGTATCGCATTCCCCTTCAGCGTTGGCGATATTCCAGAAGCCTCCATCATCAACAACACGGAACTCGGATTGCTGTGTGCCCAACCGACCGGCGCTGGATACACCTACCAATGGAGCTACGCCGGGCAACCGGTCCTCGGTGCGGAGGGCGCATGCTTCACCCCGCCCGGCTCTGGTGCAGTGGGTGTCGAAGTGAGCACCCCCCAAGGATGTTCTGGCTCAACCACCCTGCTGAATACCGGAATTCGCGCGAACGGGAACGACCGAGCTCCGATCCTCATCCAACCCTCCGTGAACAACGGTACCTTCTCGATCACACTGCCCGCCGCACCAGCCGGTCCAGCGTATGTCCACGTGTTGGATGCTCTCGGACGATCGGTGTTCCACGCGATGAGCTCCGGGTCCGGCACCACCATCAAGGTGGAGATGGAGGGGCGGTTGCCGGCTGGGACTTACACGGTCATCGTGGACCGCTCTGGAACCCGTGCCGTCGGGCGTATGGTGGTGGAGTGAACCGGATGGGGTTGGAAGTGTACTTCCTGAGGCCCTCGGTCTTACCGTAGCTTTGTTCGAACATCCACTTCGGCATGGCCGTTGTGGGGCGTCAACATCATGCAGGACCAACGCGACCTGATCGCCAAGCTCGATGCTTTCATTCGCAAGTACTACAAGGACCGCGCGATCCGCGGCCTGTTGTACAGCGTTGGTCTGCTCGTGATCTTCTTTCTGACGGCGGCGCTGCTGGAGTACTTCGGCCGCTTCGGCACCACGACCCGCACGGCGCTGTTCTGGACCACGCTGGCCGCTGCGCTCCTTGTCGTGGTCCGATTCATCGCCATTCCACTGCTGAAGCTTTTCCGACTTGGGCGGGTGATCTCCCATGAAGAAGCCGCTGCCATCATCGGTACGCACTTCACCGAGGTGAAGGACAAGCTCCTGAACACCCTTCAATTGCGCGACCAAGCAGCGGCACGACCCCAGCAACGCGCGCTCATCGACGCGGCCATCGCCCAGCGCAACCGCGAGTTGGGGCCGATACCCTTCGCCAACGCCATCGACCTGGGGCGGAACCGGCGCTACTTGCGCTACGCACTGCCACCGTTAGCACTGCTGCTCGTGCTACTCTTCGCGGCTCCAAGCCTCATTACAGGACCGACCGAACGCCTCCTCGCCCACCGCAGCGAGTTCATTCCAGAGGCTCCGTTCCGCTTTGTCTTGGAGAACGACTCCCTTCTCGTTCCCGAAGCGCAAGACTTCGAGGTCATCGTGGCCATCGACGGCCAAGCCGTGCCGCAGCAGGTGGAACTGGAGGTAGACGGCCAGCGCATACCCATGGTGAAGAAGGACGCGACACACTTCGGCCACCGCTTCCGCAATGTGCAGGCGAACACGGCTTTCAATTTCACGGCCGAAGGCTACCGCTCGGAAAGCCACACCCTGCGCACCATACCTGATCCGCTGCTGCTGGACTTCACGCTTTCGCTCGAATATCCGGGATACCTCGGTCGGCCCAATGAGACCGCCAGCAACACGGGCGACATCACCGTGCCCGCTGGCACGCGCATCACGTGGAACGTGAACGCCCGTAGCGCCGACTTCATGGACCTCGCCTTCGACGATACCACCTTCGCCCTTACACCAACGGCCACCAACGATGGCATGGGCGTTTTCCGCGCAACGCGTCGCTTGCTGCAAAGCCGCACCTACCGCATGACCCCACGGAATGGCGCACGGACGGCAAGAGACCCCTTGCAGTACAGGGCCGAGGTGGTCCCAGACCTCTACCCCACCATCCAGGTGGAGACCCGTACGGACAGCACCGCCCTCAAGCGCCTCTTCTACCGTGGCGACCTCGCAGACGACCATGGGTTCAAGCGCCTGCTCTTCCACTACCGGTTCGTGAACGGAGGCGACAGTGTGCCCACTGAACTGCGCAGCGGCGTCAAGGAACTACCCATCGACCCCCGCAACACCCGGCAGGAGTTCTTCCACAGTTGGGACGTCTATGGTTTCACCATCAACCCTGGTGATAAGATCGAGCATTGGTTCGAGGTCTGGGATAATGATGGGGTGAACGGGAGCAAGAGCGCGCGCAGCACGCCGCAGGTGTTCGAGGCACCGACCTTGAAAGAGCTGGCCGAAAAGGAAGAGCAGCAGAGCGAAGCCATCAAGAGCAGCCTCAAGCAGAACATCAAAGAGGCGCAAGACCTGCAGAAGGAGCTGGATAAACTCCGCCGAGAGATGCTGGAGAAGAAGGACCTGAACTGGCAGGACAAGCAGAAACTCGAGAATGTGATGCAGCGCCAACAACAACTGCAGCAGGAGATCGAGAAGAGCACCGAACAACTGCGCGAAAGCCAGCAACAACAGCAAGAATTCAGGCCCCAGGACGAGCGCCTCCTGGAGAAACAACGCCAGGTGCAGGAGCTGTTCGAGAATGTCCTGAGCGAGGAGATGAAGGAACTCTACCGGCAGGTACAGGAGCTCATGGAGAAGCTCGACAAGGACAAGCTTCAAGAGCAGCTTCAGGAGATGAAGATGGATCAGGAGGATATCGAGAAGGAATTGGACCGTGCCCTAGAGACGTTCAAGCGGATGGAGGTGGAGCAGAAGGCGGAGGATATCGCCAAACAGCTGGAAGAACTGGCGGACAAACAGGAAGAATTAGCCCAAGAGACCGAAGAGGGAAAGACCGACCAGGAAGAGCTGAAAAAGCGGCAGGAGGAGTTGAACAAGGAGATGCAGGACCTGACCAAGCAACTCGACGAGCTCCAACAGAAGAACAGCGAGCTCGAAAGCCCGATGGACATCCCGAAAACGGATGAACAGGAGAAGAACATCCAGGATGAGCAGCAGCAGAGCAGTGAAGAACTGGAGAAGAAGCAGAACAAGAAAGCCAGCCAGTCCCAGAAAAGCGCGGCCGACCAAATGGACCAGCTCGCGCATGAGATGAAGAGCAGCATGCAAAGCGGGGCGCAGGAGCAACAAGAAGAAGATATGGAGGCCCTGCGCCAGCTTCTGGAGAACATCGTGCAGCTGAGCTTCGATGAGGAAGCGCTGATGCAAGACGTGGGCACCACCAGCACCAAGGACCCGCGATTCGTGGAGCATGGTCGCACCCAACGCAAGCTCCGCGATGATGCCAAAGTGATCGAGGACTCCTTGTTCGCGCTAAGCAAGCGTGTGCCCCAGCTGGAGAGCATCGTGAACCGGGAGATGAACGCGGTGAACGGGAATATGGACGAAGCGCTACGATTGCTGGGCGATGCCCGGGCGAACGAACGATCCAAACCCATGGCCGCCGACAAGCAGCAGCATGCCATGACCAGCTTGAACAATCTCGCGCTGCTGCTGGACGAGGCCCTTCAGCAAATGATGGCCCAGATGAACGCCCAGAGCAAACCAGGCAGCGGCAGCTGCAACAAGCCGGGTGGTTCCGGCGGCAAGCCCGGTGACAAGGCGAAGATGGCCAAGATGAAGGCCAACCAGCAGGCCCTACAGAAACAGCTCGAGGAGATGCGCAAGGCCATGCAAGAGGGCAAGAAGCCGGGTGAGAAACCCGGTGAGAAGAACCCCGGCGGCATTGGCATGCCCGGAATGAGCCAACAGCTCGCGCAGATGGCTGCACAGCAGGCCGCCATCCGGAAAGAGATGCAAAAGCTCGCGCAAGAGCTGAACAAGGATGGCAGCGGAGCCGGCAACCCGCTGAACAAACTGGCCGAGCAGATGGAACAGAACGAGAAGGACATCGTGAACAAGAACATCACCCCGGAAACACTGCGCCGCCAGCAGGAGATCATGACCCGGCTCCTTGAACACGAAAAAGCCGAGCGCGAACGGGAACTCGACCAGCAACGCACCAGCAACGAGGGAAAACCCCTGCCGGCCGCTGATCCGGCCCGTTACTTCGACTACCAACGCCGGAAAGCAAGGGAGGCGGAACTGTTACGAACAGTGCCCCCGGGATTGAAGCCGTATTATCGCGATCGGGTCAATGCCTATTTCGGTACTTTTGACCGACCCTGAACGCCATGGCCGCTTTGATCGAAGAGCTCGAATTCACGCAACGGATCG
>JAEUTC010000202.1 GCA_016787985.1 Flavobacteriales bacterium | reverse complement strand
TGCGGTGCAGGACCATTGGATCGATCCGGACCTGATCATCGACGTTACACCCCATTGGGCAGGGAAGGAAGCGGCACTGCGCTGTTTCGCTTCGCAGTTCTACGACCCCAACAGCACGGAGCCGAGCAGCCCGATCTCGAATCCCGACTTCCTGCCCTTCCTCGAAGCGCGGGCCCGCCAGATGGGACGGTTGATCGGCGTCACCTACGGCGAGGGCTACACCGTAGCGCGCCCACCAGCGGTGAAGGATCTGCTCGACCTGGGATAGGTCACTTTTTCGACCGTTCGTTCACGGCGATGACCGCGCATGCAGCGGTGAGTCCCGAAACGTACTGACCTAGTGGAACCGCGCCCAAAGCCGCTGGGTGTTGCGGAAGCCCAGGATGTTGTAGAGCGCCAGGTAGGTGGGGCGCGTGGTGGGAGAGGGCGAAGGCTTGAAGCCTTTGGGCAATTCCTTCTCGTGGAACTCCAGCGCGGCTTTGGGATCGTGCTCGTACAACACGCGGATCGAATCGAACAGGAACTGGTGGAACTGCGCCAGCTCTTCCGGTGTGCGCTTGTCGCGCAGGTGATCGATGATGCGGGTGCGCAGGTTCACGTAACGGATCCAGTTGCCGCCGAGGTTGGTCTGCGTGATGGAGCCCGTCTCGCGTTTGCGCACGACGCTATAGAGTTCCGTATCGAACACCACGTTCTGGGTGATGCGCAGGATGCGGAACATGAGATCGTATTCCTGGCTGCTGCGCATGGTCTCGTCCCAACCGCCCACGGCCTCCACGATGCTGCGCTTCCACAGGTTGCTGATGGTGTTGCCCAGGTCGGTGCGCATCAGGTGGATCCAGAGGTCGCCTTTGCGGGTGTAGTAGCGCTCCTGCAACACCTTCCCCCGGGCATCGAGGATGGTGAAGCTGCCCACGATGAGGTCGGGCTTTCCGGTCTTTTCGGCCAGGCGCGCTTGATGTCCGATCTTCCGCGTCATCAGCACATCGTCCGCATCCATGAACTGGATGTATTCGCCCGTGCTTTCGCGGAATCCGTGGTTGCGCGCCGCCGTGGCGCCGCGGTTCTGCTGTTGGATGAGGCGGATGATGTGGCCCCGAGGCGCAGAGGCGATGATGCCTTGGATGCACGCAGCGGTGTGGTCCTTGCTGCCATCGTCCACGCAGATCACTTCAAGGTCGGCATGGTCCTGCGCCAGGATGCTCTCCAGGCATTCGCCGATGAAGCCCGCTACGTTGTAGCACGGGATGATGACCGAGACCTTCATGCTTCGCTGCGTGGCCCGCAGGATGGGGTGGTGAGGCGGATCATGCCAGCGCGGTGGTCAAATATAGGATCCCGCCTCCGCGCGTTTGCTCTTGTGGATGTACCAGAGCGATCGGGCCTTGCGCACATCGCTGGCATGGGGCAACAGCTCGCCCACCGGGACCTTGGTGAGGTGCAGGAACACGATGAGCTGGTAGACCAAGCTGGTGCTGTACGCCACCGAGGCCGTGAGGGCAGCACCTTGCACACCCAGCACCGGCACCAAGGCCCAGCCGAGGATCACCGTGGCCAACATGCCCAAGCCGCTACCGATGAGGTTCTGTGCGATCCGCCCGGTACCGCTGAGGAAATGGCTCAATACCTGTGAGCCCGACATGGCCACCAGACCAGGCGCGATCATCAGCAGGATGGGTCGGAGCCCCTGCACTTCCGGACCGAAAATGGTGCTGTAGACCGTATCGGGCAGCAGCAGGAGTACCACCGTACACAGCAGCCCGAAGATCACCGCCACTTTGAAGAGGATCACGGTGAGCTGCACCTGCCGCCGCGCTTCTTCCAGGTTGCTCACCTTGCTGTACAACACACCGCCGATGCTCTTCGGCACCAGCCACGAACCTTCCGCCAATTGCATGGCCACGGAATAGACCCCCAACGCTGCTGTGCCCCGGAACGCTTCGATGAGGTAGTAAGCCGCGCGGTAGTTCATCAGTTGGAAGAGGTTGGCCACTTGGCCGATGCCGCCTTGCTTCAACAAAGCGAGGAACCCCGCACGCATCACAGCGGGGCTCGCCAGCAATTCTCCGCGTAGAGCGTAGTAGGCGGAAGTGATCGCGGTGAGGCCATGTGCGATGTAGGTCGATTGCACATAGTCCATCAACGTGGCCTCTTCCATTCGGAACAACACCGCTACCATGATCACCTGCACGAGGCTTTGCATCACCAGCAGCGCGTTCTGCAAGCCGATGCGTTGCCGGGCGACGAGGATGTTGAGGTGGATGCTGTTCAACGCTTGAAGGAAGGCAAGGCCGACCACATGCACCGCCAGTCCTTCGGGCGCCAGCGGTACCGCGCTGAACACCACGAGCGCCACAGTTCCGGTAAGCAACGCCCAAGCGTACGACGGCAGGAGGACCGCACCCGTTCCCGATCGAGGCACCACGTACACCAGGCCACCACCGCCCACCAGGTGCGCCATGATCAATATGAAGGTGATACCGAGCACTAACAAACCGATATTGCCCAAGCCTTCTGCGCCGAGCATGCGGCCGGCCAATGCCACCAGGATCAGGTTGGCCAGGGTGATCACCACGCGGGTGGCCACGGTTCCGATCACCGGACGGATCATTCCTCGTACGCCTTGCTCCTTCGGTTGGGACTGCGCTCCGACGGTCCGATCTCGCGTGCTTCCGGTCCATGACGCAGGCCGTCCACGATGGTGATATCGCCCATGGCGCAAATGGTGGATACGCCGTTGCCGTAGACCGATCCGGCGAATCCCGTGAGCGTGCGTCCGGGTTCTTCGTGGAAGCTCGTCGGACTCAACTCCACGATCCGGTTGAGGATAACCGCCGGTGCGCGCGGGTCGGTGTTGTCCAACGAAGGGCGCCACAATACGCCGTCGTGCCGGAACATGGTGCCAGCAGGTCTACACCCCGTGCCGCTGATGCGCACCGGATTATTCACGTGCGCGGTGTAAGGACCATCGAATGCGTGCGCATGATAGGCACGCAGCACACCATCCGGCGCGTCCACATCGGAGCCCAGGATCCACCAACGTCCCTCGTGTTCCACACAGGTGGGATTGATCAAGGCCACATCCAACAAGGTCTTCACGTGGTCGAGCCCGTCGTTGGTCTCCGTCACACGGAAAAGCTCGGTGCGCTGCTGGTGCGGGTAGCTGACGATGGCGTGGATGTCGCTGCCGTGTTGCAGCACGAACGGGTAGCTCAATGCCGCCTGTGCCGAGAGCATGGTGCGCGATCGTTTCAGGTTGCCGTCGTTCTTCGGCCGCAGGCGGGCGATGGTGTCGGTGCCACCGAGCCTGTCCATCTTCCGGTACAACACGTTCAACTGTCCATCTGCTGCTTGATAGCCGAATGGCTCCAACCGATGTGTGCCCGGGGAAGGACTGGTGAGCCAGCGCACGTTCGTATTGTGGTCCTCGTCCAACAAGCTTTGGATCGGGTTCGGGAAGATGCCGATGTTCCATTCGCCGGCGTGCACCGGGCGCGGTTTGCCAGACGTGGCCGTCCGTACTTCACTCCCTAACCACAGGAAGAGAAGAGAGATGATGCTGGACGCTTTGGTCTGGGACTCTGGTCGGCTCTCGCGCTTGCCTTTCGTGGCATCCCATGTGCGCCGCATCTCCACCGGCAACCAAGCACTGCCGAGCAGCATGGCGTCCATGTCCACGCCATCGGTGTTCGTGCGGGTGGTGAAGGTGGCGCTCACGCGCTGGCCGGTGACCGAGCAGATCAATGCGGCGCTGCTGGGCGGTGGTTCCATCATCCATCGGGCGAATACCGGCAGGCCGCTCGATGACAGGGGCTGTCCTTGCACATCGAAGGACCATATCGGCAGGTCCGTGCTCGCCGCAGTGTCTTCCGGCACTGGAAGTAGCGCGAGGAGGACATCGACACCGTGGGCCTGAACCGCTTGCAATTCCTTCACCGTAGGTTGGCTGCCCTTCAACCAGACCATCGGAAGATTGCCGAGCATGGTGGAGAGGTCCTCGGCTTCAGCGGCGCGGTGGATGATCAGTTCATTGAGCCTGGCTCCGAGGGCTTCGCGCATGCCTCCCGCAGGTGCGGCACCGTCATGCACATCGGGCACGGCCAGTACACTGAAACGCACTCCTTGCTGCTCGGCCAGGTGCCGCAAACACTGCGCCTGCCAATGGGGGAGGGTAGTCCCTTTGCAGTAGATCCCGATGCGGAGTTCGCTCTTCATGCGCTGGCAGGGGGAGGCAAGCTACGTTGATGGATCCTTTTGAAGGCTCGTCCAACGGCTTCCGGGCTGAAACGCTCGTTCACGCTGGCGCGGATCATGGTCGGGTCGTACATCGCGCTTTTGTCGGCGAGGTGCACCATGGCCGCCGCCAAAGCCTTGGTGTCGCCCACGTCGATCAGGAAGCCATTGGTGTCGGTGACGAAACCCTGTGGGCCACCACAGCGCGTGGCGATCACGGGCTTCCCTTGGGCCAGGGCTTCTCCCGTCACCACACTGAAAGTCTCCACATTGCTGTTGATGATCACGGCGGAGGCATGGGCCATGTGGTCGAGCACTTGCGCGTTCGGCAACCGGCCGAGGAATTTGACACGTTGCGCCACTCCTTCAGTCGTGGCCAGTTCTTCCAGGTAGCCACGATCCGGCCCATCACCGATCACCGTCAGCCGCAGCTTGTCATGACCCCTGGCGGCCATGGCCAATGCCCTGATCACGCCACTCACGTTCTTCGTTCGGTCCACGAGGTCGGCCACCACCATGAAGTGCCCTGCTGGACCTCGTGAAGGCAGCGGTCGGTCCAATCCCGGGATCACGTTCGGTACGATACCGTATTCCGTACAGAGGCCAAGGTCCTTCAACCCGTCGCCCAGCCAGCCAGAGACCGCCGTGACGGCATCCGCGTCGCTGAAGAGCCTCCGGTTCAGCGCGTGGAAGAGCGGGCCTTTGCGCCGGTAGGTGCCATCGAGGTATTCACTGCTTTGTTCGCTAAGGATGTAGGGTATGCCGTACTTCCGCTTGATCCAATGCGCCACCAGGGCCGGTCGCACGAGGATGTGGACATGGACCAGATCGGGCTTGCCGCGTTCCTGAAGGACCATGCGCCAGCCGGCCATCGCGGCTTTCCAGTACCGGAGCAGGTTCACCAGTTTCCGCAAGGGCTTAACTGGGCTTTGGCTTGTGCGGTAGCGCGAACGGATCACGATCAGGTCGTCGGCATCGGCACGTGCCACACCGGGCGGGTGCTCGGGATCACCCTTGATCAACATGATGGTGATCCTGGTGAACCGGGCCGTGGCCTGCACCTGCTTGCGGATGAAGTCGCCCAACTGCGGGTCGCGTGCGTTCGGCCACCACTTGGGGAGGACGAGGACGTGCGGTGTTTCCGCCGCTGCACTGGGGCTGCTTGGCATGGGACGCGAAAAGTACGCCGAAGCCCACCCGCCGGACGTGGGTGTTGGCACCTTCGCGCTATATTTGCGGCCCCGCTGCTCCTGTGGCGGGAAATGGTGGTTGTAGCTCAGTTGGTTAGAGCGCCGGATTGTGGTTCCGGAGGTCGCCGGTTCAAGCCCGGTCTACCACCCCAAAGCCCCGCGAGGGGCTTTGTCTTTTTTAGGCACCCGAGTTCAGGAAACTCGTCTTCGACTTTTCAGCCATCAAACCGGTGCGTTCATCTCAGCATCGCCCTCGGAGTGTTTGGCGTTCTGGAGCACCGTGCCCAAGTGCCAATCGATCGTGCGGCCATGAGGGGCTTTCCGCTGGGGGCATACCTCCAGGGCGCAGATCGCGCAGCTGCTCGGAAGGCAGGGATCCATGTGGATGAAGAGTTCCACTTCGCGCTGGCAGCGTTCATTCACCAGCCGTTCCATGAATGCGATCTCCTCATGCGCCTGCTCCAAACTGTAATACCACGGCAGCGTCACGTGGCAGTCGATGTGGAGCACAGGTCCGTATTGGATCATGCGGAAGTTGTGCACGTCCACCCATTGCGGCTTCCGGTGTTCCTGCAAGATGGCGATCACACGCGCGGCGAGGTCGAGGTCGGCCTCGTCCATGATGCCCGCCACCGCGCGGCGCAGGACTTGGGCGCCACTGTGGATGATGATCAACGCAAAGACGATCGCGAACACCGCATCCAACCAAAGGATGTCGGTGATGGCGATGATGGCAAGGCCCACTACCATGGCCGCCGTGCTCCAGGCATCGCTCAAGAGGTGTGTGCCACTGGCCTCCATGGTGATGGAGTGGATCTCGCGAGCGCGCTTCTTCAGAAGCAGGCCCATCACCAGGTTCACGCTGCCCGTGAGGGCCGTGAGCCCAATGCCCGCGCCCAGTTCGGAGGGGCCTTGCGCATGGGCCATGGAATGGGCCGAACGCCAGATGATGAGCACCCCGGCCATGATCACCAAGCCGCCCTCCAGCCCCGCAGAGATGAATTCCACCTTCCCATGACCGTAGGGATGTTCACGGTCACGCGGCTTCGCGGTGAGGACCAAGCTGTACAACGCGAATGCCCCCGCCACGATGTTCACCACGCTTTCCAGGGCATCGCCGAGGATGGTGTTACTGCCCGTGATGTGCCATGCGAGCAACTTCACCGCCATCAGCGCCACACTCACCACCAGCACCCAGGTCTGCAAGGTGACTGCAGGGTTGCGAGAACGTGCTGTGGCTCCCATGGATGGAGCGTTAGTCTTCGCCGGTGGACTTCCGTGCCGGTGTGCGCACCAGCCAGATATACCCCAGTACGCCCGCTAGCAGTGAGGCACAAAGCACACCGAGCTTGGCTTCTTGCTGAAGGATGGCATCGGTGAAGGCAAGCTCGTTCACGAACAACGACATGGTGAAGCCGATCCCTGCCAATAAGCCCGCGCCGATCATGTGGCGCCATGTGACACCATTGCCAAGTCGGGCGCCGGCGAAACGCACCATGATGAACGACATCAAAAGAACGCCGATCGGCTTACCAAGCACCAAGCCAAGCCCAACACCAAGCGCTACCGGTGTACCCAATGCACCGATGAAGTCATCGGGAAGCACGACGCCAGCGTTGGCCAGGGCGAAGAGCGGGAGGATGATGTAGGTGACCAACGGATGCAACGCGTGCTCCAGGTTCTGCAAGGGTGTGCTTGCGTATTCGGTCAACCGGTTCATCCTTTCCAGGTCGTGGATCTGATCGGCCGTTCGGATGCCTTTGTCGGGCGTGTCCTGGTTCGCGTAACTGAAGAGATAGAGCCGCATCCGCCGCACGAAGACCATCTCATCCACCTTGGGGATACCCGGTATGGTGAAGGCGGCCAACACCCCAGCGATGGTGGCATGCACGCCGCTCATGAGGAAGGCCGTCCAAACGCCGCCGATACCGAAGAGGGCATAGAACCAAGGACTGCGCACACCCAGGCGGTTCCCCGCAATCATGATCCCCAGGATACCGGTTCCGATGCCCAGGTTCAGCAAGGAGATGTCCGACGTATAGAATAGCGCGATCACCACCACCGCGCCAAGGTCGTCGGCCACGGCAAGGGTGGTCAGGAATACTTTCAAGGCCAAGGGTACCCGGTTACCCAGCAACGCCATGAGGCCGAGCGCGAATGCGATGTCCGTGGCCATCGGGATCCCCCAGCCTGCTTGAGCAGCTCCGGTAGGATTGTTGATGAGGTACAATGCTGCGGGAACCAGCATGCCTCCCAAGGCCGCTGCTATCGGGAGCATGGCGTCGCGTGGTCGCGATAGTTCACCGGCCACCATCTCCCGCTTCAGTTCCAGACCCACCACGAAGAAGAACATGGCCATCAACCCATCATTGATCCAGTGATGCAGGCTCAGGTCGAGGTTCCACTCCGGACTACCCAAGACGATATGCTGCTCCCAGAAATGGTGGTAGCCTTCGGCGTAAGGCGAATTCGCCCAGATCATGGCCGCGACGGCTGCGAGGAATAGCAGAACACCACCAGTGGTCTGTGCACCAAGCAAGGCGTCAAAAGGCTGGCGGAGTCGATCTATGGGGACGCGGTACGACATGGTCTAGGAAAGCGCGCAAATGTACCTCCAGGTGATCCTATCCGGGCTTTACATCGTGGCAATGCCGTGCAGCTTGCAGACCCAGCTCAAATGCCCGGTGTGCAAGGCTTCGTGCCGTATCGCATGTATGATGACGTCGCGCACCGTGGTGCCGATCATCGCGATCCCCGTGACATTGGGTCCTTCGAGGGCGCTATCGGGCATGGCCGTGATGTGTGCAACGGCCTTGGTATGGATGCGGTCGAAGGTCTCCAGCAGTTCGTTCAACGGCGGGCACTGTTCCGGTGGTAGCCCGGCACCTCCTCGCCCGAAGTGCTTGGCCCACGAGAATTTCTCGAAAGGCCCACCTGTCGACATGAGCAGTAACCCATTCTGGGTGACGGCGATATGGGCGATGAGCCAGTAAGCCGAATTCAACTCGTTGCCCTCACACACGAAGCGGCGGTGCAAGGCTTGTTGATCCGGAACACCTTTCACCAGCTTTCGGAGGTAGAAGAGTGTGTATTCGCGGGTTTTTTCGACGGTGTAGGCCAGTGCGGCTCCTTCGGTAGGCATCGGCGGCTGTTTTCGGTGGGTAAGATCGGCACTTCTCCGGTCCGTTGTGCCGTCTATCTTTGCCGCCCTTCCATCGACCTCCGGCGATGGAAGTCCATGGAGAGGTGCCGGAGTGGTCGATCGGGTCTGTCTCGAAAACAGATGTGCCCGCAAGGGTACCGGGGGTTCGAATCCCTCCCTCTCCGCCAAGGAAGCCCGTGCCACGGAAGTGGCCGGGCTTTTTCTTTTCCGGATCCGCCAAGCGCAGCTTGAGCGGATCCGGAAAAGAAAAAGCCCAGGATCGCGGAGCGATCACGGGCTTACTTGAAGCCACCCCCACCAGGATAGCGCGCCTCGCGCAATCCCTTTCTCTGTGAGATCCGCCAAGCGCAGCTTGAGCGGATCGGCGAAAAGAAAAAGCCCAGGATCGCGAAGCGATACCGGGCTTACTTGAAGCCACCCCCACCAGGATAGCGCGCCTCGCGCGATCCCTAGTTCCCGCAGCTTGAGCGGATCGGCGAAAAGAAAAAGCCCAGGATCGCGAAGCGATATCGGGCTTACTTGAAGCCACCCCCACCAGGGATAGCGCGCCTCGCGCGATCCCTTTCTTTTCGCCGATCCGCCAAGCGCAGCTCGAGCGGATCCCGAAAAGGACGAACCCAGGATCATGGGAGTCCTTGAGGCTTCCCAACTCAACATCTTTCCCAAACGACAACGGCCCCAGAGAACTGGAGCCGTCGCCTTCAGACGTGGGGAGACCACCACAGACTCCCAGCACGCACCTACTTGGTCATCGGCTTCTTGGTGTTCATCGCCTTGTTGGCGTCGCACCACTGCGCCCATTTCGTGTACTGGTCGGGGGTGAGTACGGCTTTCAGCTCGGTCTCATACTTACTTGCACCTTCGTACTTGGTGCCAGCGGCTTTGGCCGAGTCATGCTCTTTCTGGCAATTCGCCTGG
>JAEUTC010000198.1 GCA_016787985.1 Flavobacteriales bacterium | reverse complement strand
TTCGATCAGCTCCTCGGTCTTGATGTTCTTGAACTGCTCAGCGTTCACCGGACTTTCGCAGCTCAGGCGGCGGAAGAGCTCCAACTGGAAGCCGTCGAAGTCGCCGCTCTCGTGGTATTCGTTCACCACGCTGGCGCTCACCTCGTAGAACATGTTCAACACATCCAGCTTCAGGCGTTCGCCGAAGAGCGCATGGTGGCGGCGCTTGTAGATCACCGTCCGCTGGCTGTTCATCACATCATCATACTCCAACAGGCGCTTGCGGATGCCGAAGTTGTTCTCCTCCACCTTCTTCTGCGCCCGCTCGATGCTCGCCGTCACCATCCGGTGCTGGATCACTTCGCCTTCCTTCAGGCCCATGGTGTCCATCAGCTTCGCGATGCGTTCGCTGTTGAACAGGCGCATCAGGTCATCCTCCAAGGAGACGTAGAACTGCGATGATCCCGGATCGCCCTGTCGACCGGCACGACCGCGCAACTGGCGATCCACGCGGCGGCTCTCGTGTTTCTCCGTACCGATGATGGCCAAGCCACCCGCCTCCTTCACCCCGGCACCGAGCTTGATGTCCGTACCACGGCCCGCCATGTTGGTGGCGATGGTGACCGTGCCAGCCAGACCCGCTTGCGCCACGATCTCGGCTTCGCGCTGGTGCTGTTTCGCGTTCAGTACGTTGTGCGGGATCTTGCGCATGGTGAGCATCTTGCTCATCAGCTCGCTCACGTCAACGCTCGTGGTACCCACCAGCACCGGACGCCCCGCGTTGCGCAGCGCCTCGATCTCCTCGATCACCGCGTTGTACTTCTCGCGCTTGGTCTTGAAG
Organism: Flavobacteriales bacterium; assembly: GCA_016787985.1. Lineage (GTDB taxonomy): Bacteria > Bacteroidota > Bacteroidia > Flavobacteriales_F > PHOS-HE28 > PHOS-HE28. Next base: position 1,914 of record JAEUTC010000198.1, on the reverse strand, counting down.
ACCATGTCCTCATTGTCCTTCCGTACCACCGGACGGTTGGTGGGGATCACCATCACGTCGAGCTTGTAGATGTCCCACAATTCCTGCGCTTCCGTCTCGGCCGTACCGGTCATACCGGCCAGCTTGTGGTACATGCGGAAGTAGTTCTGCAGGGTCACCGTCGCATAGGTCTGCGTGGCGGCTTCCACCTTCACCTTCTCCTTGCTCTCGATGGCCTGGTGCAGTCCATCGCTGTAGCGGCGCCCTTCCAGGATACGGCCCGTCTGCTCGTCCACGATCTTCACCTTGCCGTCCATCACCACGTACTCCACGTTGTTCTCGTAGAGGGCATAGGCGCGGATCAACTGGTTCACCGTGTGGATGCGCTCGCTCTTGATGGCGAAGTCGCGCAGCAGTTCATCCTTGCGTTTGGCCTTCTCTTCGGTGCTCGCGCCGCTCTTCTCGATGTCGGCGATGCTGCCGCCCACGTCGGGCATGATGAAGAAGCCCGGGTCGTTCACATCGCCGCTGATCAGGTCCACGCCCTTCTCGGTGAGTTCGATGCCGTGCTGCTTCTCGTCGATGATGAAGTAGAGCTCCGCATCCACCTTCGGCATGTCCTTGCCTTGGTCCTGCAAGTAGAAGTTCTCCGTCTTCTGCAGGTGCGCGCGCACGCCGTTCTCGCTGAGGAATTTGATCAAGGCGCTGTTCTTCGGCAACGCGCGGTGGGCGCGAAGCAGGGCCATGCCACCTTTTTCCAACTGGTCCTTGCTCGGCGATCCGCCATCGGTCAACCCTTTCAGGTTCTCCTTCGCCTCGGCCAGCAACTTGGTCACCAACTGGCGTTGCGCGTTGTAGAGGCGCTCCACACGCGGTTTGTACTCGTCGAACTGGTGTACCTCGCCCTTCGGTGTGGGACCGCTGATGATGAGCGGTGTGCGCGCATCGTCCACGAGCACGCTGTCCACCTCATCCACGATGGCGAAGTGGTGCTTGCGCTGCACCAAGGCCGTGGGCGCATGCGCCATGTTGTCGCGCAGGTAATCGAAACCGAATTCGTTGTTGGTGCCGTAGGTGATGTCGGCCAGGTAGGCGTTGCGGCGCTCCGGACTGTTGGGCTGGTGCTTGTCGATGCAGTCCACCCGCAGGCCATGGAATTCGTGCAGCGGGCCCATCCATTCGGCATCCCGTTTGGCCAGGTAATCGTTCACGGTCACCACATGCACACCGCGGCCGGCCAGTGCGTTCAAGAAAACGGGCAGGGTGCTCACCAGGGTCTTTCCCTCACCGGTGCCCATCTCGGCGATCTTCCCGGTATGCAGGGCCACGCCGCCGATCAGCTGCACATCGTAATGCAGCATGTCCCAGGTCATGGGGTTGCCAGCGGCCGTCCACGTGTTCTTCCAGATGGCGCTGTCGCCTTCGATCCGGATGGCATCGGGTCGCTTGGTGGCCAGTTCGCGGTCCGCATCGGTGGCCCGCACCCGCAACTCGCTGTTCTCTTTGAAACGACGCGCCGTTTCCTTCACTACGGCGAAGGCTTCGGGCAGGATCTCCAACAGGACGGCCTCGATGTCCTTCAAGCTGGCCTCCTGCAACTTGTCGATGTCCTGGTACCGCCGCTCACGCTCGTGGATGTCCATCTGCGGATCGGCGTCGATCTCGGCGCGAAGGGCATCCACCTTCTCATCGTTGGCTTGGGTACGCTGCTTGATGCGCGCTTTCAGGTCGGCCGTGCGGGCGCGGAGCTCGTCGTGGCTCAGCCCGTTCAATTGGGCGTAGGCGGCTTTCGTTTTCTCCACCAACGGCATCACCTCCTTGAGGTCGCGCTGGGCTTTGTCGCCGAATACTTTCTTGAGGGCCTTGGTAAGGGAACCGATCATGGGTCACTGGCGGAGCGCCGGTGGTCCGGCGGGTCCTGTTTAGGGGTTTCGC
>JAEUTC010000190.1 GCA_016787985.1 Flavobacteriales bacterium | reverse complement strand
AGGATCATCTTGTCGATGTTGGTGACCCCGCCCCGGTGCATGAAGGTGGGCGTGGTGGTGAGGCCGGTGAGGAAGCCGAGCTTGAAGGCTTCGTCGATCTCCTTGATGTCGGCGCTGTCGAGGTAGAGTTCCATGGTGTTGGGTTTGCCGCAGAGGCGCAGAGGCGCGGAGAATGCGGCAGGTTGGTAATTTGGGTTCTTAGCGTCCTTGGGCCTTTGCGGCTAGTTCTGTCGGTGCTTCACCTCCACCGCGTGGATATCCAGGAGGGGCTTGATGAATTCCTCCAGGTCGTACACGCAAAGCTGGCTGGCGGCGTCGCACAATGCCTTGCTCGGGTCGGGGTGCGTTTCGATGAAGACGCCGTCAACACCTGCGGCCACACCGGCCCGGGCGATGGTGGGCATCACGTCGCGGTTGCCGCCTCGCGGGTCGGCGCTGGGGATCCCGTACTTGCGGATGCTGTGCGTGATGTCGAACACCACCGGGTACCCGGTCTTCCGCATGTGGTAGAAGGCACGCGGGTCCACGATGAGGTCGTTGTAGCCGAAGGTGTAGCCGCGCTCGGTGAGGATGATCTTGTCATTGCCCACGCTCACGCACTTGTCGGCCGGCTTGATCATGTTGTCCGGGGCGAGGAACTGCGCGTGCTTCAGGTTGATGACGGCGCCGGTCTTCGCGGCCTCGGTCACCAGGGTGGTCTGCATCACCAGGTAGGCCGGGATCTGCAGCACGTCCACCACTTCGGCGGCGGGCTTGGCCTGGCTGGGGTAGTGGATGTCCGTAAGGATCGGGAAGCCGAAGTCCTTCTTGATGCGGGCGAGCACCTTCAACCCTTCCTCCAGGCCGGGGCCCTGGTAGAAGTCCACGCTGCTGCGATTGTCCTTCGTGAAGCTGCTCTTGTAGATCACGGGCAGCTTCAGGCGCTCGCTCACCTCCTTGAGCTTCTCGGCGGTGCGCAGCATCACATCCTCCGTCTCGATCACGCACGGGCCGCTGATGAGGAAGAGCTGCTCGCTCCCGCAGGCGATATCGCCGACTTGGACGGTCTTGGTCATGGCCCGCAAATCTAGCCTTCGCTAGGGAGTAGGACCCTCCACCTGCAGTTCGAACAAAAGCTCCCCAAGCATGAATCCCTCCAGCTTGTCGGTGGCCATCAGCGGCCCTACGCCGGCAGGCGTCCCGGTGAAGAGCAGGTCGCCGGTCTCCAGGCGCATGTAGCGCTCCACGTTGGCGATCAACGCGGGTACATCGAAGATCATCTGACCGCTGTGGCCGCTCTGCACCACCCGGCCATTCTTCTTCAGCAGGAATTCGATGTGGTGGCCGGCGGGGAATGACTCTACCGCGGTGAATGATTCGGCCACATAGGCCGATACATCAAAGGCCTTGTCTTTCTCCCACGGCAGCCCTTTCGATTTCAACTCCTGCTGCACATCGCGTGCGGTAAGGTCGAGGCCGATGGTCACGCGGTCGGCGAGCGCATATCCATTCCTGCGCACGATCGCGAAGACCAGCTCGATCTCGTGATGCACGTCGTTGCTGAAGGAAGGCAGCTTGATCGGACCACCATGCGGCACCAATGCGCTCTCCGGTTTGAGGAAGACCACGGGTTCTTCGGGCAGCGCATTGCCAAGCTCCTTGGCGTGCGCTCCGTAATTGCGTCCGATGCAGATGATCCTCATGCCGCGTGTTCAAGCGCGGCTCGCACCACGGCTTTGGTCGTTTGCGGGAAGTCGCTCTTGTTCATGAACCAATCGATGTAGCCGGGATCATTGCGGGCCACGTTCTCGATGTTCCAGCCAGCATACTTGCCCACATTGAAGCAAACGGTGCCGGAATCATCGAACTTGAGCTTGCTGGAAGGGTCTGGACTCCGCTGGCGATCCCCGCTCAGTTCACCGAGGAAGTCCACCGTGCCTTGCAGCTTGCTCG
>JAEUTC010000189.1 GCA_016787985.1 Flavobacteriales bacterium | reverse complement strand
GCTAGGCGACTATGTGGCCAGTGATACGGCCGGCAGTGGCTTCGACCGCACCAATGGGCTGGGCGGTGCATTGAGCGCTCGCTGGGTGTTCACACCGCGTTGGAATGAAGCCATCCGTTTCGGCGTGGGTGTGGAAGACCTCGGTTTCATCCGCTGGAACAAGAACAGCGTGGAGGTGGAAAAGGACACCTTGATCCGCTTCGTTGGATGGCAAGTGGAGAACCTCTTCGCGTTGGACGCTGTGCTGGTGAATGAGCAAGCCGTGGTGGACACGTTCGGACTGGGCTACCGGGCAGGCCGTATCACCCAACTCACCCCTTTCCGCCTGTCAGCGGATCTGAGTCTTCCCCTGAACGACCGCGATCGGCTGGATGTGTTGGTGGAGCACCGTCATCTTCCCGGCTTCATCCCGCAGTTGAGCTTGCAAGGCAGTCGGCTCCTAGGCTTGCGTACGATGGTGGGCGCTACTGTGAGCTACGGTGGCTTCGGTGGCTTGCGTGTCGGAGCGGCGGCCAAGCGCAGGTTTGGCGAACATGTCCTGGTCTCCCTTTCCACACACCAGTTCGTGGGGCTGGTGACCACTCGGGTCAGCGGTATCGGCATGTTCGTTGGAGTAAGTATCGGTCTATGATGGCCAGCCGCCGTTTCCTCCGTCTTCTCCCCCTAGCCGCGCTGCTCTGTGGGCTGTTCGCCTTTGTTCCTACGGATGACCGCATCGCTAGGCGCGTGGTGGATCCCAAGCAAGAGGCGATCACCCTGCATTGGAAGGACAGGTCGGGCGCCATCCTGGGGAACATCGGCGCCTTGGCACGGGAGGTGAGCGCGGGCGGTGGTCGTTTAGCATTCGCCATGAACGGCGGTATGTACACGGCTGATCAGGGCCCAGTGGGCTTGTACATCCAGGAAGGTAAGCTCCTCCATGCGATCGATCGGCGGGTGGAAGGCAAGGGCAACTTCCACATGCAGCCGAACGGCGTCTTCGGTATCCTGAACGATGGAACGGCCTTCGTGAAGACCACGGGTGAAATGCAGGACATGCGCGAGGTCCGCTATGCCACCCAGAGCGGACCGATGCTCGTCACCCATGGTGCGATCAACACACACTTCACCCCGGGTTCGAAGAACCTGCACATCCGCAACGGCGTTGGCGTACGCGCCGATGGCCAGGTGGTGTTCGCCATTTCACGCGAACCGATCAACTTCCACGACTTCGCCAGCTGGTTCGTGGAACAAGGCTGTAGTAATGCGCTCTACCTCGATGGTTCGGTGAGCAAGGCGTACATCCCCGAAGCCGGCTTGGCAGGCATGGATGGCAACCTCGGGGTTCTGATCGCGATAACCGCGCTGCATTAGCAAGGTTACTTTCACCACATGAACTGGTTGATGCTGGTGATCGCAGGGCTGTTCGAGGTGGGATTCGCGACCTGCTTGGGCAAAGCCCGAGAAGAGAGCGGTGCAGTGGCCGGTTGGTGGATGGCCGGGTTCTTCGTGTGCCTGAGCGTCAGCATGTACTTGCTCTATCGCGCCACACAGACCCTTCCCATCGGTACGGCCTACGCGGTTTGGACGGGTATCGGCGCGGTGGGCACCGTGCTCGTCGGCATCTTCATTTTCCGTGAACCGGTGGCTTTCTGGCGGTTGTTCTTCCTCTTCACATTGATCGCAAGCATCTTGGGGCTGAAGGTGGTTTCCCACTAGCACCGGTTGGCGAAGTAGCACACCAGCGTCGATACATCGTGTTCGTTGGCCTCACCTTCGCCGGCATGAAGATCTCCATCGTCGGGTGCGGCAACATGGGCCAAGCCTATGCGCGCAGTTTCCGCAAGTACGGTTTGGTGAAGCAGGAAGACCTCTTGCTGGTGTTACGGAGTGAGGGAAGGCGTGCGCAACTGGGTACGCTCGGCACCGTCACACTCAACATCGACGGGGCCATTGGCCACAGCGACCTGGTCATCATCGGCGTGAAACCACAAGACTTCGGAACCGTTGCCCCTGCCCTTTCCAAGGTATTAAGGCCCGAACAGGTGGTGCTGTCGATCATGGCCGGGATCACCATCGCACGGCTTCAGCAAGAACTACGGCACCAGACGGTGGTACGGGCCATGCCCAACTCGCCGGCGCAGATCGGCTTGGGAATAACGGCGTATGCGACCGGCACCGAGTTGAATATGCGCCAGACCTTGATGGTGGAGCAACTGCTGAACAGCACGGGCCGCGCGATACACCTGGAGCACGAAGCGCACTTGGATCCCGTAACCGCGCTTAGCGGCAGCGGCCCGGCCTATTTCTTCCACATCGTGAAGACCATGATCGACGCGGGGATGGCACTGGGTTTAGAGCCCCACGTGGCCAGCGCCTTGGTGAAACAGACCATGCTGGGCAGCTACCACCTGATGGAGCATGCCGATCGCACACCCGATGAACTCATCAAGGCCGTGATGAGCAAGGGGGGCACCACGGAAGCGGCGTTCCAGGTGTTTACTGGGGAGGACTTGGCGGGAACGCTCACCAAGGGCATCGCGGCTGCGAGCAAGCGGGCTACCGAGCTTTCGGGGTCCTAGAGCACCGTCACCTCTGTCCGTCGGTTCTGCGCCCTACCCTCCTCTGTATCGTTCGTGGCCACGGGTTTCGTTTCGCCGTAGCCCTTGGCGGTGATGCGTGCCCCTTCCACGCCTTTGGCGATCACATAGTCGCGCACGGCTTGTGCACGTTGATCGCTCAGGGTGAGGTTGGCCGCATCGGCCCCCACGTTGTCGGTATGTCCGCCCAATTCGATACGCAGCTCCGGTGTGCCTTTCAACAAGTTCACCAGCTTATCGAGTTCGGCGTTGGAGGCGGGAAGCAGCTCGTAGCTGGCGGTGTTGAAGAAGATGTTGCGCAAGGCGATGGTGCTGCCGGCCGCAAGGGTACTCAGAGGCACATCAAGCGTGACGGGTTCCTTTGGGTTACCCTCGGCCACATCGTAGTTCTCCGAATAGAAGAGGTAGCCTTCGGCGGTCGCGTTGAGCGCGTACTTCCTTCCGGCGGGCAGACAGACCAGGAACTCGCCGGTCTTGGGGTCGCTATAAGCGCCCGTGGCGAGGCTGCCGGTCTGTAGGTCGAAGAGCTGCACATCGGCTTCCACCGGTGCTTTGGTGGTGGCATCGAAGACCTTGCCTCGGATATAGGTAACGGGCAACGGGCGCGCTTCTTTGTACAGCTCGAAACTGTAAAGGTCAAGATCACCCAAGCCACCTTTTCTATCACTGGCGAAATAGGCGATGCGGCCACTGGCATCCACGAGGATGCTGTTCTCATCGGCACTGGTATTGATGGGATAGCCGATGTTCAGGGCAGGTCCCCAAGAGCCATCGTCCAGCTTGCGGCTCACGAAGATGTCCAAGCCACCGAATCCCGGATGCCCATTGCTGCTGAAGTAGAGGGTGCGGCCATCGGGGTGGATCTGTACACTTTCCTCCTGGTACGCGGTGTTCACGCTCTCGCCCAATTTGGTCGGCTTGCTCCACGAGCCGTCATCGGCCATGGTGGTGGTCCAGATGTCCATGCTTTTTATGCCGTCACGGGCCACGGCACCTCGGATGTAGTACAAGGTGCGGCCGTCGCTGGCCAAACTGGGCTGCGTTTCCCAATGACCCGAGTTCACTGGCGTTCCGAGGTTCTGGGGCACACCCCAGCGATCGCCCACGCGCCGACTGATGAACAGGTCGCAGCTGCCTTCGCCGGAGAGGGAACCACCGTACGAACCATCTTCCAGCGCACACTTGGTGAAGATGAGGAAGCGGCCATCCGGCGAAAGTGTTCCAGCCCCTTCGTTGAAAGCGCGTGTATTCACCACGGGCAGTGGGATGCTGGGCTTCCAGTTGCCTTCGAGGTCGCGCCGGCTCACGTAGAAATCCTCCTGCATGCCGTACACGGGGATCTCCGGTGCTTTCACGCGACGGGTGAACATGAGGGTGCCATCATCGGCGGTGATGCAGGGGTAGTATTCCGGATCCACGCTGTTTACGTTGGGTCCGAGGTTCTTCGGCTCGAAGGGCACCGGCTGGTCGATCGCCCTGGCTGCGAACTCGCAGTTGCGGATGCCGAGCTTGGCCCGTGCTTTACGCTGCGGCTCCTCTTCACGCTTCATATAGGCCTCGTAATTCTTGGTGGCCTCGGCATACTGCCCGGCCTTGAACTCCAGATCGGCGAGGTGGAGCTGGGCCACCGGGAAGTAACCCGGATTCAGTGTCATCACTTCGCGGTAGCGTGCCATGGCCACATCGCTTTGGCCTTTCTGCTCCGCGATCTCCGCCAGCATGATGCGCGGCTCGATGAACTTCGGATCGGCATCGGCGGCTTTGGTGAACTCGCTTTCGGCACATTCCCATTTGCGCAGACCCATGCATTCCCGCCCGCTTTCGTAGCGTTTGATGGCGCCTTTGTCGGTGGTGGTGTAGTTGGCAGGTTGTGCGAACGCCGTGCCAAGCAGGCAGGTAGTGGCAATGGCCGTGAAGAGGGTCCGTGCCGCAGCGCCGACCACTGACTTCCAACTGTTCATCCGTACGGTAAGCGTCAAGGTATCTGGAGGTACTTATGGGTTTGAAGAGAGACGCGCCAGTGTGGATGTTCCTTTACGAAATCGACGATCAGGGGCATGATCGTTTCGCGTTTGGACCATTCTGGTTGCAGGAGCAAAGCACACGTTGACGGAAGCCCTTTCGTGTGTTCTTCGGCCCATTGCAGGTCGTGTTTGTTGAAGACGATCACCTTCAGTTCGTCGGCCACTGGGTAAATGTCCGGCAGTGGGGCCTTGAATTTCTTCGGACTGAAGCAGATATGGTGCCAATCTCCGGTCACGGGATGGGTGCCGCTGGTCTCGATATGGGTGCGGAAACCCGCTTCGCGCAGTGCTGCGGTCAAGGGACCGAGGTCGTGCATCAAGGGTTCACCACCCGTCACCACGGCGATACGGGCCGGATGCTTGGCCGCTTCGGCCACGATCATGTCCACGGAAAGTTTCGGGTGGGCGTCGGCGTCCCAACTCTCCTTCACATCGCACCATGTGCAGCCCACGTCGCAGCCACCGAGCCGAATGAAATAGGCGGCCTGCCCAGCGAACAGGCCTTCTCCCTGCAGGGTGTAGAAGGCCTCCATCACGGGCAACTGGGCGGACATGGCACAAAGAACGGAAAAGCGGGGTGGTGTGGCAGCGTAGAACCCAGGTGTAAGGGCGCTTCAGGACATAGAAAAGCCCACACAGAGCCGGTTCATAGAACCCATGAAGATCACATGGGCGGGATCGCGATGATGGCTTCCGTAATCCTCTTGTTCCCGAAGGAAGACACCCGAAGGTGCCTGAGGCCCGCCGTACA
>JAEUTC010000144.1 GCA_016787985.1 Flavobacteriales bacterium | reverse complement strand
TGATCGGCGCCAGCGTGCAGGAGAACCCCAATCATGTCAACGGTACACCGCTCTATTCGATGCAGCATGTGGGTACGCATGCTTCCACCACTGACCTGCCTGACCCCTGGCTGAAGAACGAGGAATACTACTATTGGGAAGACGGCTACTATGGACCGGACAACGATGTGGTACTCGCGGTGGAAGAAACGGTCGGACCCAACGGACAGGTGAACTCCTACGACGCACCGCGACCGATGAGCTGGTACCGTGAACTCCCGAACGGGTCGCGGGTCATTTATACCGCACTGGGGCACGCGACCAACAACTACACGGATGATCCACTGTTCCGGGAGCATGCGAAGGATGCGTTGGCCTGGATGCTCGGCAGCACGGTGGGCGTTGCACGGCAAGTAGTACCTCGCCCCTCTGTTTCGCCCAACCCAGCCCAGGACCTGGTCACCGTGATGATGCACAGGTCCGTTCGCCACATTCCTTATAGCATCGTTGATGCCATGGGACGCACGGCACAGCAAGGTGAACTATCCGGTGAGGGGTTTCAGCTGGATGTGAGCTCACTGGCAAGTGGTACCTATCGACTCACCATGGAGGGTGTTGCGCCGATCCCACTGCATATCATCCGCTGAAGCGCATCAGGGCCGGAACACCATTCCACGAATGGCCTTCGGATGATCGCTTCGGACCGTATACGCAAGCATGCGAACGCTACCTTGCCGATCCACGATCACCTCTGATCCATGCAGCGCATCACTACCCTGTTCGCACTCGGCCTTTTCCTGACCTCGGCCTCCGCCCAAACCACCATCACCGTCATGGACGGCGTGATCTTCCACGATGGTTATGCCGGTCTCGTACCCGACGTGGCGCCACAGCCCAACATCATCAAACTCCGAAATGACCTCTTCGCACGCAAGCTCACGGCAACGGAACTCGGCACCATCGGGAGCACATTGCAAATGCGGATCGTCATCGGCGCCTTGTGCGACAACTACGACCGCATCGGGAACGTGAACATGGCCTTCGTACCGGTCGGGGCAGAGACCTACGACCCCAACGCCGTGGAACATATCGAGCTGGGGCGATTCATCACCCCCTTCATGAACAAGAACATCCAACCCGACTCCGTGGTCTACTCCTTCAACGTGGATAATGTGGCCCGGCTGTTGAAGGATACGGAGCTCACGAGTGCCTACGACCTGTGGATCGAACTCGCCGTCTTCGGCGTGCCCTATGCTGCCAATACAGAAGTGGCCGGATGCGCCGGTCGCAACGACGTGTTCTCCGGAAAGCTCACGCTCACCACCAACGACCCGGTGGCTCCACAGGACACCGATGTGCTGATGCCCCTCTTCTTCAACGCCAACTTCAACAACTACCAAGCGGGAGCCACGGATACGCTCGGCCTCACCACGCGCAGCATCACCTTCAATGTAGAGGAGGAGCTGACCGATGCGGCTTTCTTCCTGATCACCTCCAACCATGGGGCCAACCAGGGTGGCGAAGAGTACATCCGCCGCTTCCACTACGCCTACTTCGACGGGGCCCTCGAACTCACCTACCGCCCCGGACGCACCACGTGCGAACCGTTCCGGCAGTTCAACACACAACCCAACGGCATCTATGGGACAACGCCGCGCACACCAGCGCAATGGCAATCCTTCAGCAACTGGTGCCCCGGTGATGTGATCGACATCCGCCGCATCGACCTTGGCCCGATGTCAGCTGGAACGCACACCTTCATGATCCGTGTACCTGCTGCGACTTTCGCCGGTGGGCAAGGGAACTTCCCCCTTTCCTTGTACCTCCACGGCACCACGTCGGGTCAGCTTTCCAGTGTCGGGTTGATCGAGCGCGAAGCGATCGCTGTTTCACTGCACCCGAATCCGTCGGATGGCGCTTCCGTTATCGTGGTACCGAGCGCTCCTGCCGACATCACCGTCACCAATACGTTGGGCGAAGTGGTCTTGCAACAACGGTCCGTGGACCAGCGCACCACGCTACGACTCACCACGGCGGGCATGTACCTCGTTCACGTGACCACACCTACGGGCAAGGCCACGCGAAAGTGGATCGTCAAGTGAACGTTGGTACGTAGCAACGGCGTTGGCTTCGGTCCCCACCCGGTGGTCCGGATGATCCAACAACCGGCTTAGGCTTCTTGCAGCTTTTTCGCTGCACGCTTCCGCTCGTTCTCGTCCAGCAGGATCTTGCGGATCCGCAAGCTCTTGGGCGTCACCTCGAGGTATTCGTCCTCGGCGATGTATTCCATGCACTCCTCCAGGCTGAACTTCACGGCCGGCGCGATGCTCACCTTGTCGTCGCTACCGCTGGCGCGCATGTTCGTGAGCTTCTTCACACGGATCACGTTCACACCAAGTTCCTCACCGGGCTTGGGGCTCTCACCGATCACCTGGCCAGCGTAGACCTCTTCGCCGGGTTCGATGAAGAACTTACCACGGTCTTGCAGCTTGTCGATGGCGTAGGCGATGGACGTACCCGTTTCAGCGCTGACGATACAGCCCGAACGCGGCGATGCGATCTGGCCCTTGAACGGCTCGTAGCCCTTGAAGCGGTGCGATACGATGGCCTCGCCTTCCGTGGCGGTGAGCAGCGCGTTGCGTAGTCCGATGATGCCGCGTGCGGGAATGCTGAACTCCAACACCGTGCGGTCGGTCTTCTGTTCGATGTTGAGGATCTCGCCCTTGCGACGCGTCACATGGTCGATCACGCGGCTGCTGAACTGCTCGGGCACCTGTACGGTAAGGGTCTCGATCGGCTCATGGCGCTGGCCATCGACTTCCTTGTACAACACCTGAGGCTGGCCCAGTTGGAACTCGTAGCCCTCGCGGCGCATCGTTTCCACCAGGATGCTCAAGTGGAGTATACCACGACCGAACACCAGCAGGCGGTCCGGGCTGTCGGTCTCCTTCAGGCGCATCGCCAGGTTCTTCTCGATCTCCTTGTACAAGCGGTCGCGCACGTGGCGGCTCGTCACGAACTGGCCTTCACGACCGAAGAAGGGCGAGTTGTTGATGGTGAAGAGCATGCTCATCGTGGGCTCGTCCACCTTGAACTTCGAGAGGCCCTCAGGATTCTCCGCATCGGCGATGGTGTCGCCGATATCGAAGTTCTCCAAGCCCATCACGGCCACGATCTCGCCGCAACCGATCTCCTCCTTCACCTTGATCTTGCCCAAACCCTCGAAAGTCATCAATTCCTTCACCTGGCCCTTCACCGTGCCACCTTCGTTCTTCACGAGGGTGACATGTTGATTCGGCCTGATGGATCCACGGCTGATGCGGCCCACGGCGATACGCCCTTGGAAGCTGCTATAGTCCAAACTGGTGATGCGCATCTGCAGGGTGCCATCCACCTTCTTCGGCGCAGGCACTTTCTCCAGGATCACATCCAGCAGGTAGCTCACATCCTCCGTGGGGTTCTTGGGATCGGGTCCCATCCAACCTCCTTTACCGGAGCCATAGACCACCGGGAAATCGAGTTGGTCCTCGTTCGCATCCAAGGCGAACATCAGGTCGAACACCGCCTCGTGCACTTCATCGGGCGTGCAGTTCGGCTTATCCACCTTGTTGATCACCACCACCGGCTTCAGGCCCATCTCGATGGCCTTGCCCAGCACGAAGCGAGTCTGGGGCATGGGGCCTTCAAAGGCATCCACCAGCAGGATCACGCCATCGGCCATGTTCAAGACGCGCTCCACCTCACCGCCGAAATCGCTGTGGCCCGGCGTATCGATCACGTTGATCTTCACCCCTTTGTACCGCACGCTCACGTTCTTGGCCAGGATGGTGATGCCCCGTTCACGCTCCAAGTCGTTGTTGTCCAGCAACAGATCGGCTTGTTCCTGGTTCTCCCTGAAGAGCTGGCACTGGTGCAGGATCTTGTCCACCAAGGTTGTCTTACCGTGGTCGACGTGGGCGATGATGGCGATGTTGCGCAGCTCGGTCATGTGAAGGGGGCCGGAAAAAGGCCCGCAAAGGTAGCCTTTCTTCAGGGATGAACGGACCGAACGCTATCTTTGCCGCCGCTTGACCAGCCGGTCGGGCACACCGGCCCCGTAGTTCAATTGGATAGAATGACAGATTCCGGTTCTGTTGGTTACAGGTTCGAGTCCTGTCGGGGTCACTGATGAAAGGGGCGGCGTTCGGGTCGCCCCTTCCTTTTTCCATGCGTATCGACAAGTTCCTCTGGTGCGTGCGCCTCTTCAAGACGCGTAGCCTCGCTACCGATGCCATCAAGCGCGAACAGGTGAAGCTCGCGGATCGCCTGGTGAAAGCTTCCGCAGAAGTGAAGCCGGGCGATGTGATCGCCCTGCGCGAGCCACCCGTATGGCGCAGCTGGGAGGTGCTACGGATCCCGAGCGCCCGGGTCGGTGCCAAGTTGGTCCCAAGCCTGATCGCCGAACGCACCTCCTTCGACGACCTCGAGAAGCTGGAACTCACCCGCCTTGCCAAAGCCCAGCACCGCATTCCAGGAGAAGGCCGCCCCACCAAACGCGATCGCCGCGATATGGACCGGTTCACCCAGGGTTGAGCCGCTGATCGTTACCCAGATGCCTGGCATCCCTCAATGGGTTCCTTCGTCCATAGAATGGCGCGGACGCGTACCTTCATATCACCGAGTCGTATCCCATGCGTGCAATTGATCGACACATCTTCAGGCTTGTTGTCACCGTCTTTTCGCTTATAGCGCTCAAGATTGTGGAAGGAAAGCCATGCTTGGGTACGTTCTCCGTTGCACTTCATCACGCAGATGGTTCAGCTTCTCTCCTCTATTGGGGAAGTGGTGGATACAATTCCACATACGACCTTAGCATTGCACTGCAAGCAGGAGACACGCTACGCATTCTTAGGTCACAGCACGGTAACTGCACCGGTACGGGTGCTGCGCGCGTAAGAAGGTCGACGTACCCAGATACGGCGAATTCGACATCGACTGTGATCGCCGAAGTCTCGGACGGCACGGCGCTATCGCTGGCCGAGCGCGGGAGCTTTTTCTTTTCACATGTAGGTAGCGAGAACTTCTTTGATCACCTGCGGATCACGATCAGTATGGAACTGCCACCCACACCTATTGCTGTGGGAGTTCAAATTTCCCGTGTTATCGGTACTTCTGGATGGTTCCCGCAGTTGAATCCAAGCCTTGTTACCCTCTCGGCATCTGACACTTGCTTGGGACCGTGCCTGACCGTTTATTTATCGTCTGGCCAACAGGTCCGGGCAACGGCGTTCGCGAATGGATATGCGCAAGAGGGTGGAAACGCCATCGTTCGCTTTGCCCCTGATGACGAGCCGTTCGATATGGGGATCCCACCTTCGACCATTCCATTGGTCGGCTCCGAGGGCTTTCTGTTCTCCCAGGATGGCACCTATTTGATCTCATTCGAAGGTCCGATGTTCACGACCAGCGGATTAGGGTCGATCAGGGTAAGCCACTCTACACCTCCACGTGTAGATATGTCTTTAACGATAGAACGCGCTGATGGCACAGTAGAGTTGGTGGCGAACGAGAACCAGAACAGCAACTCCATCCTTGCCAACATCAGTCTTGGACCCGGTGACTCACTCCGAGTTGACCATCATGAGATAACGGAGCCTTGCACTGCTGTTCGGTTAGTGGCGTATGAAAGCCCGAACTGGGGTCCAATACACAACGGGGGTACACAGGTCCTGGACACCTCGAGCACTTTAGCCGGAGTGCGCTTGGCGACCCCAGGTAGCTATCGACTGCAACACGTGACGGACTGCGGTGTTCCCACCCAGATGGCGCTCGTGACCATCAATGCCCCCGAACCATTCCGTGATCTCGTTCTGAGCCTACATCGGACCGATGGTTCAGTGCATGAGCTCTTCAGAAGCCATGAACCTCAGGTCCCAGAAGCGGTTTTGGAGGTCCAGTTGAATACCGGGGATTCGATCAGTGCTCGTATCGAACAAACCGGGTGGTGCTACTCGCCATGGTACATGAGTATTTCTCGCACTTCGGGACCGGAAGAGTTGGGTAGTCTGGAGTCTAGCGGCAATGGACTTGAACAGGTCCATTGGATGAGCCACGACTCCTGGTACCGCATATTACTCCACGGCGGTACTTGCTATTCACAACAAGTCGTTCTTCTTCATGTGACACATACTCCCGTGATCGGAGTCGACCTCCAGATCGAAAGATCGATCTCAGACGGATCCACACTCGCGGTGGCATATGCGGAAGCGGGCGGGCCTACGTCATTCACCCAAGTTGTCCTTGCCGAGGACGATTCCATCACAGTGAGGGCAGTATCGGACTTTGACCTTTGCGCGGATCTGGCATTGATGATACATCATTCACAGGGCGATACGACCACGCTGAATGATCCCTATCAACTCATCAGCCCGCTACCCGACTCCGGGATCACTTTCAGGGAGGTCGGTGCGTTACTACTTACCCTTGAAGACTCGTGCGGCACGATCACAGCTTCAGCACATTTGAACGTCTCCACGGATATCTCGACCGGAGTCGTGGTACCGGAGAAAAGTCGATCCATTGGTTTCTACATCAACGGACATCTACATGTGAGAACAGAGGACGGTGGCCAATTACAGATCCGGAACGCAGCTGGACAGTTGGTGTACGAAGCGGCCATCCCCCGAGGGATCGATCAGCATTCCATCCCTCTCCATAAGGAGGCGAACGGCGTCTACATAGCCACCCTGTATAGCGCTTCGCATGTTGATGTGCTGCGCTTTGTCTTGGATTGAAGGAGGATCCTATCGGGAATGTACATCCTGATGATCGCCGCGATATGGACCGGTTCACGAACGAATGAACCGCGACATCCTTGTTCAAACCTAGCGGCTAGCTAACGCCTAGAACGCGCAGCCATCGCGTCGCGAGCCCGTTGCGTCCGCCGCGCCGTTGCGGTGGGATCCCCTTTCATCCATGGATCAACGGTTCATCACCGGCTTAACACTTCTTCGCGTTCATTAACGCCGCACCGCTTGTCGCAGCCGATAGTTTCGGCTCACCAACCACAAGCGCCATGTACAAGACCTTCCTCTTCATGCCATTGGCCGCCGTGTTCCAGGGCGGCACTGCACCCCAAGCGATCGCACAGGAACAGGAGAAGGACCGCAAAGTGCGCATCGAGATCGTGACCACCGAGAACGGCGAAACGAAACGGGTGACCCATGAATTCGACGCTGCCGATGAGGAGGCCATGAACGAGGCCATGCGCGAACTCGGCATCCTGGACCACCTCACCCTGAATGGTGATGACCGCGACCTGCAGATCGACATCCGTCGTTTCGGCATGGACCGCGAGGACGACATCGATGCCGAGGACGTTCGTGTGCTGATGGCGCCGGTGCCGCCCGATGCACCATTCCCACCATCGTGTGGACCGAAGGGCTATCTCGGGGTCTCCAGCGCCACGCTCACCAGCGAACAAGCGCGAACGAGCAAGGCGCCCGGTGGAAAAGGCGCCTATGTGACCGATGTGGTGGACGATACACCTGCGGCCAAGTTGGGCTTGAAGGAAGGCGATGTGATCGTGGAGGTGGACGGTGATGCCGTGAAAGATCCCTGGACCTTGAGCGAAGCCATCGGCAAGAACGATCCAGGAGAAAAGGTGAAGGTGATCTGGTACCGCGATGGAAAGAAGATGTCCGGCACCGCGGAACTGGCAGAAACGAAGACCGCATCCTATTCCTTCGACTTTTCGCCCGAGCACGGCAGCGAGGAGTGGGACTGGGAGAGCCACTTCGGCGATGTGGCCGATATGGAGCCGCGTGCGTTCCTGGGTGTAACACCCGGTGATGGAGATGGAGATGGAGATGGCGCACACATCGGCAGTGTGGAGGAAGGAAGTGCGGCCGAGAAGATGGGTATCATCAGAGGCGATGTCATCACCCGGGTGAACGCGACCGCCATTGGCGATTTCGGCACGCTTTCCGAGACCATCCGAAGCATGGAGCCGGGCGCTGCGGTGGCCGTCACACTCATGCGTAATGGGCAGTCGATCACTGTGAACGGCGAGCTCGGCGAACGCGACTTCGACCACGTGATCACCATGAACCCCATGCGCGAGTTCCGCTTTGAAGGCCTCGACCCCGAAGATCGAGATGAACTGGCCAGGGATATGGATGAACTACGCCGGGAGATGGATCAGCTGCGCCGAGATCTAGGGAAGGACCTCCGCGTGGAAACACGCATCCGCATCGAGCGCAAGGAATTGACGCCCGAGGAAAAGGACCTCCTGAAGAACAAAGGCGTCAAAGGCCTGGACAACGCGCTTCAACTCGGTGACATGGGGGTGTTCCCCAACCCGAGCAACGGGTTCTTCCGGATCCAGTTCGATGTGGCCGATCGCGGCGACCTCTTCGTGAACGTGCACGATGCGAAAGGTGAAAAGGTGTACGAGGAACGGATCATTGGTTTCAAAGGCCGCTACGAGCGCACGCTCGATCTGAGCGACAAGGC
>JAEUTC010000086.1 GCA_016787985.1 Flavobacteriales bacterium | reverse complement strand
GCGGTATCGTTCAACACCTCCGTTCCGGGATCAAGGTCCACCACGTCGATGGAATAGCCCGAGGCCAGGATCACATCGGCACCATCGAGGTACAGGCCACGGGGAGTTTGGCCGCTTGTCCCACCGATGGTGAGCACGCTGACGAGATCCCCGCTCGTGGTGTACCGCGCCAGGAACATATCAACGCTACCCTGGCTGGTGACTTCCGCCACACCGGGCCCCAGGTCGAAGTCGGTGGTGTTCGCGAAATATCCACTGTACAGGACCTCACCATCATTCGCAGCCCGCACGGAATGCGAGCGACCACTGGCGGGTATGCCGTGGGCCCAGCCCACCGTGCCATCGGGGTCGATACGGGCGACGAGCGCATCGCTTGTCGTGGTCAGTGGGATATCGGTGATGTCCGCTCCATTCCCGATGGTGCAGGCTCCTCTGAAGTGACCGGCGAGGTAGATGGCGCCGTCCTGGTCCACATCCATATCGTAGCACCAGTCCTCCAAGGTGCTACCGAAGCGACCACCCCAAACGAAAGCACCGGTGGCATCCAGTTTGAAATAGAAGCCGTCGTTAACGTCCACCGCCACCACCGGGAACGCCGCCGGCCCGGGGTCGAGGTCCATCGTGTTGGAGAAGATGCCACAACCGTAGATGCTGCCATCGTGGCCGATGCAAACGTCGGTCACGTTGCGGCCGCCGCTGCTGGGCAGTACACGCGCCCAATTGAATGTTCCATCCTGTTGGAAAGAAGCCACCAGGCCGCCGCTCTGGGTGTTACCCAGCTCGATGCTGTTGCCATCCACAGTGGCGTCGATATCCACGTACCCTACCACGATGATATCGCCCTCTTCGGTCATGGCCAGGCCGGAGAGCGCATCAGTGCTCGTGCCACCGATGTCCTTCGCCCAGATCAGTTCCCCCGCTGGGCTCAATTTCACCAAGTAGCCATCCTGCGAACCACCGCTGAACTGCGCCACACCAGGGCCGGGGTCGAAGTCGGCCACACCGCCAAAGGCACCGGCGACATAGATGTTCCCATCGGCATCCGTGATCAGGTCCTGGACCCATTCTGCTTGGGTTTCATCACCACCGAAGCGTGCGACCCATTGGAATTCACCGGAAGGGTCCAGTTTGCACACGTAGCCATCGTCCTCTCCAATGGTCTCCACGATGCCGAGACCGCTTCCGGGGTCGAAGTCGATCTCGCCGCTGAGGTGCCCACCAATGATGATGTTGTCTTCGGGATCCGCCACGATGGCCCAGGGATAACTCGTTCCGGCTTGGTGCAAGTACCGGCCCTGCACCTGGTATTGCGCTGATGCTTGGAGTGTGCAAAGGGCGAGTATCGTGGCGGCTTTTCGCATGGGTCGATGGGAGTCTTGCATCCACATCGGCATGGCCCTGGGCATGTGAACAGAAGGTTGGTGCGGTGGCTTGTGCCGAGCACCTCCGCGACTCAAACCATTTGTTGCACGGCGACCACACTTGTACGCCTGACCATGATCCTGTTCCACCGAGCGGACCCAATGCATGAACCGAGATCAGCTACATGCGGACGCCAGCGCATCACTGCTTCACAACCTTGGTGCGTCCCGTGCGAGTGCCGACTTCATCCTCGGTCACAACGGTGTAAACCCCGCTGGGCAAGTGCGCAACGTCCAGTGACGCGGTGTACGCCGTGCGCATGACCACCACACCACGTGCATCCATCACCGTTAGCTTCGAGTGCTGTGGTGAGCGGGAGTCGAGATGAAGAACACCCGTGGTCGGGTTGGGCGTGATGATCAGTGGAGCGATCGCGCTGTCGGTATTCGGCTGCATCCCGTTGATGATCGGAAGGCCAAGGGCGGCGAAGTACCGCACGGGCTCACCATCGATGGATGAGGGAGTGGTCATTCCGCCGATGCAGGTCACTTGTTCGTTGCCATCCATCACCGAAACGCGGCTACCGAGGACCATGCTCCAATCGCTGATCATGCCGGATGTGGCATCGATGGCCGCAAGTTGGCGATGCTGAGGTTGTGTTTCGTAGGGGACGAAGTCACCCCCAGCGATCACCGTACCATTGGAATACGCCAGGCAGAACCCCTGTCCCGATGCCGAAGGATCCCACTCCAAAAGGTCCCCTGTCGATCGGTCCACGGCAGCAAGGCCGCCTCTATCCAAGCCACCTATGTCATTGTAGATCCCGGCGATGTACAAGACCTCGTTATGCAGTAGCAGGGCGTTGATGGAGGTGTTCAACGTGGGGAATTCGTGGTCCCAGGTCCACGCCTCACCCGTAGAGGCATTCACGGCCACCAACCTGTTGTGGGTTTCGCCGTTCACCGTGGAGAAACTGCCGCCCAAGAACACGGTGTCGCCGGAAAAGGCGAAGGCATAGACCGGTCCATTGACGTCGGGCGCCCAACCGGTGCTCTGCCCGTTCATCAGGTCCAGCGCCGCAACGTTCGCTTGTTCCTGACCGCCGATGCTATCGAACATGCCGCTGGCGTACGACCGTTGATCGTGGAGGACGAGGCGCAGTACAGCATTGTTCGCTTCCGGTGCCCACGGTGTCACCTCTCCGGTGGTGCCATCCACCGCACCGATGTTCCGTCTCGGCACCAGCCCCAGGCTGTCGAACACGCCACCGACATGAACGATGTCGTCGCGTACCGCCAGGGCGTAAACGGTGCTATAGAACGGGAGTTGCGGAGCCCAATCGGTGGCTGCACCCGTGGTCAGGTCCAGAGCGGCGAGCCCTTTGCGCGGCACACCACCGGTGCTGGTGAACTGTCCAGCGGCGAAGATGTGGTCACCCATGGGTCCGAGTTCCGTGACCGTTTCATTGGCGCCAGGAGCCCACGGGTTCAGTGCGCCGGTGATGGCATCCACAGCGGCCAACCGCAGCCGATCCTGACCATCGATGGACGTGAATCCGCCGCCCAGGTAAATGGTGTTCCCGGAACGGAACAGGGTATTCGCAGTGTTGCCCGACGTGACGCGTGGAGCCCAATCGGTGGCTTCTCCTGTGGTAAGGTCCACCTGCGCGAAGGATGCGCGGGGCTGTCCGCCTGCTTGTGTGATGGCCCCTGCGAGGTACACGGTACCGTCGCTGATCAGCATCGTGTAAGCAGGTCCGACCACCGACGGCGCCCAAGCCGTGGGCACGCCCGTCACGGCATCGAGCGCGGCGATGTTCTGGCGGGCCTGGCCTCCGATCTGAGAAAAGTTGCCGCTGACCAGGACGGTGTTGTCCAAGCCCTGCATGCAGCTCACCCAACCGACCGGGTCCGGATCCCAAGGCAGCGTTTCACCCGTTACGCCGTCCACGGCGGACAAGTTGTTGCGCGGTTCGCCGTTCATGTTGTCGTAGAAACCCGCTATGTACACGGCACCATTGTAGGCCGTAATGCACGTAAGGCTGTAGGTGGCCGAGCTGATGAATGGATCCCAAGCAAGTACGGTTCCGGTGGTGGCATCCAGGGCGCCGAACTTGTTCCGCGACGTGGCATTCAGTGCACCGAACTCCCCGGCCACATAAACGGTGTTGCCTTCGCGGCTCATCTTGGTCACGGCGTCGGTCGCAGTAGGTGCCCATGAGGTCACCTGTCCTTGGGCGTTAAGGTGTGCGAGTCGCGTTCGTTGTAAGCCCCCCACTTCGGTGAAGTCCCCGCCGATGAACCAGCCGCCTTGCCCATCCGGCGCTGAGCAGAGCACACGTCTGTTCGGATGAGCGATGTTCCCGACCGTTGCCCCATCGGTCACTTCAAGAGCGCTCACGTAGTTCTGGGGAGGACCCACATAGTGGAAGCCCCCTCCGATATAGACCTTTCCATGGGCCGCATCCAAGGCTATGGCATTCACATTGTCATCGGTCCTCCACCAGTGATGGAGTACTTCGGGCGCTTGGGCCCGGCACCAACAGGCGAACGCCATGAACAGGGGGAAATGCAGCTTGCGGAACAGACGTTGGCGGTGTTGCTGACTAAGGCACATTTTCAACATAGGCTTAGGATGGGTGACGCAGCGCATCGAAAATAGGCATCCGGAGCCGTGGCCGGAGCGCGGTCAACTCCCGAGCCTGCAACAGATCGCTTGAAGACGAGCGTGCGCCTCGGAGCCCTGCTTCACTTTTTCCGCCTTTGAGCCGCAGTGGGGCCTGTAGTTCGATCCGCGCTGGGAGCGATCGAATGGGATCACGATCCTGCGCCGGATCTCTCGAAGAGGACACTGCTTTTTGCAGCTGCGGGGACACGGCTTAAGGCGGTGGAAGCGTGCAGGCAGCCACGTCTTGTTGCGAACAGTTCCGTATTTTGCACCTTAGAACTTCTACACCCACTACAACAATGAACTTGACAAAACTGTTGATGCTCACCTTGATCAGCGCCGTTGCTTTCACCGGCTGTTCGAAAGATGAGGACGAAGCGCCGGCACCGACACCCACACCGACGCCCACCCCTGCGCCGACGTATCCGATCTCCGGGTCAGCGGCCTTCACCTGTGTCTTGGAAGACGCCGGATCCGTGACCTACGTGGCCGGCACGGATGGATTCTCCAATACATCCGGTAATGTCACCGGCGGTGGTTCAGCCAGTTACAACTCGGCGCTTCGCAACACGACAACATCCATCACTGGTGCGGACATCTACTTCTACGGACTTGACTATACGGGCGCTGCTCCAACGGACCAACAGTTCTACGACTACTTCGCCGAGGGATCCAAGCCCTTCGCGACGCTCACATCAACGGACCCAACAGGAGTTTCAGTGACGTTCCGGAGTGGGTCCGGGTCATGGACCACGCTACAGATGCCCCAGTCGACGAGCAACTTCACCATCACGGATTCAGAGCCGGTCGATGATGGTTCAGGCATTGCCAAGGTGAAGATCCGAGCCACCTTTAATTGCCGTGTGAATCCCGTGAGCTCCATTGACATGCGCGATGTTACCGGAGGCATTTTCGTCGGTGTCTTCGCCAAGTCCAATTGAACGAATGATCGATGTAGGGGCTGTCTCGAATGAGGCAGCCCCGTTTCGTTCGTGGTGGTCGGATGATCAGCGAACACGTAGTTGACTTAAGCAAATGACCATGCTGCGACACACGATCTTTCTACTTGCGATGACCATATTCGCCTGTGGCCACACCGACACCGCCGATGAAGAGGTGCCCAGCGCGCTTCAAGACCCGAGCGCCGTAGAGGAATTGACCGGCGAGGTCAAGTCATCGTTCCCGCGCCTGGCTTACGGCGAAGACCTGGTGGAGAAGCTGTTCGCCGATGTGCTGGAGAAGGACACCGCGCTGAAGTCCTTGTTGGAACAGGTGGATGAGCGGTACGACCAACATGGCGATACGGTACAGCGCTACGAGCGGTTCAACGCCCTGAACGATGCCTATTACACTTCTGCCCAACAACACGCGCATACGTTGAAGGATAGCACCGAGCGCGCACAACAGCTGGCCGTGCTGGAACGGAGCCAAGGAGCACTGCGAATGCGGTTGGCCGAGGCCGCGAGGCTGGAAGCGATGTATTCGGCGAGCACAACGCGCATCGCCGACTTGATCGAGCTCATCAAGCTGCAGCGCACACTGGACTTGATGGAAGCGTATCAGCGGAAGGAGCCGTCCTTCGTGAAGTCGTGGAAGGATGAGGTCGGTCGCGTTCGTGAACTCGAGGAACGGCTCAAGGCGCAGGTGAAGTAGTTCCTTGCAGCGACCCGTTATCAGGACATGGAAAGGAATGGAAGGCGAGTTTGCTATCTTACCGGTCGGTCAAACTCACGAACGATGCGCCTAGTCACTTCGATGGTCTGCTTGTTGCTTCAGTTGTCACTTGTAGCCCAAGAGCGCTCGTCGCCCTATGGAAAGCGCACTCGCTTGGAGAATGACAGCATACGGGTAGAGGAGACCTACCTGATCAAGAATGACCGTGTGCTCAGCCGAAAGCGTTTCGTGGCTGATCGACCGGTGGGTCTATGGCAAGACTATGATGAGAGGGGACGCGTGACGGCCGAGCGCGATTTCAGCAAGCTGCGGTACATCGAAATGCCGAAGTTGGAAAAGGACACTACCAGCCGGGACTCGGTTGAATTCACGCGGGTGGAAGAAATGCCCGAATTCCAAGGTGGGGAACCGGAGTTGTTCAAGTTCCTCGGTTCGAACGTGCGCTATCCCGTGGAAGCGCAGGACGCCGGGATCTCCGGTGTGGTCTACTTGACTGGTGTGGTGGACGAGACGGGCACGTGGACCACAACGGGCATCGTAAAGGGCGCTCATCCTTACCTCGACTATGAGGCTTGGCGCGTGCTTGACCTGATGCCACGGTGGACGCCCGGCAAGATCGATGGCGTACCGGTGCGGGTGCAATACAACCTGCCGATCAAGTTCACGCTACGATGAATCCGGGCTGACGCTCGGTTGAGCCTTGTTGTGGCTGCTGTATGATCGTCACTGCGCCTTCGACGCGTGAACCTGCTTCCACGATCGAACAGATCGGTAAGATGATGATCGGTGACCGCCCTTGCGCTAGCTCGATCAGTGCGGAACTGAAGTCTTCAGAATACCAGCGTTCTCACGCTGCAATGGCCAACACGCAGTTCACTAAGCCAACCTACTTTTGCCTATTGGTTCATGCACGTGATCAACGTCCTCTTCGCCGCGATCCTCGCACAAGTGGTCTCGGCCCGGCAACCCGTGCCGGCTCAACAGCCACAGAAGCCCGCCGAACCCTGCGCATTGAGCGTTCCTACGTCCATCGCTCTGAACATCGAGGAGGTGCCACGCGTGGTATGCGATTGCCGCATCACCGCCTTTAGTGGTAAGGTCTACAGCCGCTGGGGTCAGGAGCTGTTCGCCACCGATGATGCGGCGCTATTCCCCTCCGGTCTATTGCGCACCGAGCAGTTGCAACCTGGCACCTACATGTGGGTGATCGAGTACACCGTGGTGGTGGGTGCAGATGCGGTGGATCGGAAGTCGACGGGCTACATCAACGTGTTGTAAGGGAGGTGACAAGGAAGGAGGTGATCCGACATGGATATCCTTCAGCGTTTCCGGAACGACTCTGGTCAGAGCTTCACGATACTTTTTTGTTCCGTGATCTTTTCGCCCACGATCTCGACCATGTAGCATCCGGCTGGGAGCGCGGATATATCGATGGAGGCGCGCTGCATACCAGGCCTCTCGGTGCTGACCAACACGCCGCGCGGATCACTGATGTTGATCAAAGCGATGTCTTCCGTATGGGTGATGGTCAATGGCCCTTCCGTGGGAACGGGATACAGCTTGGCGGAGTTCTTGGCGGTAGTGGGTATGCCCGTGGGGTTGTTCGTTCCAGCGAAACTGAGCAACATGGTGCTCTGCCGCGTGAGTGGTCCGGTATAGGTGCTGGTGCCGGGGCCGGGGTCCATGTCCATGGCGCCATAGAACCACCCGCTGATGCGCAGACTATTGTCCGGAGCGATGGCCATATGCTCCACGTAGGCGTCGTGCTGGCCAGCGCCCAGTTCGCCGGACCAGAGGTAAGCGCCAGAAGGATCCAAGGCCGTGATGAAACTACAACTACCGCTGCTTGCTTCAGGTGCCGGCACCACCAACGGTCCGGGAGCCAGGTCCATTGCCGCATTGTAGATGCCGCCGATGATCACGTTCCCGTTCTGATCGGCCGCTACATCCTTTGTCTGAACGATGCTATTCGTGGTCCAGATCTTGGACCAAACGTGGGTGCCCAGAGGATCCAGCTTCAGCACCCAACTGGTGTTGGAGGCATTGCCGATGGCGTGCATCTGCAAGCCTGGTCCCGGATCTAGGTCGACGTCATTGATCGTGTTCCCTGTCACGAGCACGTTGTCTTCGGCATCACAAGCCAGGTGTCCCGGTATAGCACCGGCTATCCCGTGCGCCCAAAGCAGTTCACCCTGAGGGTCCCATTTCACGACGAAAACCCCATTCGGTCGAACGGGGTCGTGCGGCAGATAGGTCGTTCCAGGTCCCGGGTCCACGTCTACTGAAGCACCCGAGTATTGGCCGGTCATCAGGACATTGCCGCTGCCATCGACGGTGATGTGCCAATTGTTGTACGATGCCCCATCGAGTTCGACGGACTTGGCCCATACGAGGGCGCCCTGGGCATCAAGCTTGATGATGCTGGTAAGTTGGCCCGCAGGGGTGAAAGGCAGTACGCCTGGTCCGGGGTCAACGTCGATGGTTCCCCGGGCACTCACCATCACATGGGCATTGCCACTGGCATCCACGGCAAGGTCCCAGCCACCTTCTACATCTTCGTTGGTGCCGAAACGGCAAGACCAGAGGTGTTCCCCGTTCGCATCGAACTTCATCACGAAGATGTCATCCGCACCTGCGGACGTGTGGTTGACCACTCCAGGTCCAGGATCGAAGTCGACCGTCCCTTTGAACATGCCGGTCATGAACACGTTCCCGTCTGGATCCAGTGCGATCGCATGTGGCTTGCTTATGGTGTTCCCGATCCGCTTGGTCCATATCCACGTACCATTCTGGTCGAATTTGCTCAAGCAGATGGAGCTGGTCGGTGATCCAGGTCCGGAGCTAAGCTCCGTGGTTCCTGGTCCGGGATCGACATCGATGGAACCCAGAAGCTGGGATGCCATGTAGGTCTCGCCCAGAGCATTGACGGCCAAGGGCCCATCCCGCAAAGAATGACTGGTGGAGCCTTGGGCCTGATATTCCCAGGTATTATACCAGTGGAGTTCCTGGCAGGCGGCTTCCGGAATGGAGGCGACCAGCATGGTGCGTACGCATCCCCTGATCAGTGCGTGCCTGGTGCGTGAGATCATTTTGCCGATGAGTTTACGAGCCTTTGAACGAGTCAGGGAACCCAAAGGTTAGTAACGGTCTGCGAGGCTTGGTGGGTTCGTACGGTCGAGCGAGATATGTGATCCAACGAATAGATTGATCGTACTCAGTAAGCATCCCCCCACGTCTGACCAGTGCCCCCCCCCATTGTAATTGCTTGACTAGACCACAGCCTGATCCTATTCGGATATGGAACGTTGGTAACGCCAAGCTAATCGATCCGTACACCCTCCATCTCACCGCCCTGGAAAAGCTTCACACGCTTCACGCTGCCATCCGGCTCGGGGTAGAATTCGATGCGCGCATCCAAGGCTTTGAGGAAGAAGGCGTGCGGGCCTTCACCGAACAACTCAAGCTCGGGTTGTCGTGTGGCTTGTGCGAAGAAACGGTCGCCCTCCACACGGAAAGTGAGGGTGAAGCCTTCGGCCATTTCGAAGGTGCCCACGTAACGTTGTAATTCGGTCCCGTTCAACGGGATCTCCTTGCGTACGGGGATCGGCTTGTCAGAGCGGGTCAATTGCTCTTCGCCTCGGCGGCTCACGAAGCGAGCACCCGCTACTCGACCGTCTTTGCGCTGGAATGTGATCGTGATCACGTCGCCGTGGTAGATGAAGCGGTCGTTGCCGAGGTGATCCAGATCGAGTACGGTGGAGCCTTGGCGCTGGGCGTGGAGCCCATCGTCGTCCGCTGTGATGTAGCGCTCCACCCCTTCGGCGTTCACATATACGCCGGTATAGTCTTGCGCGACTTCCGGGTTGAGCGGCAACACCGGACCGCCGTATGGTTTGCCCATGGCGATCCCAGCCAGTATGGGTGCAAGGTCGCTGGCGTCACTGGTTTGGCGGTTCACGAGAACGGCAACGTAGAGATCCTCGTTCGGGAGGTACAAGCTTGCACTTGTGAAGCCATCGATACCACCGTTGTGCTCGATGGTGGGACTGCCTTGTACGTGCTGGAGGAACCATCCGTACCCATAGTCGGTGACGTGGCCATCGTTCAGGTGGAAGGGGCGGTGTGCCTTGGTCATCATCGCGGTTCCCACCAACTTGCCAGCGAAGACGCTGCGGTTCCACGCCCACAGGTCGTGCACGGTGCTGCGGATGCAGCCTGCAGCGCGCGGCCAGGAAAGACTGATGGGATAGGCCGACTCCCAGCCCTGCTCACTTTCAGCGTATCCTACTGCCTCGTTGGGCAGCGGCCCTCCTGCAATGGCCGCACTCGAAGAGGTCATGCCTGCAGGTTCGAAGAGGTGCTCGCGCGCGTAGTCCGACCAGGTCTGCCCGGAGACATTTTCAATGATCGCCGTGAGCAACAGATAGCCGCTATTGCTATAGTTCCACTTCGTTCCTGGAGCGAATTCCAAGGGCTCGTTCGCGAACAAGGCGATCAGCTCGGGCAGGGTGATAGGCTTGGCATAGGCCTCTGGTGTATAGGCCGCAGTCCGCGTGAAGTCGGGGATGCCGGAGCTGTGTGTGAGCAAGTGCTCGATGGTGATCGGATGTTCCTTCTCCGGGAAGTCCACGTACTTCTGGATCTCATCTTCGACCTTCAATTTGCCAGCCTCGGCCAATTGCAGGATGGCTACCGCAGCGAACTGTTTGGTCACGCTGGCGATGCGGAACTGATGGTCGGTGGTCAGTGCTTGCTTGGTGCTCAGGTCAGCGAGGCCGATCGCTTTTTCGTAGATCACGGTGTTACCGCGTGCGATGAGCACGGCACCACCGGGAGCGTCCATTGAGAAACGTGCGGTGAGCGCATCGTCGAAGGCTGCGACCATCCCGGCTTCATTGACTTGTGCGTTCAGGGGCGCATGCAGGAAGAAGAGCGGAAGGAATGGGATCGCGAGCCGCATTAGCATGGGTTTCATGGCGGATGGGACGCGTGGGTTCGTCCATGGGTTACGATCCGCGCAGTTGGAAAGGACTTGCAGTCGTTTAAGAGGATCCCGGGTTTCCATGGTCCTTGCCCTGAAGACACAAGGCCGATCGCCCATCGCAGAGGTGGATCCCATGCTCATCACCATCGGATCTTTGTTCCTAACTTGGCTAAATGATGCAACGCTTCGTTCTTCCTGGGCTGGTCTGTTGCGCGCTTGCCGCCAACACAAAAGGGTTCGCTCAGCCTGGGGTATTCACGGTGGGAGTACCCGAACCTCCGATGGAAGTCCTTCAGGTAGAAGACACTGTGGAGGGGCCCGCCATGGGTCTGGATCAATACGCATTCGATCCGGACAATGATGGTTCGGTGGACCTTGCGTTGCGCAGTCGTCGGTATTTTGGAGGTCAAGGGGCAGGCCATAGCTTGGAGATCCTCTGCGGCGATTCGACCACGCTGGCCACCGCCACAGCAATTGATTTTGTGGATAATGCCTTAGGTGGCCCTGTTACCGTGGATGTTCCTCGGATCTTCAGTTTTGGTGAGCAGACCACAGGAGCGGAATCGTATGCGGATGTCTATTACATGAATCATTCCGCTTATCAAACTCTGCCCGGAGCGGTGGCCGCTGATCTTCATGCTTGGAACGCCGTCGTGGATGGGTTCCTCGTTTTCAAGAAAGTGGAACAAGGTGTTGCGCGCTATGGTTGGATGCGGCTGGATACTTACGGTCCGCAGAGCTGTTTCGCGGTGGTGAAGGAGATCGGCTTCCAAGCCCTTTCAACAGGATCCGTCGAACAGCTCGTACGAGAGCCCGTCTTGTTCCGAACGGGTGATGGCTTGTTGGTGGATGGTGAAGCAGGCTCGGTCCTGGTCATCATGGATGCGGCCGGTCGCTTGATCCATTCGCATAGTGTGAATGCTGGCGGACCAACGCTAGTGCGCCTGCCTGATCTCCGTGATGGCCTTTATCACATCGTGTTGAAGAGTGGATCGGGTAATCGCGTCCAGCAGTTCGTGGTGGCTGATCGATGATCGGACGAAGCACCTGATCAACAAACCGTTCCTAGAGACGGATCGTACACGGCCAGAGGGGGCTGCAGAACGGTGGATGAAGTGATGCGAGCGTGCGTCTTTTCGGTCCACCGGTCCATCACAGCGCGCCCCGTCCACCCCGTGTCCGGACAACGCCGCGGGTAAAGCGCTGTCAAACCGGCATGAAGGATACACTACTCGTGATCATAGCAGCATCTGCGGTCAACGTAGCACCCGCACAATGGACCGTTCTGAATACGGGCATCGAAGAGACGCTCTATGGGGTTCACTTCGTGGATGAGAACACCGGATGGGCCGTCGGTGAAATGGGGACCATCATCAAGACAACGGATGGCGGTGTCAGTTGGGAGGACCAAGAGAGCGGCACCTTGGAGCGGCTCAGTTCAGTGCACTTCGTCGATAGCGAACGGGGCACTGCGGTCGGTACCGGAAGTGCTGTCGTGCGCACCACGGATGGTGGAGAGACCTGGTCCGTGCAGGTCATGCCCACCGTTTGGGCTTTATCCACTGTACATTTCTTCGATGCGGATACGGGCTATATCGTGGGCGACTTCAATACCATCTACAAGACCACCGATGCAGGGGCCACTTGGGTGCAGCAGCTCGGTATGCAGGGCGGCTTTCTTACTGCGGTGCAGTTCACGGGCCCGGATACGGGCTTCGCTGTTGGGGAGCTCGGGACCATCCTGAAGACCACGGATGGTGGAGCGGTCTGGAACACCATGCCTACGATCTCGACTACGTGGTTGTGGGATGTCCGCTTCACCGATCCGAACACAGGTTACATCCTCAGTGTTGCCGATGTGTTCTACAAAACCACCGATGGCGGCACTACTTGGGCCGCTCTTTCCAATGGCATGCCCGAGGAGCAGTCGTTATTCGCCATGGAGTGGACCGGTACGAACGTGGGCCATGCCGTAGGCAACGGCGGAAGCATCCTTCGAACAGTTGATGCTGGCGGTACTTGGGAGCGGCTGCCGAACGAGTTCGACGGAGGCAACCTGACTTTCTTCGACGTCCACTTCCCGACGGAGGAGGTGGGGTATGTCGTAGGTGAGTTCGGTCATGTCTTAAGGAACCTCAATGCCGGTGTCAATGGGCTTAACGATGGACAGACTCCAGTGCCGTTGGGTCTGCACCCCGTGCCCGTCGTGGATGAGGGTCCTGTGACCTTATCCCACGATCTACATGATGCGTCCGAGGTGGTGGTCTCCGACGAAAGTGGGAGCATCGTGCTTTCAGTTCGGGCGAATGCGGTGTCGCATTCATTGGATGTCATGGACCTGTCCAATGGCGCCTACACGGTGGAGGTGCGGTCAGCAGGTGGCTTTCGACGGGGCCGTATGCTGATCCAGCGCTGAAAGGAGGTTGATCCATCACCGGGTAGCAGGGCGAAGGTGGGAGGGGGAGTAGATCCGGCGAGCCGTGCAATTCGGACCTTACCGGAGGTATAGTTGGCCTTCAATACGGCCACGGAATTCCCGTGATCACCGTGTCGCCATGCGCGTCCGGTGCTTTCACACAGGCCACCATGGTCCCACCGGGACACATGTTCCATTGCACCATGCTGTCGTCCAGATCACGACCGAAGGCGATGGGCTCCTTCCACGCGTGTGAGCGCAAGGCCACATAGAGTGCACAGGTGCGCTGGGTAAGCACAACGTGATCGATATCCGGAACGTCGACCGCAATGGAAGTGACCGGTCCGAACGTGCTCTTGGACCCCGAAGGCTCCAGACCTGGTGTGGTGGAACAAGCGGCGAATAAAGGGGCTGCGAGCAGTAAGCGCATGGGGTGGGGTTCATGGTGGTCTGTGGTGCCACCATGCTTATGGTCGCAGAAGTCGCTGAATGGTTACGAACCGGGTATGCCTAGCACCGGAGTGTTCAGTTGTTCACATCCCCTGCTCGGTCGCCAACTTCGAACAGTCGCATCCGAGCGCCTCATCCAGGATCCGCTTCAGGTGGAGCATATCGGCCTGGGCGCGCCTACGCCCGGTGCGTTCCAGGTGGATGAGTACACCGAGGCACACGACCACGACAGGGATGATGTAGTAGCCCCAAGGAGGTTGGCCAAGCAAGTGCTGCGCGATACCCAGGGTGATGCCGGTGAGTCCAAGGAGACTAAGGGCGAGGTAGCCGCCAGCGAAGAGCATCCAGATCGTTGATACGGGCCCGATGAGGCAGCGCACCACGGTCTTGCCATCTTCGATCGGCTCGAAGGTGATATCCATCTGGGGTGTCCATGCCTCCGAAGTCCGGCGGGGGAAGTTGAGCAAGAGGTGCATGTGGGTATCCTTCATCCAGATACCACCATGGTCGTTCTTGCCGAGCCGTGCACGGATG
This sequence comes from Flavobacteriales bacterium, assembly GCA_016787985.1. Classification (GTDB taxonomy): domain Bacteria; phylum Bacteroidota; class Bacteroidia; order Flavobacteriales_F; family PHOS-HE28; genus PHOS-HE28. The sequence goes on along the minus strand of JAEUTC010000086.1, from coordinate 11,126 downwards.
CGATCCGCGATGGCTTCTCCGGATAACGGGGAGACGAACTTGTAGCGTGGCCGAAAACCGGGAACTTCCATCCGGATGAAAGTAGCGGCAGTTGAGGTGAATGGAACTGACGAATGACAGCCCAGGTATGCGCTCTGATCGCCTAGCACATCAGTAGATCGTGCCGATAGGGATCTCGTTGCGTTCCTGCCGTGCGAGGAATTCTTGGACATCCAGCTTTACGATGCTCCTTACCAGTGCTTGTTTCTCCGCCGCGCAGTCCATGTGCCAGGCGTAAATGCTGTTGTACCGTAGCCACCGGGGTAAGTTCACCGGGCCTCCGTAGCGCGCGATGAGCACCATGTCATTCTCTTCCGGGTGCTCGTCGGAGTAGTGCAGCCCTGCATTGCGCAAGTGCTGCAAGTGGCCGAATAGGTCCTCCAACTCCATGGCTCCGAAGGAGAGGAGCTCCTGGTCCTCCTGGTGGGCCCTCCCCAAGGGGTCGAATCCCATCGCGGTCCGGAATCCGTGCATGCCGCCAGGGTATTTGGACGTCACTGCTGATCGGGTAATGACGAGGTTGCCGAGGTCGATCCAGATAGGCATGTGGTGAAGATACGGGTGGCTCGGAGTTCTGCGACGTGGTAAGGGCGCTACGATCCGTCGTGGTAGGGGGTTGATGTTCCACAGTGTTCAGCGCTATTCACCTCATCCATGTGAGTGAAGGCGAAGCGGCATGGTACGTGGAGGCATCATCACGGACCAATAACGACCGATCATGAACAACAAAGGAGAGGAGATGAAGAACACGCTGGCCAGGAAGGCGGAACAGGTGGGCGATAAGATCCAAGGGAACTGGAACGAGATCAAGGGCAAGCTGAAGCAGAAGTACGCTGAGCTGACGGAGGATGATCTGGTGTACGCCGAGGGGAAGGAGGATGAACTCTACGGCAAACTGCAAAAGCGACTCGGCATCAGCCGTGAAGAAGCAGAAGGCGCCATCCGTTCGATCACCCGCTAGTGGTGCGCCAGCGAAGAAGGACAAGGCCGGACCTCCTCGATGGAAGTCCGGCCTTGGCTTGGTGTGGTTCGCGCCACCGCGCTGGTCAGTACACCTATTTCCCGGTCAACGCGAAGGCGATCGGTAGTACCATTTCGCTGTTCACGGCTTTGCCGTTGGAAGTGGCCGGTTTCCAGTTGGGCAGTTCAGCGACCACGCGGATGGCTTCGGCGTCGATATCGGCTCGTACACCGCGCTTGAGCATCACCTTGCTCACCGTTCCGCTGGCGAGAATGTTGAACGAAACGTACACCGTGCCTTCAACACCATCGGTAATGGCCTTCTCCGGATATCGGATGTGTGCAGCAAGGTGCTTCATCAAGGCTGTTGATCCCCCGGGGAATTCCGCCGGTGTATCCGCTCCGGTATAGACGATGGCATCCGATGAAGGTGCGGAGGGTGGTGTCATGCGCCAGGAGACGAGTCCGAAGGCGATGAGTATGGCCGGCAGCGCCAGCAGCAGTTTGTAAAGCGTGCGTCGGGGTGATCGTTCGTTGTACAGCATCGTGATCCGGGTTTTCAAGGTTGAGTTGGAGAATGTGTGTTGGATGGTGGCCGTGGAGGTCCGAAGGCCGTGGGCCAGCAGTAGGCCCGGGTAATCGGCATGCAGGGTGTGCACGTGCCGATCCGCGATGAGCTCATGCACCAGACGTACTTCGCGGAGCGCGATGCGCCAGAGCGGCACACTCCAGCAGAAGGCCGAAAGCACTTCATAGAGGAGCACGTCGAAGGTGTGCTTTTCGCGCACGTGCACGTGCTCATGCGCAAGGATGGTCGCATGGTCCGTGCTGGGCAACCCCAGTGGCACGTGTACATGTCCGAAGAAGGACCCCGCCTCACCGGTACCGCTGCGCAGTGCGCGCAAGGTTCGTTCAACACGGATGATCAAGGCAAGGAGCAGGAAGGCCGTGACGATCAAGTGGAGCAGTACCATACGTTCGAATAGGGTGGACTGCTGGTCCGGATCGACGGACGGGTTGACGGTCATCGCTGGCAGCTCGATGGCAGGCATGTCCAGTGCGCTTAGAGCAGGCACCTGAAGGAACGGGATGGTCAGTGCCAGGAATGGTAGGGCGAGCAACCATGACCGGCGCGTGTGAAAGCCGGTCTCTTTTCGCATGGTCGATACATAGACGCTGAAAAGCACGGCGAACACGATGTTCACCTTGGCGTAGTAGATGATCGCTTCCATGGTCAACGTTTCTTCTTATGATCCCTGATGAGCTTGAGCAATCCATCCAGGTCCGAGGCATCGAGCTGCTCACGTTCGATGAAGGCGGAGAGCATCGCGGTGGGGGAGCCACCGAAATAGTCCTTCAGCAATTTCTTCACCGAGCGATCACCGTAGGCCTGTTTGCTGACGACCGCATGGTACCGATGGCTTCTACCGTAGGCTTCATGCGCTACGAACCCTTTCTCTTCGAGTATGCGGATGATCGTGCTGACCGTGGTGATGGCGGGTCGTGGTGCAGGCATGGCGGCCAGCACGTCCTTCGCGAAGGCGGGGCCCAGTTTCCATAGCACCTGCATCACTTGCTCTTCAGCTTTGGTCAAACGTTCCATGGAGCAAGTATAACTAAATAATTAGTCAAACAACGAATGAATTAGTTGGATCGGTCGTTGCGAAGCAGGGAAAGGTGGGGTCCGGGCATTGTACGGTGGTGCGCTGCACGGTCTCGAGCGGTGCCCGGCTCAAGGTCGGTTAGTCACGGACAAGCGGCCTTCACCGATGATCACCGGAACGGATCCAAGACTTTCGTCACCCTGTGGTGCTCATCGCTTGGGATGCCACATGGGCAGTGGTGGGTATCCCGCCGACCAATTCGGTTCAGGCCATTGGAAGGCCCCGTTCGGGCCTTGTCCGCATAAGTGCTTCAGTGTATGGCTAGAACGCGGAAGGCCTCATCCGTACGACGAGGCCTTCCGAGATCATTCATTCGGTATCACTCTACCACCACCTTTCCGCTCACGGCTTCTGTTCCGGTGATGATGCGGTACATGTAGAGCCCGGCCTTGACCGCCGACGCATCCCAGTCGACCCTTTGTGGTTCATCTGCGGGCAGCACACCGAGTTGGCGACTTTCAACGAGGGCGCCGCTCAGCGCGCGGATCTCCAACACGGTGGGCTGATCGCTTTCCGCCTGGGGCGTGAAGAAGAAGGCCGTTAGACCGTTGGTGGGATTGGGGTATACGTTCACGTCCATCGGCTCGATACCCAAGGCCTTGGCCGAAAAAGCCACGGGGAGTTCAGCTGGCTCCAGGGCCATGCCACTGCCGGGGCACACGAGGTAACCGCTGTTGGTGGTACCACCAGCATAACCTTGGTTGATGGCGACGAGCGCCGCATGCAAGGCTTCGCGGGTATAGCTGTTCCCACAGTTCCCGATCTTCTGGTCCGCCGCATTGATCACCTGCTGCACGGTCCATCCGGCGAAGAGGCCGCTGGCCACTACCATGTCCTTCAGCAGGATGTAAGATGGACTGAAGTTCGTGTAGAATTCATCGAAGCGAACGCTCAGCTTGAGCGCCACGAGCTCGGCAGCGAAGCTGTTGCTGTAATTCGTGGGGTTCACCATGGTGCCGCTCGGCAGTTGCGCAACACTTCCGTTGGAAGGCAGGAAGCTGGAAACCGCAGAACCGCTCGTGAACCGAAGGAAACGCGAGCCGCAGCCGATCGTGAGGTAGTTGGGTGCGGTGAAGGCCGAAGCGAAGTTGTTCACCAGGTAGAAGCCCATGTTACCACCGCCCGGCGTGGCACCCCAGGTGTTCTGCGTTTCCGTGCGGATACCGGTGCATTCATCCACGGTGTTCACCGTAATGGTCGTGGAGCACGTCGCCGTGCAACCGCGCGCATCGGTCACCACCACGGAGTACGTTCCCGAAGCAGATACGGTAGCGGTAGCGCTTGTGCTGGCCGGTGAGGTGTTCCAACTGTAGCTATAGGGCGCTAGTCCACCGGAGACGCTCACGCTGACCGTGCCCGCGCCCGCATTGTTCGAACAGCTGACAGTAGGTGCGCCGTTGGCCACCACGTTCACCGTGCCTGAAGTACGACTGCATCCGTTGTTGGTCACTTGAACGGTGTACGCACCTGTAAGCGTGGCCACGTAGTTGCTACCCGTAGCACCGCTGATCGCCGAGCCATTGCGGAACCATGCATAGGAGAGGCCCGTTCCGGTATTGGCGTTCAGGGTAACGCTGCCGCCTGCGCAGAACGAGGTGGGACCCGATGCGGTGATCGTGGCTTGCGGGGCTGAACCCACCGTGATGTTCATCGGGGCCGAGGTGGCCGTGCAGGTACCATTGCTCACCGTCACCGTGAACGCACCGTTGAGGTATGCGGTGTAGGCGTAGCTGGTAGCGCCGGAGATCACCACGCCGTTGTAGCGCCATTGGTAGGTGTTGCCGCTGGCCTGCTGGGTGGTGAGGATCACATTGGCCCCGGAGCAGAAGCTCGTTGCGCCCAGAGCTGTGATCACTGGTGTGGTACCAGAACCGGAAACGGTGACCGTAATGGCATTGCTGGTACCCGAGCAGGAGCCGTTGGTCACGCTCACCGTGTAGCTGCCAGCCAGTGTCGCGGTGTAGGTGCTGCTGGTAGCGCCGCTGATGGTAGTGCCGTTCCTGCGCCATACATAGCTGTTGCCAGTGGCCGCTGTCGTGGAAAGTACCACGCTACCACCCGAGCAGAACGAAGTTGCTCCCTGTGCCGTCAGCGTTGGTGTACTGGAGGTGGAAACCGAGACGGTGATCGTATTGCTGGTACCCGAGCAGGAGCCGTTGGTCACGCTTACCGTGTAGCTGCCTGCCAGAGTCGCGGTGTAGGTGCTGCTGGTGGCGCCGCTGATCGTAGTGCCGTTCCTGCGCCACGTGTAGCTGTTGCCAGTGGCCGTAGCCGTGGAAAGCACCACACTACCACCCGAGCAGAAGGAAGTGGCCCCTTGTGCCGTCAGCGTTGGTGTGCTGGAGGTGGAAACGGACACGGTGATCGTATTGCTGGTCCCCGAGCAGGTGCCGCTGGTCACGCTTACCGTGTAGCTGCCCGCCAATGTCGCGGTGTAGGTGCTGCTGGTGGCGCCGCTGATGGTGGTGCCGTTCCGTTGCCATGCGTACACGTTCCCTGTGGCTGCCGCTGTCGAGAGCACCACACTTCCACCCGAGCAGAAACTCGTGGCGCCTTGTGCGGACAGGGTCGGAGCACTTCCCGCGGAAACGGACACCGTGATGGCGCTGGAGGTCGCGGTACAGCCATTGTTGTTCACCGTGCGGGTGTAGCTACCGGCCTGTGTGGCGGTGTAGGTGCTGGCCGTGGCGCCGCTGATCGTGGTGCCGTTGCGCGCCCAGGAATAGGTGTAGCCGGTGCCTGTGTTGCCACTGAGCACCACGCTGCCTCCATTACAGAACGTGGTGGGGCCGCCAGCGGAGATCGTAGCGGAGGGCTGGCTACCCACGGCGATGGTCACGGGTGCCGAGGTCGCTGAGCAGCCGCCGTTGGTGACCTGCACGGTCGTAGCTCCGTTCCAGAACGCCGTGTAGGCATAGCTCGTAGCCCCGGCCATCGCCTCGCCATCCACGTACCATTGATACGTGTTGCCCGACGCCTGTTGCGTGGTGAGTATCACATTCCCGCCTGAACAGAAGCTCGTGGGGCCATTCGCCGTGATGACAGGAGTGGCCAACGAGCCGGAGGCACTCACACTGATGGCGTTGCTGGTGGCGGTGCACGTTCCGTTGGTCACCGTTACGGTATAACTGCCGGTCTGGTTGGCGGTGTAGGTGCTCGACGTGGCGCCGTTGATCGCACCGCCGTTCAAACGCCATTGATAGGTGTTCCCAGTGGCAGTGGTGGTGGAAAGGACCACGCTTCCGCCATTGCAGAAACTCGTCGATCCTTGTGCGGTGGCAACGGGCGCCGTTCCTCCGGTAACGGTCACCGTGGTCGCGCTGGAGGTCGCTGAGCAAGAGCCGATGCTCACGACCACCGTGTAGGCGCCCGCCAGCGTGGCGGTGTAAGAACTGCTCGTCGCACCGGATATCGCTGTTCCATTGCGACGCCACACGTAGGTCAAGCCGGTTCCTGTGTTCGCGTTCAATACAACACTGCCTCCGTTACAGAAAGCAGTGCTTCCCGCCGCTGTGATGGTCGCGGTCGGTGCGCTGGTCACGTTCACCGTGGTGTTCGCTGAGGTCGATGAGCAGCCGCTGTAGGTCACGGTCACCGTATAGGTGCCTGCTTGTGTGGCGGTGTAGGAACTGCTCGTAGCACCCGTGATCAGCGTACCATTCCTGCTCCATGTGTAGCTGTATCCTGCTCCCGTGTTCGCGTTCAAGACCACACTTCCCCCGGTGCAGAACGTGGTGGCTCCTGCAGCGCTGATGGTGGCCGCCGGGGTGATGGGTGTGCCCACACACTGGCAACTGGCGTTGTACACGTCGTTGGTGGTGCATGCATTGTTGTCGTTGCAAGGTGTGCCCACCGTGGCGGAGCCGCCGATCACGCCCAAGCAGTCGGCGCTTCCGGTACCAGAAGCAACAGCAAGGGCACCCAAGGATTGATTGTAGTAGCTGCCGCTGGCGCCCACTTCAAGCTTTACGGCGCGCACCATGTACTGGCGACCCGCAACGAAAGGAACGCTTCCGCTGGTCCATGTGGTGGTGGTCACCGGTGTAGTCGTCAGCCGGGTGGTGATGTTCGTGGTGGCGTCCACGTGGAAGATGTGATAGCCGGCGCTGGCTTCGGTGCTCGCCGTCCAGGCGAATGAAGCATTCCCGTTGGAGTTCGTCACCGTGAGATTGGATGGAGGCGATACCATCTTCATCCGCAAAGTGGGATCCCCCATCAGGTTCATGTGCGTACGTCCGATGGAGCTCTGCCAGCCTTCGGTGAGCGGGGCATACAACCCCGTGTTGTTCATGCTGGCCGCCACGCTGTAACCGATGTTCTCCCCCAAACCCATGTGGTGGAAGTACCATGCCGGGATGCCCGCCCAGCAATTGGTCAAGCCATCGCCGCGAGCGATCACGGCACGTAGGAAGTTGTTACGGCTGTCGAAGTCGTAGAAGAAGCTGCCGAGGGCCATGTTGAACACGCCACCCATGGTCACGCTGCTCGCCAACTCTTGCGTCGTGATACCGCCATCGGTCCCGTTGTAGGTGGTCACACCGGCATCCGTTGCGATCAAGCCACCGCCGTAGTGTGCGGTCCACAGGTAGCTCTGCCCGTTGATGTAGTTCTTGAAGCTCAACACGGGGGCTGGAGGCACCGGACTGATCTGTCCGACCAAAGCGGAGGCGCGCCAGCCGCTTCCAGCCACCGGATTCCCCAGCCATTGCAGGTTGTCCACCAGCACGGCGCGTTGTTCCGGAGTCCAGCCCTTCACCTTGTAGTTGTGGGCTTTGTTCAGGTAGTTGCGCAACAGCTGCACCTCGGTGGTCCCGAAGGCCGGCATGTCGTACATGTCCACACGCCCCACTTGAAGTTCAACGCTCGATGGCAGGTCGCTCTGGTCGAATTTGCCATCACCCGGAGTGTTCCATGTCCGCTGTTGCGTGGTCATGGTGTTGTTCACGGAGTTGTCCGTCCACACACCATCCATGTCGGCGTAGTACGCATCGGTCGGCCGAGCACCGCGGGTGTCCTCGTGGCCGTCCGGGGTGATGTTACCCGAGTACGGGACCGGAACGTGCCCGATGATGTACAGGGCCTTCACGTTGGCCGGGTCGTTGTTGTAATGGCCTTGGATGATGCTCTTGATGCTGGCCACTGAAGCCGTGCGGGAAACATCGCTGCGGATGACGCCCCACCCGTCGGCACGGAGATCATTGGTCAGCACCGTCAGTTCCGCGCTCAGCGACGCCGAAAGGGTATTATCCACCAGCAAGATGATCTTCCCGCGATAGTCCACTACAGGCACTTGCACACCGGTATTGATGTAACCCGTTCCGGTAACGCCTGCCGAGACCCGTACGATCTTGTACTCGTAGTTCACACCAAGGCTCACGCTGGCGTCCGTCCAAGAGGTGGCGGTGGAAGCTGGTGTGGCAACCGCGGAACCCCAGGAAGTAGCGGATTTCGCTTTCCGGTAGATCGTGAGCGAAGTGGTGCTGGCGATCGGTGCCCAAGACAGCGTGATGGACGGGGTGTTCTGCACCGTGGCGGTGACGCGCACGGCTGCCCGCTCCGAAGAGGATTGGGCGATGGACGCAGCCGTGATCAGTAAGGCGAGCGAGAGGGTCAGGGAGCGGAGCATGCTCAAGAGGTTCGGTCAAATGGTCGTTAAACGGCTGAACAACAAGTGTTTAATCGGGCTTCGAAGACCCTTGGCCAACAAGGGGATGTTGGAAGAGTTCCGTAGCCAGGCGCACGTGGTGTTCAACAGGAGCAAAGGAGAGCATGTGCATAACGGCCCAAAGCTAGGCCCTGGCACCAACACGAATCCAGTGCAACTCCTTGAATGACGGCCATTTCAGGGCTCGGTCAACGGCTACGTCCCCCCCTTGGTCCGGCCGACGTGCCGCTCCACACCCGAGCTATGCGGTTTCGTCGGAATTGACGGGCATTCTACCAGTGCCATGCCACACCCGACCAATTCGACGATTGGATCGATGGCAAGCGGGTCATGTGACGACGAAAGGCCCTTTTCCTCAGTTGGAGGCTCCGTCCATGACGGGTTCAAGCCCTGCGGAGCCCCAGATCTTCGGGATCAAGGCCCGCTGGGCCTCCACGGTCAGGTGCAGGGGGTCGCGCCAGAAACTCCGGTCTGCGGGGAACAGACCTGGACGATCAAGGTCGATGACCGTAGCCATGGTCCGCAGGCGGGCGAGGTACTTCTCACGCGCTTCATTCAACCCGGCATCGTGCATGATGCGTTGCAGGTCGGGGTGGGTGGGATACTCTACCAGGATCAACCGCGCACCTTCCGCCTTGCAACGGTCCGCGATCACCTGGAGCTTTTCATACACCGTGGTGTCCATGCTCCATTGTTCGGCGGCTGCACGTTCGGCCTCAAGCACCGAACGCCATTGGTCTTCGCCGGGGACGTCGTACGAGAGGCTGTTGGGGAAGAGGCTGCTGTACACGTTCAATCCCGCGGCTTCGATCACCCTGCGGTTGTACATGTACGTCCAAGGTTCTTTCAGGATACTTGCCGGCTCCGCATAGATGTCGAAGTTCTGGCTCGCGTGCATGCCGCGGAAGGAGACCTGGATCATCACATGGCGCAGGGTGGCCAGGCTATCGGCGAAGTGGAAGGTGTGGTCGATGGTGGTATAGTTCCCGCCCGGTACGCCGAGGTTGTAGTAGCGATCGCCGGTAAGAGCGAAGAGGCTGTCAAGGTCGAAGTAGGAAAGTCGACTGTCGCCGATCAGGATGTTGGCCTCCGGGTGGCGGCGGTAGTCCACCAGCTTCCACATCATGTTGCTGAAGGGCATGGTCCGGCCGCTGTGGTAGAGGTTCTTCTCTTTCAACGCGCGTGGCACCGGACCACCCGTATGGTACAAGCAGTACGGGTCCACCCAGGCCACCAAGGCGAACAAGCCGAACAAGGGCAGCGAGAGCTTCAGGCATTGGAGGAGGAAGCGGCGCACCATGGCTCAGAACTGGAAATAGATGAATTCACCACCGCCCAAGGGAGCGCATACGATGATGATGGCGATGAGCGTGTAGTACAACGCGTAGCGGATCGGTTTCGTGGCCTTCCCGTCCAGCTGCAGCCCGTGCTGCCGGTCGCGACTGATCCATTCGATGAGCACGGTGACCCCGATGCCGAAAAGAGAAATGGCCAGCGTCAACATGCTCGAAACGGCAGGTGCTTCGAAGAGCGATGGGGAGAGGATGTGGCCGATCACGGTGTATGCCTGATCCATGTTCTGCGCACGGAAGAAGATCCAAGCGAAGCAGGCCATGCCGAAGGTGAGCGCCATTTGCATCAGCTCCTTGGGGTTCGGGAACCACCGTCCTTCGGCCACCGTACCGCTCATGCTCTTGTGCCGGTCCAGCACCACCAGCGGCAGGAAGAAGATGGCATTGATGGCGCCCCAGGCGATGAAGGTCCAGTTGGCGCCGTGCCAGAACCCGCTCACCAGGAAGATGATCATGGTGTTGCGCACCACCAAGGCCTTGCTGCCCTTACTTCCGCCGAGCGGGATGTAGAGGTAGTCACGGAACCAGGTGTTGAGCGAGATGTGCCAACGCCGCCAGAATTCGGCGATATCGCGGCTGAAGTAGGGGAACGCGAAGTTGCGCATCAGTTCGAAACCGAAAAGGCGAGCACAGCCGATGGCGATATCGCTGTAGCCGCTGAAGTCGCCGTAGATCTGGAAGGCGAAGAGCACCGTGGCCAGCAACAAGGTGGCGCCGCCGTGCTGCTCCGGTGCGGCGTAGAAATGGTTCACGATCTGGGCACAGTTGTCGGCCACCACGATCTTCTTGAACAGCCCCCATAACATCTGTCGCACACCATCGCGTGCCATGCCGATATCGAAGGTGCGCAGGTTCCCGAATTGCGGGATCATGTGGCGAGCGCGTTCGATCGGTCCGGCCAGCATCTGCGGGAAGAAGCTGACGAAGGCGAAGAAGGTGATCGGGTGGCGGGTGGCGTCCAGTTGCTTGCGGTACACGTCGATGGTGTAGCTCAGGCTCTGGAAGGTGTAGAAGCTGATGCCTACAGGAAGCACGAGGTTCAGCGTCCGCAGGTTGAAGGGCAGTCCCAGCACGGTGAAGGCCGAATGGAAACTGGTGATGAAGAAGTCGTAGTACTTGAAGAACCCGAGCAGGCCCAGGTTGGCCACGAGGCTCACCATCAGCAGCGCCTTGCGTCGCCGGTCATCGGCGGTGCGCTCCATACCGAGGGCCACCAGGTAATCGGTGCCCGAGGTGAAGATGAGCAGTCCCAGGTAGCGCCAGTCCCACCAGCCATAGAACACGAAGCCCGAGAGGATCAGGAAGCTGTTCTGCAGCATCAGGCGCTGACGCAGCGCCCAGTAGAGCACGAAGACGATCGGTAGGAATACCGCGAAATCGATCGAGTTGAAAAGCATCGCTACGCTATCGCGAAGGGTGTTCTACGCACCCGGGATGGAATGGGTT
>JAEUTC010000084.1 GCA_016787985.1 Flavobacteriales bacterium | reverse complement strand
TGGAGCGGCGATGCCGGTTTCTCCTTCGCCTATCCGGTCGTGGGCGACACCCTCCCGTGGGACTTCCTGCCCATCGTGGCGCGCTTCGATCCATACCGCGATGACATCACACAATTCAACAGCGAACTCACGTTGATCCGTGTGGGCGGTGAACAAGCCAGCTACCAACGCGAGGTGATCTGGGCCGATGGCCCCCGCGAGTCGCAGCAGGATGTGCTCGGCATTCCCGTGACCGAGGACCAGGCGCGCCACATCAACGTGTACAAGCGGCCCGGAGAAGAGGGGGTGATGTATTTCGAGAGCGGCGAAGAACACGTGATGAGCGCGCAGATCACGCTGAGTCCCGACAACGGTGATCCCATCAGCGGATACATCGATGGTGGGTTCGCCTCCGGCATGGGCCTGCCGCGCATGATCAGCCCCGCGCATCAGGCCGTGCTTCCGCGCAACGGTGGTGATCCGAATGAGACCGGCTTCGCCCCCGTGCCCTTGCGTTTCAAGACCGCGGAACCGCCGTCGAGCCTGATTCCGCCCTTCGCGATCATTCAGAACGTGGATGGCCTGAGCACACAGACCGACGGACGCATCTACCAACGCTGGCGTATCGACGTCTCGAGGACCGCTGATTTCGAACAGACCGAAGCCACGCACAGCGAGCGGATCGGGAACACCTTGAGCCTGCTCAATAGCAGTTGCGACCTCCCCTGCATGCTGGCAGAACTGTACAAGGAGGTCACCTACGATTTCACACCGAACGCGGAGGGCACCTACTACTGGCGCATCGTGTGGGTGACAGACCACAACAACGAGTTCAGCGCTCACTACCGGGCTGGTCCCACGTACAGCTTCACCATCGGAGAGCCCGAGGACGGTGAAGGAGGTGGCGGCGGAACGACGGAGGAAGAGGAGATACCAGCAGCTGAATGCCTGGCCGAAAGCCGACGCGCACCAACGCCCATCCTTGAGCGCAACGCCGTGAACACCACCCAGGTGGGCGACACGGTGCAGGTGGGCAAGTTCCGCATGCGCATCACCAGCATCCTGCACGGTGGCGGCAATACCGCATCCGGCGAAGGACTGATCGCCGTACCGGTGATGGACGCATTGCTCCGTGTACGTTTCAGTCAGGCGCTGATCAACGCGAACAAGCGGCTGTACCAAGGCGAAGTGAATGCGTTGTACGACAACGAGGGCGTGATCCCCCCCGCTTTCATCCAAGGCAGTTCGCTAGCGGCAGGTTTCAGTCCGCAAGCTGCGCAGGCGCTGGATGACTACCTGAACACCGCGGGCCGCTTGATCAGTCAATTCAGTGGCGCAACACCCATGGGGCTGCCGCTCGGTGTGGACAAGGAAGTGCCCGGTATCGGTCGCGTGGTCATCGGCATCCTCGGTATGCAGTTCACGGACACCATCGCACGCATGAACGCCGGCATGTCGTTACCGGTGCATGAACTGGGCACCTCGCTCAGCTTGGGCAACATGGCGATGCCCTTCCACCCTGGCGGCTTTGGCGACCTCACCGAAGAAGCCACGCTCTACCTGCTGAGCGACCTGAACATCGCCCTCGGCGACGATTCGCTGAAGTTCAAAGGCGCCCGCTTCACCGATGGGTTCACCACCGTACAGGACAGCGGCACCTTCGTGGCCTGGGATTGCAATGGTTTCCGCGCGGTGACCTTCGATGCGGAATACCGCTTCAGCCGTGAGAAGCTGCGCGAAGACCTGGCGAACGGCGAAGAAGGACCGCGCAAGGTGATCGGCGCGCTACGGGTGCGGACCGGACGCGGTGGCCTCATGGGCCGCATGGACATGAACACGGCCTTCCACCTGAACGAGGCGAAGAGCTGGGGGTTCGATGTCCAGGAAGCATGGCTTGATCTCGCCAGCTACACCAACCCTCCGGACATGCGATTGCCACAGGCGCACTTCCTGGCCAGTGCACACATGCAGGAGGATGGCACCGTGGATCCCGCGTGGACCGGGGTGTACGTGGAACGCACCATGCTGCGACTGCCACCGACCATCGAACGTTTCCAAGGCACCGGCCGTGTGACCGCGCAGGTGGACGACTTCATCTACGAGTTCGGAACGGGTATTTCGGCGCAATTCAAAGTGGCCAACATCCTCGACGCCAACGAAGGCAACCTCGATGGTTGGGGCTTCTCGCTCGACACGTTGCAGATGGACATCGTGGTGAACACCTTCAGCCAAGGCGGATTCAAAGGACGCATCAAGATGCCCTTCACCGATACGTTGCTCGTGTACACTGGTATGATCCAGCACGATCCACAGACGGAGGATGTGCGCATGGAATTCCTGCTGCACCCGGATGGAACGCTGAACGTGCCGATGTACGTAGCGCATGCCGAGCTCTACGAAACCAGCACCGTGCGCGCCATCTTCGGCGATGCCAGCACCGGCAACAGCGCGCGGGCCGAACTGAACGGGAAGTTGAGCATCGATGTGAACGCACCCGCTCAACTGAAGATCAACTTCCGGGACATCGGCTTCCAACAACTCTACTTCCAGACCAACGACCCGTACACGAACGTGGACCAGAGCGGTGTATTCTCGCTGGTGAGCCCGCAGAAATTCCTTGCTGATGACGGCCCGCGACCGGATGACGAGGAGGAAAGCTCCGGCGGAAGTTCCGGCGGTTTCCCGGTGAGCATCACCCGGGTGACGACCGAACGGCGCAACTCTGAAGGCGGCGTGATGGCAGGCATCGGGTTCGACATCAACCTGGACCTGAGCGGGCAGACCAACATCTTCGTGGCCACCACGCGCATCGCGGTGCTCGGGCAGCTCAACACCACGGCCATCCACCAATGGGGACACCACAGCATCGAGTTGGATTCCATCGGCGTGACGGGCGAGACCGGTGCGGTGAAGATCATCGGTGGCTTGCGCTGGTACCACGACGATCCCGTATACGGCAACGGCATCAATGGGCTGGTTAACGCCTGGTTCATGAAGGGGGCATTGCAAGTACGTGCCGCCGCGCAATTCGGAACGGTGAACAGCATGCGCTACTGGTACGCCGATGCCATGTTCGCCAAGGAAGGTGGCTTCTCGCCCGGACAGCCCTTCAACGTCTACGGCTTCGGTGGTGGTGCGTGGTACCATATGCGCCGGACCACTGACCTGCCGAGTGCACAACAGGTGACACAAGCAACGATCGCCGCTCAGGATGATGACGACTACACGCCTGGCCTCACGCTCACCAGCATCCGGTTCGTACCCGATGCCGCCATCAGCTTCGGATTCCAAGCCACCGTCATCTTCGGCGATGGCGCCAGTGGTCGCGCGTACAATGGCGACCTCACAGCAGGCATGTCCTTCAGCGAAAGCGGTGGCGTGAACACGGCCTTCCTCAACGGCAACGTGTACATGATGAGCGAACGGAACGATCGCACCTACGTGCCTATTCGCGGCAGTGCAGAGATCACCTTCGACTTCCCCAACGATGTCTTCCAGGCCAACTTCGCCATGAAGGTCACCATCGGCAGCGGCCTTGTCACGGGGACCGGACCGGACGACCTGGCAGGTGCGGCCGAACTATTGATCACGCCGGATACCTGGCACCTTTTCGTGGGAACACCGCAGACGCCAGTGGGGCTGGACTTCCTCGGGCTGTTCTCCACCACCAGCTATTTCATGGTAGGCAAAGGACTCCCCGATCCGCTGCCACCGGACTCGGCCGCGGTGCTCGCGTTGCTCGGCAACACCGACTTCAACTGGCCTGCGGGCGTGGATGAAGCCAATGGCATAGCCTTCGGGGCACGTGGCGCGTTGGATCAGCAGTTCGACTTCTACCTCTTGCGGATGCACTTGCAAGCGGGCCTGGGCTTCGACATGGCCTTCGTTTCAGCCGCCAACATGACCTGCGAGGGCATCGCCGATCCCGGCATTGCGGGATTCTACGCCACCGGTCAAGTGTTCGCTTACCTCGGCGGAAGTGTGAGCCTTCATGTGGACGTGTGGTTCGCCGAGGGCGATTTCGAGATCATGAACATCGCTGCGGCGGCGCTGCTACAAGGCGGCTTCGCGGATCCCAACTGGGTGCGGGGCGAAGTGGGTGGACGGTACAGCATCCTGGGCGGAATGATCGACGGGTCGTTCAACTTCCCGTTCTCGGCAGGCCACCCCTGTGACGATTTCGGGGCGGGTGCTTTGGCAGGCCTTGATCCCATCGGCGACATCACACCGCGCCATAACGACGGCATTACGCCCGGAAGCACCCCCGTGGACGTGGGAGCTAACTGCGAAGTGGCGTTGAACATGAAGCTGAACACGCCGTTCAACCTGAAGGAGTACCGATCCAATGGCAGCTCCTACTGGCGTACGTTCCGCTTGGTGCTCGATGGTGTGAGCCTGAAGAAGGCGGGCAACGAACAGCAGACAAGCCAGGAGATCGCTGCATCGAAGGATCAAGTCCTGGTCATCCCCGCTCGCTACTTCGATCCACTTACCAGATACACGTTCAATGTGCGGTTGCGTGCCGAGGAACGCAGCAACGAAGGCGTTTGGACAACAGCGATCACCCAAGGAGAGTCGGCCATCTGGGACACCACTGTCACGTTCAAGACCGGCGAAGGGCTGAAAGAGATCCGCGAACAGGACCTGCTGTACACCTATCCTTTCATCGGCCAGCGTTACGTGCTTCAGGACGAATGCCGGGCCGCGATCATCCACTGCAAGGCCGATCTGTCCGGTCAGGATGCGATCTTCGGACAGGCTCCACAAGGTCGTGTTCGCATCTACAAGATGATGTTGACACCGCTCGCCGGGGGGCCGACCATCTCCTGCCCCATCGATCCGTTCCTGAACGACAACGCACCCACCACGCTCTCCTTCGCGCTACCACAACTGCTGAACAGCAAGATCTATGTGGCGCAGGTGATCTACCGGGATAGTCTGGTGCAGTCCGGCACCGGGCCACAAGCATACATCCCGTTGGCCGACCTGGGCATGATGTCCACCGCTACCAGCAGTACGAGCACCACCAGTCAACAAGGCCACACCTTCCATCTGCGGCAGCGCCGGTTGAGCGGGTACTCCGTAAGGGCGAATGAGAAACTGCTCTTCACCTACTACTTCCGCACATCGGCCCACAACACCATCGCTGCCAAGGCGGCCGCGCTCACCAATAGCACCACCTTCCTCGAAAGCGATGGTGCCACCCCCCCGCGGGAAACACTCCGTCCGGATCTCCAAGGCGAGTCCTTCGATGTGTTCGATGTGAACGGCTACGTCTCCCCGCAGAACTCGGGCTTCGTATTACCGCCGCTGATCTCCCTCAGCGATGCCCTGACCGATGTATGGTCCAGGCAATGGAGCGACCCTGTGTTGTACGACTATTACGCGGAGATCGAAGCACGCAATTGCAGCTCCATCGATCTGATGCGCAGTGTCACTTATAACGCATTCGGTGTACCACGTTACAGCGATACGCCTTCCGCTCCGGGGATACCGCCGTTCCAGACAGTGAAATGGCGCGTTGGAAATCCGACCCGACAGCCGCTCACACCAGACGAGACCGTGCCGTTGCCAGCCAATGGCCTGGTGGCTCAGAACACGAACAACCTCGCAGTAAGCGCCGGGGCTTCTACAGCATCTGTGCGGTTGGACCACACCACGGCCATTGTCGTGCGTAACGATCATCAACGGCTGCTCACCATCACGGCCGATGTCATCGCGAACTGTGGTCCTCTGCAAGCACCTCCGCCGCCCGCAGAGGATTATGGAACGATGCCCGAGCCCCTCCGCAGCATGGTGATCCGCTTCCAGAACTCCGGGTTCAAGCGCGCCTATCGTGGCAACTATCGCGTGCGTTTCAGTTTCCACCCTCCACCCACATGCATGCCCTTCACCGACTGGAACCAGCAGGTGGCGGTAAGTTCCGGCGAGGCGGTGTTCAACCACACGCTGGGGCCTGCGGCACCCGTGAGCCACTCACCGCTCACTTCGCCGGGCAGCGGCGGCATGCAAACAGCACCTTGATCATGCGCCCTTCCATCCTCGCCTTCCTCTGCTTCGCGCTTTCCGGGACCGTCACCGGTCAAAGCCTACAGACCACGGCCTTCAATACCTCGGATTCCGTTGTGGTGCGCTGGGCGCCGAGCAGCGCTCAGGCCTGGGAGCGCTTCAACCGCTACGGCTGCCGTATCGAACGTGTGGACGTGGGCACTCCGGAGCGCAAGGTCGAACGACTGCATACCGACACGCTGAAGCCGATGTCCTTGGAGGCATTGAAACATCGCCTCGCTGCCAATAGCCATGCACCCATCATCGCACAAGCCCTCTTTGGCGCTGATATGCGACCCAACACCGGTGATGTGCGCGCACAGATGGACGCCGCCGACCAGACCACCATGCGCTGGTCGCTGTGCGCGTTGTATGCCGATATCGATCCCGCGATCGCCGATGCGCTCGGCTATCGTTGGGTGGACAAGAACGTGAGCGGGACCGGCTACTACCTGTACCGGGTGATCACACTGGCCCCCGAGCATGCGGACACGGCCATGATCGCCATCGACCGCAAGGACGGTGCGCATACCATACCGCATGGACCGGCGCTCAGCACACATGAAAAGGAACACAGCATCACCCTGCGCTGGGAGCGCGAACAGGTGAAGAATTCGTTCAGCGCCTATTGGATCGAACGCCGACAAGGCACAGGCGCTTGGCAGCGCTTGAACAACGTGCCTTTCGTACCCATGGACAATGAGCGCGGCGCGGCCATCCAACACGCATATACGGACACCACCATCACACGCGACTATGTTCCCTACCAGTACCGGGTGCTGGGCATCACACCTTTCGGGATGATCAGCAGTGAAGCACCGGTGGTGACCGCGATGGGCCGTAATCGCACCGCGCCACCGAACCCGGTGATGCAGCGTGTGAACGATGAGCAAGGCGAACTGGTGGTGCATTGGGACCAGCCCGGAACAGCAGCGGACCTGAAAGGATTCCGCGTGGAGAAGACCTACCATGCCAACGCGGCCTACCAACCCTTGCACCGGGATCTGCTTCCTCCTTCCACCCGACAGTTCACGGACACCTCTTCGTTCCTGATCGGCGAGAACCATTTCCGGGTGTGGGCCGTGGATACAGCAGGCAATGCCTCCGTTTCCTTGAGCGGCTATGGTGTGTTGGCGGACTCCATCGCGCCCGCACCACCCATCGGGCTGAAGGGTAGCATAGACAGCGCCGGCGTGGTGACCGTCCACTGGCCATGGGGAAAGGAGAAGGACCTGATGGGATACCGTGTGTTCTTCGCCAACGCTGCCGATCACAACTTCAATAACCTTTCACCCGAACCGCAACAGGACACGGTGTTCCACGATACCATTCCGTTGCGCACGCTCACCAAGCACATCTATTACAAGGTGGTGGCCGTGGATAGGAACTTCAACCATAGCGCACTCAGCGCGGTCCTCCATCTGGTGAAGCCGGACCAGGTGGCACCGGTGGCCCCCGTTATCGAGCGCTATGCGGTGAACGACAGTGCGGTGGTGATCCACTTCGTCCCCAGCAGTAGTGATGACGTGGCAAGGCACGTTCTGCTGCGCCGCTCCCCTGTGGACACCACATGGCGCGAAGTGGTCGCCTGGAATGCCAGTGAACAGCGGCGCACCTGGACCGACCGAACGGTGACTGCTGCCGCAGCTTATACCTATCTGATGCAGGCGGTGGATAGCGCCGGAAACCGATCGCCACGTTCGGTCCCCTTGGAAGTGCGTATTCCACAGCGCCAGGAACATCCTGCGGCCGGCGCGGTGAACGCAGTGGTGGTCGATGATGTCATACAAGTGAGCTGGGTACCACCGACAAGACCGGTGAAGCACTATGTGATCTACCGCTCCAAGAACGGCGCGATGGCCAACACGGTGGGTTCGGCCGGATCGGATGCCACCACCTTCGCCGATGTGCGCGTGCCGGGTAACGGAAGCTACCGCTATGCCGTGAAAGCCGTGTATGCCGACGGCGGATCTTCTCGCATCGTTGAAATGCCCGGCCCCGTAGAGGTGAGATAGCGTGTACTACGCATGGGGTATTGATGCGCGCTCGGCGACCCGGGTACTTCGCATCATCCAAAGCGACGTACCATGCGATCCCTACTCGTTCTCCTTCCGCTCGCAGCTCCGATCGCCGGAACTGCACAGTCCGTGGTCTCCGGCGGTGGTGGTCATCATGCCGATGCCACGACCCGTATCACCTACACCATCGGTGAACCGGTGATCGCCACGGCGGGCGCCAGCAACGTGGTTCTCACCCAAGGCTTCCATCAACCTTGGGCGGACATCTCCACCCTCGTCCACGATACCCCTGCGAACACCAGCGTCATCAACGTGTATCCGAACCCGGTATCGCACACCCTGCACATCGCGTGTGAAGACGCCGCGGACGCACAGCAGTACTTCCTGCACGACGCTGCTGGACGCGTGGTGAACGAAGGACGCATCACATCCGCGATCACCGATCTCGACATGGAAGCCTATGCCAGCGGAGGTTACATCCTGCGCGTGCTCGGCAACGACGATACCACCCTGAAGTCCTTCAAGATCTCCATCACCCACTAAGCCATGAAGAAGTCCCTTTCCCTCCTGTTCGCCTTCGCACTCGTTTCGGCCGCGTGGGCACAAGCACCGCAGCGCATCAATTACCAAGCGATCCTGCGCGATGCAGGTGGTACCATTCAAGCGAACACGGCCGCGACGTTGGGCATCGCCGTGCTGCAGGGCAGCAGTAGCGGTACCGTGGTGTACAACGAGAACCATGCGGTGACCACCAACACGTTCGGCCTTGCCAACGTGGCGATCGGTGGTGGCACGGTGGTCAGTGGCTCGTTCGCCAGCATTGATTGGAGCAATGGACCCTGGTTCGTACGCACTAGTGTGAACGGCACACCGATGGGCACCACACAACTCATGAGCGTGCCGTACGCCTTGTTCGCAGAGACTAGCAACACACCCGGGCCGATAGGTCCTGCAGGCCCTCCAGGTCCGCAGGGGGTCGCTGGAGCAACAGGCGCTACGGGGCCCGCCGGCGCTACTGGACCGACTGGCGCCACAGGTGCGCAAGGACCACAGGGGCCTCAAGGTGCCCAAGGACCTGTAGGACCGCAAGGACCCGCAGGTGCGGATGGGACCGGGGTGACCATCCTCGGCTCGCTCACCAACGTGAACCAACTACCGGGTACGGGCGACCCCGGTGATGCATACCTGGTGAACGGCAGCCTGTATGTGTGGAGCAACAACACCAATACCTGGGAGAATGTCGGCTCCATTCAAGGGCCGACCGGGCCGCAAGGACCTGCGGGACCACAAGGAGCCACGGGGCCAGCCGGTGCTACCGGTGCCACGGGCGCCACAGGGCCAGCGGGCCAGCAAGGGGCTACCGGCGCCACAGGTGCGACCGGGGCCGCGGGCGCTGACGGCCGCACCGTGCTCAATGGCACGACGGTACCGGCAAGTGCCATCGGTGCAAACGGCGACTTCTACATCAACACCACGAGCGATATGATCTACGGCCCTAAGACAGCTGGTAGCTGGGGCGTAGGCACCTCCCTAGTGGGGCCACAAGGGCCTAGTGGTACGCCAGGAGCTACTGGTCCTCAAGGTCCGCAGGGGGCCACGGGAAATACAGGCCCGGCGGGAGCAACAGGACCCATGGGGCCACAAGGTGCAACAGGACCTGCAGGGCCCATCGGGGCTACCGGTCCACAAGGAGCCACTGGCGCCACAGGACCTGCCGGCGCTACCGGTGCACAAGGTCCACAAGGTGTTGCTGGCCCGACCGGTGCAACAGGTCCACAAGGAACTCCGGGTAGCAATGGCACCAACGGTACGGACGGTAGATCCGTGCTGAACGGCACCACCGATCCAGCGGTCGGCATCGGTGCGCTGGGCGACTTCTACATCAACACCACGAGTGATGCCATCTTCGGCCCGAAGACCGCAGGTGGTTGGGGCACGGGCACATCACTGATCGGCCCCCAAGGCCCTCAAGGACCCGCTGGGAGCGCGAACGGCTGGGCATTGACGGGCAACGCGGCCACGATCGCGGGCACCCACTTCATCGGCACCACGGACAACGTGGCGTTGGAGATGCGGGTGAACGCTCAGCGCGCGGGATGGGTGAGCCCGTCCACGGCGCTCACCGCCTTCGGACACCAGGCCATGGCGAACGCCACCGGCACCGGGAACACGGCCGTTGGAAAAGGTGCTTTGCGCTATTCCACTGCAGCGGACAACACCGCTGTGGGATCGAACGCGTTGGACACCGTGACCACTGGCGGCACCAATACAGCCATCGGAAGCGCAGCGCTCACCAGCTTGACCTCGGGCTCCAGCAATTGTGCGGTCGGCGCCGGAGCATTGCGCTCTTCTGTCACCGGCACTTCCAACACGGCAGTGGGCGCCCTGGCCATGTTCAGCGGGAACGGAGGCACGCAGAACACGGCCGTGGGCCTGGGCACTTTGCTTACCACCACGGGATCGAACAACGTGGCCGTTGGAGCGAATGCTGCTGCGGACAACACCATCGGTCATTCCAATGTTGCGGTCGGTGTGCATGCCCTTCGGCGTAACAACAACCGGGGCAATCTGGTGGCCATCGGTGATAGCGCATTGTACAACAATGCCGACGGCCTCGCTCTACCTGGTGGGAAGATCGCCGTGATGGACGGCTACTACAACACGGCCGTCGGAAGCAAGGCGATGTTCGCGAACATCTCCGGCCTGAACTGCACCGCGGTGGGCTATAACACCTTGCGAAACTCGCTCTCCTCGGACAATACCGCTGTTGGTTCGTTCACACTGACCAGCAATTCGAGTGGCACATCCAATACGGGTGTGGGTACCGGTGCGCTGACCTCCAATACCACTGGCGCAGGCAATACGGCCGTCGGCGCTTATTCACTTGGCCAGACCGCTGGCAATGGCGAGTACAACACGGCGCTAGGCTTCAGCGCTGGAGGTGCTCTGACATCCGCACGCTACAATACCGGGATCGGCTTCAACGCACTCGAGAACAATAGCACCGGACATAACAACACGGCCATCGGACGCACCGCAGGTCCGTCGGCGAACGGCTTCGGCAACACGACCGCGCTCGGATATGACGCAAGGCCCACGGCCACCAACATGGTGCGCGTAGGAAACTCCTTGGTCACCAGCATCGGTGGTCAGGTCGGATGGACGACCGTGAGCGACGGTCGCTTCAAACAGCAGGTAAGCGCCGATGTCAAAGGCCTGGACTTCATTCTGAAACTTCGACCGGTGACCTACACCTACGATGTGTCCAAACTCCGGGCCTTCCGCAAAGAAGGTGTAACGAAGGACAAGGATGGCAATGTGCTTCCGATGGACGACACCGATGCGGAACAAAGCATCAGTGAACAAGAGGCCTTGCGTTATACCGGTTTCATCGCCCAGGAGGTGGAGAAGGTCGCCAACGAGACCGGCTTCGACTTCAGTGGCGTGGACGCACCAAAGAACGATCAGGACCTGTACGGCCTGCGCTACGCCGAATTCGTGGTGCCCTTGGTGAAAGCCGTGCAAGAGCAACAGGCCATCATCGAACGGCTGGAGAAACGCATCGCGGAACTGGAACGGCGTTAACCCGCACAGGTTATTGCCCCGTGCTGTGCGCACGCGGAGCTTGCACCCGGATCAGATCGGTCCTGCACAGCCATGCACCCGCGATCATCTCCAACTTCTTTGCTCTGGTACACAGGGCTGCTGTTGGCATTGACGGCCTGCACCAGAACGGTGGCACCGCAGAGCGTGACCGAGGAACCGGATCCGACCCAACAGGACCTGGTGGAACACCGTGCAGTACGTTCCAACATGCCAGCGTTGCCAGTCGCTGAGGAACGGTCGATCGCTGATCGCTCGACCAAGAACGTGGAGTGGACCGACCCGCAAGGGTTGAAAGCCTCCATTCGGAACGACGGCATGCTTCTTTCGCCCACAGATGAAGGGGCAGCGCCATGGTCCGTGTCCATTATGTTGCATCGCATCGATCGCTCCGATGATCGGTTCCTTCCTGTGACCACCCCCGAGGTGGAGCGATCGGAACAGCGCACGCTTGCTCGGCACGGCCCTTTCGATGTGGAGCATGTGAACACCGACGAAGGCATCCGCCAGAACTTCATCCTGCACGAGCGCCTGCACGGCACCGGACCTGTGGAACTGTTCCTGTCCGTGGCCGGTGGCCTTCACCCCATGGAGGATGGCCAGAACTCGATCTCGTTCACCAACGCCGGATCGGTCAAGGTCCTTCGCTACAGCGGGCTGTGCGTTTGGGACGCCGATGGCGATACGTTGCCCGCCCAGATGACCCTCAGTGGTGATACCATCCGCATCACCGTGGATGATGCGTTGGCCCACTACCCCGTGACCGTGGATCCGCTGGTGACCACACCGGTGTGGACCATGGACGGTGGACAGTCCAACAGCGAGTTCGGCTGGAGCGTAGCCTCCGCTGGCGATGTGAACGGAGACGGCTACAGCGACATCATCGTTGGGCATCACCTCTACGACAATGGCCAGACCAATGAAGGCCGCGTGGTGGTGTACCATGGCAGCGCTTCGGGGCCATCCACAACCCCCAGCTGGACCTACGAATCCAATTCCGCAACGGCACAGTTCGGGTATTGCGTATCCACGGCCGGCGATGTGAACGGCGACGGTTACAGCGATGTGATCGTGGGCGCACCCCACCTGGACAACGGCCAGACCGATGAGGGACGTGTTTACGTGTTCCACGGCAGCAGCAGTGGGTTATCGGCCACGCCGAACTGGACCTACGAGCGCGATCAGGCCACGTCCTATCTGGGGCGTAGCGTGGCCTGCGCCGGCGATGTGAACGGCGATGGTTACAGCGACATCATCTTCGGTGCACCGTTCTTCGACTCGGGCAACACCAACGAAGGCAGGGTCTTCGTCTTCCACGGCAGCGCTACCGGACTGCCCGGCTCGGTCACCTGGCTCACCGAAGGCAACCAGGACGGTGCGAACGCCGGAGCCAGCGTGGCATGCGCCGGTGACGTGAACGGCGATGGTTACAGCGACATCATCTACGGCGCACCGCTCTACGACAGCGGCCAGGCCGATGAAGGACGGGCGGTGGTGCACTTAGGCAGCGCCACCGGTCTGCAGACGGCCGTGCATTGGACCGTGGAAAGCGACCAGGCCAGTGCCAATGCGGGCACCAGCGTGGCCAGCGCCGGCGATGTGGACAACGATGGGTACAGCGATGTGGTGGTGGGTACGCCGCTATGGGATGGCGGTCAAACGGACGAAGGCCGCATTCAGATCGCGCGCGGAAATGCCTCGGGCTTGACCATCGTTCACCAGACCCTTGAGCCGGACTTCACTGGTGAACAGCGTGGCAGCAGCGTGGCCTGCGCGGGTGATGTGAACGGCGACGGATACGCCGATGTCTTGTCCGGTTCACCACTACACTCGAGCGGTGGAGAAGTAGACCTGTTCCTGGGCATGTCCACCGGCATCAGTGCAGTGCCCACGAGCCTGTCCGGGTTCCAGGCGACCGCGCGCTTCGGACGCAGCGTGGCAAGTGCAGGAGACTTCAACGGCGACGGCTTCAGCGATGTGATCGTTGGTGCCCAATTCCACGATGGCACCCTCACCAACGAGGGACGCGTGCGGTGTTATCCCGGTGCTGCAGCGTCCATCAGCAACACGGCCGATCGCGTGCTCTTGGGGCCCGTTGGTTCATTAGCCTACGGCAGGACCGTGGCCAGCGCTGGCGATGTCAACGGCGATGGATACAGCGATGTGATCATCGGTGCACCGGGTGGAAATAGAGCATACGTCCATTACGGGTCTCCGGTGGGCACCTCGCTCGTGCCTGACCGAACATACATCCAGATGGCGATCGCCGGCTTCGGGTACTGCGTCTCCGGCGCAGGCGACGTGAACGGCGATGGTTTCAGCGACGTGATCATCGGGGCTGAGCAAGGAGGTACGGTGCATGTCTACCACGGCTCGTCCGCCGGTCTGTCGGCTGCACCGAACTGGACGGTTTCTGGCACGGTGAACACCCGCTTCGGTTTCAGTGTGAGCTGTGCGGGCGATGTGAATGCCGACGGCTATGCCGATGTCATCATCGGGCAACCGGCACACAACACCGGTGCAGGCCGTGCCATGGTGTACCACGGAAGTCCCACAGGACTCAGCGCCACACCCGATTGGATCTCGGCGCCCTTCGACGCACCGCACCTGCCGAACAGCAACTACGGTGAAGGCGTGGATGGCGCGGGCGATGTGAACGGCGACGGCTACAGCGATGTGATCATCGGCGCAGGCGGCTTCAACTCCGACCGGGGCCGGGTGGTGATCTTCCATGGCGGACCTGGGGGATTGCCCGCATTGCCTGCCTCCATTTTCAACCATACCCTCGTAGGCCAGCGCTTCGGCTCGAACCCCCACAGCGGGGCCTGTGCCAGTGGCGTCGGCGATGTGAACGGGGATGGCTACAGCGATGTGATCATGGCGCGGATGGGCTTCCAGGCGCACATCCATCACGGTGGTCCCGCTGGTGTATCGATCGCTCCTTCTTGGAGCTCCATTCTGGGCGGAGGGGGCTTCTACGGCGCCACGGTGGCCAGCGCGGGCGATCTGAACGCCGATGGCTACAGCGATGTGGTGGTCAGTGAATGCGCTGTGGGGGCCAGGATCTACTTCGGTGGGCAATGGGGTCTGGGTGGCCCCATTTTCGGGGCGCCCACCAACTTGCCGGACCTCACCATCCTTGGCAGTGGCTCGCACAGCGCGGCTGGTGCGGGTGATGTGAACGGGGATGGGTACAGCGATCTGTTGATCGGTCAATACACGTCGAATATCGCCGTCGTCCACTTCGGCAATACCAGCTCAACCCTTGCCCGAGGCCACTTCAGGCTCTACGAGACGGACCTCACCACTCCGATCACTGCAGCGAATCTGCCGATCCCGCAATTCGGGGCCGGGCTATTCGCACGCCCCTTCCTGGGCCGCACGAGAACGAAACTCGTTTGGGAGACCCGGATCCAGGGTGCCGCCTTCAGCACCGGAAGCAATGGCCTGGTGAACAACAGCACCGCGCTCACGGCCGAGCAGGCCACCTTCAATCCCGGTGCAGTTGCCGGCGTGGAGCTGAAGAACCTGATCGACAAACCCGGCGGCGGAGCGGGGATAACCGCCACCAAGGTGCGCGCCCGCCTGCGCTACGATCCTGCCACGGCCATTACAGGCCAGGTCTTCGGCCCATGGCGCTATATGCCCGGCTACCTCGACGGGCTGGGCACCCACAACAACGTGCCCTTGCCGGTGGAGCTGCTGCGGTTCGACGCGACCTGTTCGAATGGTACGGTGCAATTGGCGTGGGCCACCGGCACCGAAGAGAACAGCAGCCACTTCGTGGTGCAACGCAGTGCGGATGGTTCCCATTGGACGGATATCGGCCAGGTAGCAGCAGCAGGCCACAGCCATCAACAGATGGATTATGCTCACCATGATCCCGCGCCTACACCAGCTGCCGTGCTCTACTACCGCCTTCTGCAGATCGACCAGGACGGCCAGAGCACCACGCTCCCAACGACCAACGTCTCGTGTATCCCGAACACGATACGGGTCTTCCCCAATCCGACCGAGGACCTCATCCGGGTCGACGCGGCTGCCTTGAACGACGATGTTGTTCAGTACACCGTGATCGATGATCAGGGCCGAACGGTGCGCGGTGGTTCGTTGTCCATCGGAGAAGCGCCAACGCCCATCTCAATGGCCTCCTTGCCCACGGGCGCCTACACCCTGCTGCTCTTGGGTGATGGAGGCGAGGTAATGGCGGCGGAACGCGTGATCAAGCGCTGACAGCCGCGCGGTAGCAGCGATCCGTTCGGTGAAGCGCCGCCTTCGTTCCTTTGCGGCCAGTTCGGTCGGAAGCAGGCACTCCCATTGTCTGATCATCTGATCATCTGCCCATCTGATCCATGACCTCCATCAAGCACGTCCTCGACGACACCACCCTCACCAACACCACCGTTACCGTGGCCGGCTGGGTGCGCACCTTCCGCAACGACCGCTTCATCGCACTGAACGATGGCAGCACCATCCGCAACCTGCAGTGCGTGATCGACCAGGAGCAGGTGGGGCCGGAGACCCGCGCCCGCTTCACCACCAGTGCGGCCGTGAAATGCACCGGCGTGATCGTGGAGAGCAAGGGCAGCGGCCAGCGCGCGGAGATGCAGGTGACCGCCGTGGAAGTACTGGGCGACAGCGATCCGGAGAAGTACCCCATCCAGCCCAAGAAGCACAGCCTGGAGTTCCTGCGCGAGAATGCCCACCTGCGCTTCCGCACCAACACCTACAGCGCCATCTTCCGCATCCGCCACCAGGTGAGCTTCGGCATTCACGAGTACTTCGACAGCCTCGGCTATAACTACTTCCACAGCCCGATCATCACCGCGAGTGATGCGGAGGGCGCGGGTGAGATGTTCCGCGTGAGCACCTTGGATGCGAAGAATCCGCCGCTGAACGAGGCCGGTGAAGTGGACTTCAAGGAGGACTTCTTCGGCGCGGAATCACGGCTTACGGTAAGCGGTCAGCTGCAAGCCGAACTCTCCGCACTGGCACTGGGCAAGGTCTACACCTTCGGCCCCACCTTCCGCGCCGAGAACAGCAACACCGCGCGCCACCTCGCCGAGTTCTGGATGATCGAGCCCGAGGCCGCCTTCATGGACCTCGCAGGCGACATGGACCTCGCCGAAGGCCTCTGCAAGCACCTCATCGCCCGCGTGCTGCGCACCAGCATGGACGACCTGCAGTTCCTGGATGCGCGCCTGAAGGAAGAGGAAGCCACCAAGCCGAAGGAACAACGCGCGGAGATGGGCCTGATCGACCGCTTGAACTTCGTGCTGGCTAACCCCTTCGAGCGGATCACCTACACCGACGCGATCGAGATCCTCTTGCGCAGCAAGCCCCATCAGAAGAAGCAGTTCCAGTTCCCTGTGGAGTGGGGCATCGACCTGCAGAGCGAGCACGAGCGCTACCTGGTGGAGAAGCACTTCAAGAAACCGGTGATCGTCACGGGCTATCCCGGCAAGATCAAGGCCTTCTACATGCGCACCAACGGCCCCGGCGACTTCGGCTACAGCGACAAGGGCACCACCGTGGCCGCCATGGACGTGCTCTTCCCCGGCATCGGCGAGATCATCGGTGGAAGTCAACGCGAAGAGCGCCTCGATGTGTTGGAAGCACGCATGAAGGAGATGCACGTGCCCGCCGAAGAACTCTGGTGGTACCTGGACACCCGCCGCTTCGGCACCGTGCCCCACGCAGGCTTCGGCATGGGCCTGGAGCGCTTCGTGCTCTTCGTGACGGGGATGGGGAATATCCGGGATGTTATTCCATTCCCAAGGACACCAAAGTCAGCCGAGTTCTAAGGGCATGGGGGAATCCGCCGAACGGCGGATGATCCCGTTCCCACGGACGCCGAAGAGCGCGGAGTTCTGAGGAGGAGCATCGAAGCAGCATTGACGATCCTACTTGCGTCTTGTACGTAACCCCTCACCCCGATGAACAAATACTGGGTCGTTGCTGCGCTGTATTCCATCGCGGGTCTAGCAATTGCTCAATCTCCAGACCTCTCCTTCTGGGATACGAACGGAGCAGTACGTTGCTTCGCGACGAAAGGCGACACCCTGTTCGTCGGCGGTGATTTCACGCACGTGGGTCCGTTCACTGGTGGTCTGCTCCCGGTCGATGCAGTTTCCGGCACCAGTGCTCCTTCCTTCGGCATCATCGATGGTGATGTGAACGTGGTGATCAGTGATGGCGTCGGTGGATGGTACGTGGGTGGAAGCGCACGGATCGATACGATGCATTGGTGCAATCTTCCAGTAGCCTTTGTCAGGCGCATTCTGCCTGACCGCACCGTGGACCCGTCCGTCCAAGTGAACGGTGCCTTGTACACCGATGTGACCGACATGGTCTTATGGAACGACCAGTTGATCATCGCCGGGCGGTTGGACACGCTGAACGGATCTCCTTTCGAGAATCTTGTAAGCATGGATACGGGGAGCGCCGTGCTCAGTGCATTCCCCAACAACCCGAACGGGGTCATACAGGACCTGGAGATCGTAGGTGATGTGTTGTACATGGCCGGCGAATTCAACATGCTTGGTGACCAGACGAGAACTTCGTTGGGGGCGATCGACCTCACTGACGGATCCGTGCACCCCTGGCAGCCAATAGTGGAGGGCGCCGCGCAATGCCTGGCGGCCTACGGCGATACCATGCACATCGCCGGTACATTCGTCGCTTCGGGCGGCATGGAGATAGTGTCCATGCTAACGGCTGACCTGATCGTCGGCGATACAGCGATACACCCGATCCAGCCGAACAATACGGTATACGCTCTGGTGGTGGTTGGAGACACCTTGCTCATTGGCGGCGACTTCAACAGCCTGTCAGGCCAGGAGCGCAATAATCTGGGGGGCGTGCATCTTCCCACGCTCTCCTTGCTCCCGCTCTCTGTGGATATCAATAGCGGAACAGGTGCTCGTGTCAACGTCATTCATGCAAGCCAGGACCGTATCTATTTCGGTGGCATGTTCAGCGATGTGGACGGAGAGCCCAGGCAGCACGTGGCCGCGATCGATCGGTACGAAGGAACCCTACTATCATGGGCGCCCATCCCAGGCAGTTATGTGAATGCGATGGGTGGCGCTGGTACTGATGTTCTTATCGGCGGCCGCTTCCACATCGCCAATGGTGCGCAACGCAACGGACTGTGCGCCTTCCGCATGTCCACCGGCCAACTGCTCCCTTGGGCACCTGCATTGGCCAATGCCGGAGGACCCAGCACTCATCAGCGCGTGGGGGACATGGACATTGCCGGCAATACACTGTATATCGGTGGCAGCTTCATTTCTGCGGAAGGTCTTCCTCGCATGGGCGCAGCAGCATATGATGTATCGACCGGCGCATTGACCGCCTGGGACCCGAGCGTGGATGGCGCCTACGTGAAGGCGCTCAAGGTGCATGAAGGGACGGTCTACTTGGGCGGCACCTTATGGAGCGTGGGTGGACAACCGAGGAACCGGATCGCCGCGGTGAACACAACGGATGGTGCCTTGACCGCTTGGAACCCGATCACTACGACGACATTCTACGTCAACGACATCGAGCTCTGGGCGGATACGGTGATCGTCGGCGGGATCTTCGGCGACATGGGCGGGGCTGAACGGCGGGGCCTTGCGGCATTGGACCCGAATACCGGACTTGCATTGGATCACATTTACACGGACCAGGACGATCCGATCATCACGGAGTGCCTGCTCGTACGAGGCAACGACGTTCTGGCGGGTGGTGCTTTCGACACCATCTTTGCCTCGGGTACCTACTTCGGCCTGCTCGGGTATCAGCTCGATCAGGATCACACGCATATCCCATGGAACCCGTTGATCGAAGGCAGGGTAAGTGCCATGGACGAACTGGGCAACGTCATTTACCTCGGCGGGGTGATCACATCGATCAACGGTGTTCCCGATGTGTTCTACTCGGCGGTTGCTGTGGATACCGTGACCGGAAACTTCACACCGAACTGGCTGCCGGACTTCGGCGACATCTGCGCTGAGGTACTTGCGATAAAGGCCACACCAACAAAGATCTTCCTGGGTGCCGAGGCCAACAACCTTGCCGGTTCCCAGCGCAGGTTCTTCATGGCAGTGGCGCCCCCCATTATCACGCAGGTCGCCGAAGCGTCTGGTCCACCATCAGACCTTCATCTCTGGCCCAACCCGGCCAATGACCGGTTCACACTCACCTATTCCGTTGATCCAGGAACACCCTGGTCGGCAACGATCACGGATGCGCTCGGACGAGCCATCAAACGATCCGGGCCCATCTTCGGTGATCGCAACGAGTTCGATTGCGAAGATCTCCCATCAGGCTTCTATGTCATCAGTGTCGCACAGAATGGGAGAACTATCGGTAGCGGCAGGCTCGTGCTCGATCGGTAACGCGGTCACCCCCACCCGATCCAAGAGGTCATCCCCTTTCACGCCTTAGCCGGCAGGTCCGCGGACGCCTAGGAGTGGGGAGTTCTAAGCCCTACTTCCCCCGCCACACACTCCCGTTCCGCGTATCCACGGAGATGAGCTTCCCGTTGGCTTGCAGATGCTTCAGCTGTTGTAGCGCCTGCTCATGCGTGATGCCCAAGGCTACGGCCACTTCCTCCGCACACCAGGAGCTGTGCACCTTGAACAGATCGCTCAATGAAACCGGTAGCGGCTTTGCCTGCGCATCAGGCTTCATCGCCTTCACCGCCGCCTCGAACTGCGCATAGGGCCGGGCACCATACACCTGCTGCCGCTCGCCCGCCGCGTTGCTGAAGATGAACGTGGGGAAGCCCCGCACACCCAGGGAGCGTGCCAAGGTGAGGTCGGCCTGGAAAAGCGCGTTCGCTGCGCCGGTGAAGTCGGCATGCAAGCGTGCGGTATCCAACTGCGCGAATATGGCAGCCTCGGCGATGACAGGCCACTTGGTGATGTTCTTCTTCTCCACCAACACCTGCTCCCGCATCCGGCGCAAGAAGATCAGAGCCTTCGTGTGGTCCTGCAACTCGGCGGCCTTGAAGGCGATGCTAGGTGGGTAGCTGCTGGGCAACGGATCCTCCAACCACACATCGCCGAGGATGGGCATGCGGTAGTGTGGGCTCACTTCATCCCAATGGCCCGCTACATCGCTGGGCTTGCTGATGCCGCCGCTGTTGTACACGTCCCAAGAAGGCAGCAGGCCACCCATGTGGTATTGGATATCGATGGCATCGCCATACTCGGCTTTCAAGCGGCGCAATTGTGGCTCCGTGCCCCAGCAGCTGCTGCAGATGGGATCGGTGAAGTACAGTAGGGTGATCGGCTTGGTCGTGTGGGCAGGATCAGTCCTGTGATCGCCATGCGCAACGGAGTCATGACCGGGAATGGTACACGCGCCAGTGACGGTATCGCAACGCAAGGGGTCGGCGGTCTTCTCCATGATAGGGTCGGGCTGTGCACAGGCAACGAATGTGGAACAGAAGGCGATGAACGCGACGAGCGGTGTTCGTGGCATGAGCGGGTAACTTGCGGCACAAAGATCCGGACCTATGGGCCGCGCCACAAGCAGTCAAACCAAGTTGACCACCTCTGACAACCCGGAATGCCCGGCCGAACGAGCGTTGCGAAGCATATCCGGAAAATGGAAACCGCAGGTCCTCCGTGCTGCGGCCGAAGCACCCGTACGATTCAATCAGCTCCTGCGCACGATACGCGAAAGCAACAAACAGGCGATCACCAACGCCCTACGCGATCTGGAGAGGGACCAGCTCCTAACACGCACGGTGGTGCAGCAGAAGCCTTTGCACGTGGAGTATGCGTTGACCGATCAAGGCCGTACGATCATCGGACTCTTGCGCGCCATGGAGCCCCTATGATGGCCACACCATCCAAGGGATCCGCGACAGGATCAGCACCAGACCGATGCCATAACACCACGCGATCAACTTGAACTTCTTGCGGTCGTCGGTGGTACGTTTCGCTTTGGAGTAACCGAACGTGATCAACACGATCGCCAACACCATCGTGAGGGGGTGTTCCAAGGCGAACAGGCGGGAGAGGCTGTTGCCCATGGTCTCCCCAGAGAGGTTGCTGAAACCCACCGGCGAGGTGAAATAGAGGAAGAAGCCGAAGAGCAGCTGCACGTGCGCGCTCACCAGGCCGAACAAGGTGAACTTCTTGCTGGTGGCGGTGAACGGTCGCTTGTTCACCAAAGAGAGGACCGCATGCAGCACAGCGATCAGCAGCAGCAGCAGAACGAGGTAGGCGACGTAGGAGTGGAAATGCTTCAGTCCGGTATACATGGGTGTGCGTTGGTCGCGAAAGTAGCTCCGGAACCTTCACTACCTACTCGGAGGAAGATATCGGTCCATTGCGCGAACAATTCAGCCGGTCATTCCTTTGTAGGACATGATGAAGATCTACCACCTCGGCAACTGTGGCACTTGCCAGCGCATCCTCGGCGAGATCCCCAAGATCGAACGCTTCGAACAGCAGGAGATCAAGACCCAGCCCATCACCGCTGCT
The DNA here is from genome assembly GCA_016787985.1 of Flavobacteriales bacterium. Classification (GTDB taxonomy): domain Bacteria; phylum Bacteroidota; class Bacteroidia; order Flavobacteriales_F; family PHOS-HE28; genus PHOS-HE28. The sequence goes on along the minus strand of JAEUTC010000084.1, from coordinate 9,037 downwards.
CAGCTCGATGAGATGAAGAAGATGGCGGGCAGCTACGAGGCGCTCTTCAGCAAGATCGCCATGAAGTACCGCAGCATGGGGCTGAACGAAATGAAGCTGACGGAGAAGGACTATCGCAAGTACATCCTGCAGGAATACACCTTCCTCAAACGCCCCGTGATCATCATCGGAAAGAAGATCTTCATCGGAAATGCACCCAAGAACGTGGCGGCCATGGTGGAGGCGGCGAAAGGCTGACCGCACCGATCCGGGTCCGGTGATGCCTCACTTCAACATCCCTTCGATATCCGCCTTCATCTCCTCGTAGTCCGCATCGTCACGTGCGTGAACAGCCTGCACTGCCAAGGCCTTGCTCAAGGACTGCTTCGCCATCGCTGGATCCCTTTCCAGCAAGGCTTTCCCTAACCAAGCATGGAAGTAGTACTCGTTCGGATACAAGGTGATGGCGCGTTGGAGCAGAGCGACCACATGGTCCATATAGCCGCTATTCTCCAACCTAGAGATCAATCCGTTGGCTTCAGCCAGGTCCCACGGCAGTGTCCCGTCCAGGAAGTCCCAACCGTCCTCGAGTCGCTGTAGCAATCGTGCTGGTGGCGGCGGAGGTTGTACCAGCTTGTAGTTCCCGTCCACCGATGCAAGTGAATCACGCAGTGCGTATGGCGCGAAAAGTGTCGCCAGCAGATCGGGAAAGGCAATGATGGGCAGCGAGGTGTGGCCTGCGCTGGGATACGTGCGCAAGAGCAGACGATCCGCCGTGCGCTCAGGTGCAGCACGTTGCATGGCAGCGATCACGTCGGCGTAATGGCCACCATCATTGAGACGCTCCGCACCGCCCACGGCCACCAGCACCCGCTCATCCCTCTCCTGCTCCAAGCGATCGGCCACCAACGGAAGGGAACGACCCACGAGGTGCAAGGGCGAGAGCGCGATCACCGCATCGAAGGCCTCGGGCGCGGCCAGGTAGGCGTAGAGCGCGAAGCTGGCCGTGAACGAGTGCCCCACCATTACGGTCACATCGCCCGGGTTGTAAGGCTGCAACAGTGGAGGTAGCTCGTTGATCAACAAGTCCAGTAAGGGCATCGTGGGCTGAGAAATACTGTCCGACGCGCTCTCGATCACGCGGTCCACATGCGGCACCGTGACCACGATGGCCTGAGGCACCTGGTGCGTGTACTGCAAAAAGCGGATGTCGTTCAGCAGTGGATCAATGAACCAGTCATGTTGACCATCAAGGAGGATGATCACCGGCATCCGCACCTGATCACTGGCCAGGCGATGGAACTCGGGCAGGTGGACCACCACCGAACGTTCTGCACCGAAGGCCACCGACCGGAACCACAACGTATCCGTACGTTGACCTAGAACACGTCCTATGCCGGCGATCAAAGCCAACGACAGCAACACCTTTCGCATTCCGCCAAGGTAGTAATGCGAAGCCCTGCATGGCGGACCATGCAGGGCTCTCAACCACCTTCCAGGCAACCTTAGTTACCCTTTCGGTCTTCTCGCATCTTCTTGCGCTTCTCCATGTGCTTGGCCTTCGCTTCCTGCTTCTTGGCCACCCACTTGGTGTACTGATCAGCGGTCAGCACGGCTTTCATTTCCGCATCATGCGCATCATGCATCGCTTTGGCCGCTTCGCGCTTCGCGGTGCGTTCCGCCTCGCGTTCCGAACGCACGGCTTCGACCTGATCCGCGTATTTCAGGTTGATGGCTTCCACCTTCGCTTGCTGCTCCGGGCTTAGGCCCAGCTCCTTCGACATGTGCTCCGTGCGCATCTTCGCGCGCTCCTGCGGTGTCTTCTTGTCCTTCTCCTGGGCCTGCGCAGCCAGGGTCATGCTGGCCAGTGCGGCAATGATCATCAGCTTCTTCATGGTCCTGTTCGGTTTAGTGCCCATATGACAAGGACCAGGCCGCAGGGTTCAAAAGGGCCTCCCGCGTTAACAGTTCTTGGCGAAAGCGAGCCTAGGCGCTCAGGCCTTGGGGTTCGTCGACCGGCGACCGAGGGCTTCGATCACTTCCTGCCGACGCCGATGGGATACGGGCACCTCCTGACCATCACGTAACAGCAAGGTGCCTCCATCGCGGTGCAGGTACATCTTCACCTGTGCCATGTTCACCACATGCGAAAGATGTACCCGCATGAAACCGTACGGTTCGAGTTGTGTGTCGAACTCCTTCAAGGTGCGCGAAGCCATGATCCGCTCACCGTTGTGGAGATGGAAGCGGGTGTAGTTCCCGTCGCTCTCGCACCGAACGATCTCTGCCGGCACCAGCACATGGAACCCTTCAGAAGTGGGTATGGTGATCCGGTCCGCCAATGCGCGCCGCACGTGCTGCAAGGCATCCGGCGGAAGCGAAGGTCCTGTAGCAGCGCGCTCCAACGCCTGGTGCAGCTCATCGCGCACTACGGGCTTCAACAAGTAGTGCAACGCGCCGCTCTTGAACGCGCGCACTGCGTAGTTGTCGAAGGCGGTGATGAAGATCACACGTGTGTCATCGTGTGAAAGCCGTTCCAGCACATCGAATCCTGTTCCATCCCCCAACCAGATGTCCAAGAGCACCACATCCGGCCGCTCCGACTCCAGTAGTTCGAGCGCACTGGTCACGTTGTGCGCCTCCCCCACCACCTCCACGTCGACCGGGATCGATCCCAACGCCGCACGCAAGTTGGCCCGCGCAGGCGCCTCATCATCCACGATCGCCAACCGCAGCATGTTCGCTCATCATTTGTACCCGCAAACGTATGGTGACGATGGTGCCGCGCGGGGATCCGTCAGCCGCGAGGTCATCCCGGAGGTCCACCGCATCGCTGATGTTCGTGGTGCGATCGAACAAAGCGATCCGTTTCCGCACCAGATCGATACCCATTGACGTGCCGTTCCGCCGCGATGGTCTGGATGCCGCCACCGATCGTCCCACGCCGTTGTCCTTCACTTCGATGTGCAGCACACTTCCCGCACGATCCACCAACACGCTCAAGTGGCCCTTCACCACGCCGTTCAAGCCGTGTTCGATCGCGTTCTCCACCACTGGCTGTATCAGCATCGGTGGTACAGCGATGCGTTCCGCTTGCACATAGGGCATCACCTTCAACTCCCACGTGAAGCTGCCAAGCCTGCGATTCGCGCTGATGCGCAGGTAATTCTCCACAAGCTGCACCTCTTGCTCCAACGGGATCGTGCGCCGCCTGCTCGTCTCCAACACCAACCGAAGGAAACGGGAAAGATGACCCACGTGATCGTTGGCCGTTGCCGTATCACCACCGGCATAGAGACCGGGTATCGTATTCAACGCGTTGAAGAGGAAATGCGGGTCCATCTGCAAGCGCAGTGCTTCCTGCTCCAATTCCGCCTCGCGCTGCCGTGCGCGCTGCTTGTTGCGCTGACCGATCGACCACCCCAGCACCACGACGGCGAGGGCCAGCACACCGATGCCGACCGCGATCCATCGGTTCCGATCGGCGCGGAGCATGGCCACCTCCTGGGCATTGCGCAGTTCAGCATTCTCACGATCCTTGTGCTCGGTGTCATAGCGCAGTTGCAGCTCTGCCATCTCCGCTCGGGTGGACTCATTCATGAGCGAGTCGTTCAGCTCATGGTACACTTTGTAATGCTCCAAGGCCGTCCCGGGATCGTTCAACTCCTCGTGAAGGATGATCAAGGAGGCATGCGCCTCTTTCATGTCCTCCAAGGAACCGATGCGTGTGGCGATCGCCAGACTACTGTCCAACAGCGGTCGCGCTTCGGACAGCCGACCTTGTGCACGGCGAACATCGCCCAAGCCATAGAGCGAACGGATCCCTACTTCGTTATTCCCGCTCGCGCGAGCATGGTCCAAGCTTTCCTGGTAGAAGTGGGCAGCGCTATCCAGGTGCCCAGCCCGCTCGAAGGCAAGGCCCAGGTTGCTAAGCTGTGTTTCCCGGTCGGCTCCGGCGGCCAGTTCGTCCACCAACTTCAGACTTTCCTTCAATACCACGATGGCCGTGTCGTAACGTGCTTGGTCGATGAGCAGGACGCCCAACCCATTCAGCCCTGTCACCAAGCTCAGTGGATCCTTCTTGCGTTTGATGGCCAGGCTGCGCTGGAGCAACGCCACCGCTTGATCGATACTGTCGCGCCGCCAGTACAGTACGCTCAGGTTGTGCAGCACCCGGGCAAGGCTCAAACTATCGCCCTGCACCTCTTTCCAACGCAAGGCGTTCAAGCCCGCTTCTTGCGCTCCGGCATAGTCCCCCTGGATCTCACGGGCCACTCCGATATTGACCCAGGCCGATCCGATCCAGAACGTGTCATTGGCCAAGCTCGCAGCCATGAGCACGTCCTCGTAACAGATCAGTGCACTATCCAGCTGTGAGCGCCGCTTGTGCACCTGCCCCATGAGCGAGAGTGCATGCATGCGCTGCTTTCCCAGGTCAGGCTTGCCTTCCGTGGCCTTGATCAGCGGCCGCACCAGTGCCTCCACTTCGTCCAATTCGCCCGACTGAAGCCGCGCTTTGGCCGTATCCAACTCGGCCCGATAGGTCAAGGTGTCGGCCTCGACATGGCCGACGGAGGTCCCCGGGGGGCTGTCGCCACAGGCTACGAGCAAGATGCTCAGGAGGAAGAAGTGCGCTGCTCGCTTCACCGGTCAAAGATGGATCACACCACGACCTGATGAACCCGGAACGCCCCCGGTCCGGAGCGCCTTCCATGTCTGGACTGCACGAGATCGGAAAGCACGATGAGGCTGATGGCTGCGGTGTGGAACCGAGCCGCGCGAGATGGGAAGAGGGATAGGGTCCTTCAAGGTATGGTTCTCCGTCGCAAGTTGCGACCACAGCGACCCCGGGATCGGACCGATCGAGCCAGCGCGCCCCTTCGGTGAGCAGCCGTCCGGCGATGGATCGTCCAGCACCTTTCGTCCTCCCGTGCCTGGCACCCCGTATTTTTGACCCGACATGCTCAAACAAGGCCTTTTCCAAAAGCTCCAGCAAAAGCTCTCGCCCCAGCAGATCCAACTGATGAAGCTGCTGCAGGTGCCTACGGCCGAACTGGAGCAACGCATCAAGCAGGAGATCGAGGAGAACCCCGCGCTCGAAGAGGGAGACGACCATGATGAGGAGGACGGTCCTTCGGAAGAACAAGCCATCGCCGAGAACGAGGACGTGGGCGAGAACGAGGCCAACGAACGCGACGACTTCGACCTGAGCGACTACTTCCAGGATGACGACACGCCCGACTACAAGTTGAGCGTACAGAACAGCGGGCCCGACGAGGAAGAACGGGATATCCCACTGGCGGGCGGCACCTCGTTCCAAGACAATCTGAAAGCGCAACTGAGCCTGCGCGACATCGATGAGCGCACCGAGCTGCTCGCCGAGAACCTCATCGGTAACCTGGACGAGGATGGCTACCTGCGCCGCGAGCTCGACGCCATCGTCAACGACCTCGCCTTCACCCAGAACGTGCTTTGCGAGAAACACGAACTGGAAAAAGCACTCCGTGAGGTGCAATCGCTGGACCCCGCCGGTGTAGGGGCGCGTGATCTGCGCGAATGCCTCCTCATCCAGGTGGAGCGGCTGCCGCATAGCTTGGAACAACGCGTGGCCCAGGAGATCCTCGACAAGAACTTCGAGGCCTTCAGCAAGAAGCACTACGACCGCATCCTCGAGCGGCTCGAGATCGATGAGGAGGCGCTGAAGGAAGCCATCGACCTGATCGTGCGCCTGAACCCCAGACCGGGGAACACCATGCGCGAGACCGACAAACCGTCGCAGGAGATCATCCCCGATTTCGCGGTGATGGCCATCGACGGCCAGCTCGAGCTCTCCCTCAACGGACGCAACGCCCCCGAACTTCGGGTGAGCCGCGCCTACCGCGAGATGATGCAGGACTACGCGCGGAACAAGAAGGACAAGGACCAACGCGAGGCGCTCCAGTTCATCAAACAGAAACTCGACAGCGCGAAGTGGTTCATCGATGCCATCAAACAGCGCCAGAACACGCTATTGGTGACCATGGAAGCCATCATGGAACACCAGCGTGAGTTCTTCCTCACCGGCGATGAGACCAAGATGAAGCCGATGATCCTGAAGGATATCGCCGAGCGCGTGGGCTTGGACATCAGCACCATCAGCCGTGTGGCCAACAGCAAGTACGTGCAGACCAACTACGGCACCTTCCTGCTGAAGTACTTCTTCAGCGAGAGCCTGACCAACGAGGCCGGTGAAGAGGTGAGCACGCGTGAGGTGAAGAAGATCCTGAAGGACGCCATCGAGGCCGAGGAGAAACGCAAGCCCCTCACCGACGATGAGCTCACCGCCCTGTTGAAGAGCAAAGGGTACAACATCGCACGGCGCACCGTGGCGAAGTACCGCGAGCAGCTCAACATCCCCGTGGCACGCCTGCGCAAGGAGCTCTAAGCGCCCCCTCTCATGCACTTCGCGGCCCGCTTGCTGTCTTATGTGCTGCATCCTTTGCTCATGCCACTGGTCACCTTGTGGGCCATGCTGCAGCTGGATCCGCATGTGGCCTACTTCATGCCCCCCAACGGCAAGCTGCTCTTACTCGGTATGGTGGCCGTGATGACCTTCCTCTTCCCGGTGATGAGCGTGCTGCTCATGCGACGCGCGGGACTGGTGACCGATCTGGAACTACCACGGCGCGAGGAACGCATGGCCCCCTACTTGATCACCCTGCTCTACGGTGGCATGACACTGTACCTACTCTTCCGCACGCCCCTGCACCCCATCGCCTACGCGCTCTTCATCGGTATCCTGTGCGCGGTGGGCATCAGCGCTATCATCACCTTCTGGTGGAAGATCAGCGCCCACATGGTCGGTATCGGCGGTCTGGTGGGCGCGTTGTTCGCATTGGAAGCCGTGCACGGGGTGGAAGCCTTCCTGCCCGTGGTCATCGCCATCGGCCTCGCTGGTGCACTGGGCACCGCACGCCTGCTCACCAGCGACCACACCCACGCGCAAGTGCACATGGGCATGCTCCTGGGTGCGGCCTGCACCTTCACGGCCATGGTCCTGCCGTCATTCGGCTGATCTTCCAGCGCGAAGCCGCAACTTCGCCCACCATGCCCATCCGAGGTTCCGCTTCGCTTTTCACGGTGTACGCGCTCGTGACCATCACAGCGCTCACGTCCGTGTTCGGCTTGTGGCGTGGCACCGATGGCCAGGGCTGGAAGGAGACCATCCGCAGCGATGCCCGCGGCTACTATGGCTACCTGCAAGCCGTTTTCATCCGGGGTGATCTGGGCCATGAGCCCTTCAATAGCACCTACGTGAAGTACACCCGCACAGGTACGCTGAACAAGTACTACTGCGGCACCAGCGTGCTCATGGCCCCATGGTTCGGTATCGGTCACGCCTTCGCGGTGAATGATCCGGAGAGTACCAAGGATGGCCTGAGCGCCTACGAACAGAAAGCCATTGGCGTCGGCGCCTGGGTCTACCTCTTCGTCGGTCTGTTGGCGTTGCGCGCACTGTTCCGCAGCATGGGTGTGCGCGAGGCGGTGATCGTTTGGACGCTCGTGGCGCTCGTGCTGGGCACACCGCTGCTGCAATACGCGGCCATGCAGCCCGGCTGGTCGCATGTGTACACGTTCAGCGCAGTGGCCGCCTTCCTGCTGGCCGTTCATCGTATCAGTACTGGCGCATCGCCCCGTTGGATGATCGGAGCAGGCGCTCTACTGGGTCTCATCGTGCTGATCCGACCCATCAATGTACTGGTGGTCCTCGCCGTACCACTTGTCGCAGCCAACGGTATTGACGCGCTCCTCGGCACGATGTTCCGGCAGCGCGCCACCCTTCTGGCCGCGCTGGCGTGTATCGCGGTGTTCGCGGTGCAACCCGCCTTGTGGTACGCACAGACCGGTAACTTCTACGAGTACGGGTACAAGGGCGAAGGCTTCCATTGGACTCGCCCCGAGGTGCTCAAGGTGCTGATAGGCTTCCGACGCGGCTTGTTCCTATGGACACCCTTGATGCTGCTCCCCGCGCTGGCCGTACCGCTGCTCTGGCGCTTCGATCGCGTAAAGTCCATCACCGCCGCGCTCTATTGGGCCATCATCACCTATGTGATCAGCAGCTGGTGGATCTGGTACTACGGCGGTGGTTTCGCGAGCCGGGTCTATATCGATCACTACCCCGTGTTGGTGGTACCCATGGTCCTCGTACTCCAACGCTGGTCCGGATGGCGCTGGCTGCTCGTGCGGGTCTTCTTGGTGGGGACCATCGCGCTCAACCTTGCCCAGCTCTGGCAATACCATCATGGTTTCCTACATCCCGAAAGCATGGATAGCGCCAAGTACCGCTACAGTTTCCTGCGTTTCGATGAGGCGCACCGCGACAACCTCGGTGGCAACTACCAGGAAGCGCCGTACAACCCCAACGGCATGGAGCTGATCCTGGAGGAGACCTGCGGCATGGACGACAGCTGCAGCTTTTGGAGCGGTGGCAAGCGTGTGCAAGTGCCGTGGGCCCACAGCCCCGCCACCGTGTGCCAGTACGATCGCGCCACCGAGTTCGGGCTCTACTTCAACGCCAGCACCGACACCCTGCCTGTGGGTCGTGCGTTGTACTTGGAGATCGGCCTGCAGCGCTACGAGGCTAGGAGTGAAGCCTCATTGCCCGCCTTGGGAGTGACCGAAGTGCGCAACGCGAAAGGCGTGATCTACTTCTACCAACCCTTCCGCATGAACCCGGTGCCGGGCAAAGCCGGTGTGTGGGAGCAGCTCGAATACCGCATCCCGGTGCCGCCCCTGCTTCGGGGTGATCGACTGAGCTTCTACCTGTGGAACAAGGACAAACGTGCGGAGTTCTTCGTCGATGACGTCTTCATGCGCGTAAGCGCCGTGAAACCATATCACTGACCCGACCGCGACTCGCTCATGCAACCACGTGGATGAGGCTCGTATGTGGGCTGCGCCCACCGAAGTCCGCCAAAGTCAATACCGCCTTACGAGGATCGTTCAGGCGGACGAAGGTGGGCCCAGCAGGATTTGAACCTGCGACCAAGGGATTATGAGTCCCCTGCTCTGACCGCTG
>JAEUTC010000050.1 GCA_016787985.1 Flavobacteriales bacterium | reverse complement strand
ATCAGCGGTCCGGTGAGCAACGCGGGCACGCTCATGGGCTCCATCTCGTCCTTCACCGGCACGACCTTCACCAACAACGGCAGTGTAACACTGACGAACCTGCCCTTCAACGGTAGTGCCGCACAAACATTGACCGGCACTGGCAGCATCAGCAACCTCACGTTGAACAACACCAACGGTCTCACCCTGGGTGGAAGCCAGACGGTGACAGGAACCCTCACGCTCACCAACGGCCGCATCACGCTAGGAAACAATGACCTGGTACTGAGCAATACCAACCTGGCCGCTCTGGTCGGCGGCAATGCAACGAACCACATCGTTACCAATGGCAATGGCTCCTTCCGCAGGAACTTGCCTGTCAGCGGAGCGAACTATCCCTTCCCCATCGGTACAGGAGCGAGCTACCTGCCTGTGATACTCAGCAACACCAGCGGACCACAAGAACGTTTCGGAGCGCGTGTACAGGACAACGTACATAGTGACTACAGCTCACCGGGTACGCCAGCCGGTAACCCAGTGGTGAACGAACAAGTGGAACGCACTTGGGTGATCACCGAACAGACCGATGGCGGGAACCAGGCCACCTTGCAAGTGCAGTGGAACAGTACGGATGAAGGCGTCAACTTCGACCGCGCGAACAGTGCGCTGCATAGCTACAACGGCACTGATTGGGTGGCGCTGCCCTTGGGGGCCGCCGGTGGAAGCAACCCATACATCCGTAGCGCCACGAGCATTGCATTGTTCCGCGAGTTCACGGTAGCCGATGGGGAGAGCACTCTTCCCTTCGTGTGCAACAATGGGCTTACACCAGGATCACCGTGCAACGACAACGACGCCTGCACGATCAACGATGTGGTGACCGCTGGCTGCCAATGTGTAGGCACCTTCCAAGATGCCGATGGTGATGGCACTTGCGACCTGAACGACGGATGCCCGAACGATCCCAACAAGACGCTACCGGGCCTTTGCGGTTGTGGCGTGAGTGATGTCGATTCAGACAATGATGGAACCTTGGATTGCAACGACGCCTGCCCCTCGGATCCCAATAAGATCGCGCCCGGCACCTGTGGTTGTGGCGTCAGCGATGTCGATAGTGACATGGACGGAACCGCGGATTGCAACGACGGATGCCCGAACGATCCCTTGAAGACATCTCCCGGTGGCTGTGGATGTGGAACACCGGAGGTCGACGCGGACAACGACGGGGTTTGTGATGGGAACAGTGCCTGCACTGCATTCATAGCACCCCATCTTGGTGGAGACCCGAACGCTGGACCAGCGATCACCATCGAGCCGGCATGTCCACCATCGAACGTAGGGTTCGTACTGATCAATATCTGTAGTGATGCCTCAGGCATCTACGGGTTGTACAATGAAACGACCGACCTCTTGGTGGACTTCGGTCAAATGAACGGTTGTGGAGCAAGTGGGAACGGTTGCCCTGGGAGTGGATCGAACTGCTTATGGGAGTCATGGGAACTCCCCGCCGGCCCTTACAGCCTCAGGCTTTACAATGATCTCTCCGGTTCGCAACCACTCGCATGTGCCAGGGTCGACTTCACCGTACCCGGTGCTGGAGCCTGCTGCGGTGGCTTGGGTCCTGTTGGCACCCCGTGCGATGATGGTAACGCCTGCACCGTTAACGACACGCTCATGACGAACTGTCTTTGTGTAGGCATCTTGCTGGATACGGACGAGGACGGAACCTGCGATGCCGAGGATGCTTGCCCCACTGACCCGAACAAAGTCCTGCCGGGCGCTTGTGGTTGCGGTGTGGCAGACGTACCTCAGACCTATTTTGCGGATACGGATGAAGATGGCTTCGGCGATCCGAACAGCAGCATCGCGGGATACGTATGCGAACCGCCTGTCGGCTACACCCTCGACAACACCGACGACTGCCCGGCCATATTCGGTCGGATAGGAGATAGTTGCGATGATGGTAATGTTGCGACCACCGGCGATGTGATCACTGCAAGCTGTGCATGCCAGGGCACGCCGACCGGCTCTTGCACCAACTACACCCTCGAGTTGCAGAGCGGCAGTGGCATAGCGAACAACGTCACCTACGAGGTGCTCGATGAGGCCGGTGTTGCCACCATTCTCAGCGGGAACAACCCGGTACCAGCGAATGGCATCGGCACTTTGAACCTCTGCCTAGCTGACGGCTGCTACAGGTTGCGCATCACTGACAACGCTGGCGACGGCTTGCTCGGCTATATCCTGCGTGAAACAGGCTCCAATGGTCGCCGCGTGATCGACAACGCGTTCAATATGAACGACGGAATAAGCCAGATCAGCGCCGGAGGAGGTTTCTGTTCGCCCTTGGGCGATGACCGCCTCATCTGGAGCAGCTGCGACAAGCTCGATTGGATCGACAACAAGTTCATCGTGGCAAGTGCCAATACGGCCGTATCCGCCCAGTTCGGTATCACCAATACGACCAGTGGCTATGAATTCTGGTTCTTCGACCCGAATGGTAGCTTCAGCTATCGCCGTTTCCGAAACCACGCCACCAGTGATGGCACAGGCAGCGGTGCAACACGGGCCTGCCACTTCAAGGTGAACGGGTGGTTCAACACACCAAGCACACCACACTTGCCCGACAATGTGCTGTTGAACGTGCGGATCCGTGGGCGCGTGGCGGGTAACAACCTACCGTTCGGACCAACCTGTCAATTCATGTTGGACCCTGCGCTGGCCGCTTGCCCTCGGGTGAAGCTACAGGACGACCCATACAACGCAGGGGACTACAGCTGTGGCGTTTCGCGCAACTTCGGAGGTAGCAGCAACCCAGCCAATCGGATCCATGCCGCACCACCGCAACCGATACCCTCGGTGCCAAGCAACCTTGTGCGCTACCAATTCCGCTTCAGGATCCCCAGTGAAGGAATTTGCATCGTACGTCCTCCCCAGACCAGCGCGCGCATGGTGTTGAACTGGACCACTGGGACACCATTACAGTGCACAAAGACGTACGAAGTGGATGTGCGCGTAAGCTTGGACGGCGGTGCCACCTGGTGCTTCGGCCCGGCAGCTACCAGTGCAGTAGCGACCTGCGCTGACACCCAGGATTGGGGCAAAGTGTGCCTGGTCACGATCAACCCATGCGCGGGAGTGGGCAGCGGTACGAATGCGTTGATCACTGGCACGAACATGGATCCGGAAGGCGATCAACAGGACGAGCCCCGTGTGGTGCTTTATCCGAACCCGAACCATGGCGACCAGCTGTTCCTGGTCATGAACGACCTTGCTAAGGGAGAGCGAATGGTCCACCTGGACATTCTCGACCTGGCCGGAAAACGTGTGATGACCCGCACGATCCCAGTGCAGGCCCACGGAGCTGAAGCGGGTGGCTCGGTGAACACCAACCTCACCTTGAGCGATGACCTGAGAAGCGGGGTCTACATCGTTCGCCTCTCCACGGGTCATAGGAACCATATCGAGCGCTTGGTCATTCAACGGTAAGAAGCCGACCAGCAGAACGGGAGGAGGTCGTCCGATAAGGGCGGCCTCTTTCCCTTTCCACCCACCGGCGGTCAAGCCTTCAGTGGGCTCCAATTCTTTTCCCGGGAACTGCCGTACCGTTCCCTAAGGATCTACTTTTGCCCGCATGACCACCGCCTGGAATGTACCGCGCATGCACCTGCCCCCCTGCGGCTGCCAGGTTTCGTCCGGTGTTCCTATGGCCGGTCGCCCCCCTTTCCGCTGATGAACGCACGAAGCCTCTCCGTGACCCGGCTACAGCTAGCCATCCACGCGCAAGGACTTCCGCTTCTTCCCCTTGGTCCCTTATCCGGCATTCGCTGCTGCGGTCCTGGGGTGAAGCAGCGTTCGCAACAGGAAGGTCCTCATTTGCTTCCCTTCAACCCACACCTCCTTCCTTCGACCGAAGCATGAAGACCCGTTACGTCGACCTCATCGAACAGACCTTCGATTTCCCCAAGGACGAATTCAAGATCGACGATGATCAGCTCCTCTGGAACGACCTGCCCTTGGTGGAACTGCTCGAAAAGCACGGCACGCCGCTGCGCATCAGCTACCTGCCCAAGATCGGCGAGAAGATCGACATGGCCCGGAACAGCTTCGCCAAGGCGATGAAGGAACATGAGTACAACGGCACTTACGAATACTTCTATTGCACGAAGAGCAATCACTTCCACTATGTGATCGACAAGGTGCTGGACAAAGGGGTGAACCTGGAGACGAGCAGTGCATACGACCTGGAGATGATCGAGCTGTTGATCGAGCGCGGCCGCATCACCAAGAACAGCACCATCCTGTGCAACGGCTTCAAGGATGAACGCTACATCAAAGGCATCGGAAGGCTCGCCAACCGGGGCTTCAACGTGGTGCCCATCATCGACAACATGGCCGAGATCTACCACTTGGACGAGGTGATCGAAGGCCACTGCGACATCGGCATCCGCATCGCCGCGGAAGAAGCGCCCAAGTTCGAGTTCTACACTAGCCGCCTGGGCATCGGCTACAAGGACATCATCCCGTTCTACATGCGCAACATCAGCAAGCAGAAGAAATTCCGCTTGAAGCTGATGCACTTCTTCATCAACACGGGCATCACCGACACGGCATACTACTGGAACGAGCTGGGCAAATGCGTGAACGTGTACTGCGACCTTTGGAAGCTGTGCCGCACGCTGGACACGCTGGACATCGGTGGTGGCCTGCCCATCAAGAACAGCCTCAACTTCAGCTTCGACACCGACTACATGATCGGCGAGATCGTGGGGCGCATCAAGGACATCTGCGAAGAGAACAAGGTGCACGAGCCCAACATCTTCTCGGAGTTCGGCAGCTTCACCGTGAGCGACAGCGGAGCCACCTTCTTCAGCATCGTTCACCAGAAGAAGCAGAACGAAAAGGAACGCTGGAACATGATCGACGGCAGCTTCATGACGACCCTGCCTGACACGTGGGCCATCAGCAAGCGGTTCATCATGCTGCCGGTGAACAATTGGAACGATGAATATGAGCGCGTGTTCCTGGGCGGCATGACCTGCGACAGCGACGACTATTACAACAGCGAGCAACACATCAACGCCATCTACCTGCCCAAGTACCGCGAAGACCGTAAGCAGTACATCGGCTACTTCAACACCGGCGCCTACCAGGATACGTTGGGCGGCTTCGGCGGCATCCAGCACTGCCTCATCCCGAAACCCAAACACGTGCTCATCGATCGCCTACCGGATGGAACGCTAACGGACCGGGTCTTCGCCGAGCAACAGAGCGCTGAGCGGATGCTACAGCTGTTGGGGTATCTTCCCATGGAAGAGCCTGTACGGAAGTAGCGGCGATCGCTCATTCTGACCGGACCAGAATTGCACACCAAGATCGGTCTGACGGACCAATTTGATAGTATCGAAGAGATGATCAAGTTGAAAGCCCACCTTCTGGCTACGATACTTCTTTCGCTTCTTCAATACGATCTGAAAGGACAGGAATGTGCCTGTCCGGATCTGCTCAACAGTGTTGTGAAGCACGTAGAGAACAACTATCCCGGTTTCAAGGATGACGTGACCGCGGCCCGTTCAATGGACTACGAGACCCTGCGGCGATCAGCACGGGCAAAGGCCGTGGAATGCAGGTCTGATACCACGTGTTATGACCTGGTAAAGGGGTACACGGCGTGGTTCAAGGATCACCACTTGCAATTGCACTTTCCCAAGTCGCCGGATCCGGATGATATCGCCATCCAGTCCGTGGAAGTCCGACACGTAAGCGAAGAGGATGTACGTGCACGACCGCACCGCAGTGACCCGATCGAAGGGATCTGGGACAATGGGTCGTACCGGCTCGCCATCGTACCATCGGGAGATGGACCTGGCCGGTTCGATGCTGTGGTCCTTCGCGCCACCAACGAAAGCTGGTCTGCCGGAGATGTGAAAGCCAAGGTCCATAAGGCGGGCGATAACGTCTATGATGTGGATTGGGTCTTTGGTGATCGCATGAGCGGCCATCGCTTTCCTGCGCACATCAATGGTGACATACTGGACATCACGGAGAACTTCCTGGCCCGTGTATGGCCCGAACCCACTGGTCCCGTAGATCTGGATGGCTACGCCAACATGCATGATCCGAGCGCGCCGAAACTTGATCTATCCACTTCGGACCTTGCGGTCTTCACGTTCCCGAACTTCTACCCGGACAATCATGCGCTGATCAAAGAACTGTTGGCCACGAATGCCGACCAGCTCGCCAAGACACGGAACTGGATCATCGACCTACGCGGCAACGAAGGCGGCGATGTTCGATGCGGTCGGCTACTGCTACCCTATTTGCAGACCAACACGATCAAGCGCTACAATGCTCGTGTTCTCGTGACCAAGGACAATGTTGAACAATGGTGGAACGAATACATCCTTGACACTTACTCCAGCCTCGACAGTTCGGAACGTTCGCCGTACGACGAGTACAAAGCTGAGTTACTTGCCCATGAAGGTGAATTGTACTCGACCCGACCCGATGCATTCCAAATGGTGCCGGTGGATAGCGTTCTCCCTAACCCACAACGTGTGGTCATCCTTATGGACGGTGACTGTGTGAGCAGTGGTGAACTCTTCATCATGGAAGCCGAGCAAAGCACCAAGGTTACCGTAATGGGCACCAATAGCGGCGGTATGATCGACTATGGTGACGTATTACACTATCCGCTTCCTTGCGCGAGCACCACGCTGCAAGTACCATCCACGCGCTTTACCTGGTTGGATGAAGGTCTGCGTGTGGATGATGGTGGCCTGGAGCCTGACATCCGGCTCACCGCCAACGAAGACGCCCTTGGGGCTGCAAAGCGGTTCCTCGGCTTGTTGCCGACCCAAGATCCCGTGCGCAGATAGGATCAGTGGCGGATGCACGGGGATACCGTACATTTTCAACCCTGGGCATGACCATGCCCCTTGCATTTCTCCTCCGCTCTATCTTTCGCCCCCATTCCCTCCTGTCCTCCAGCAATGAGCAACCGACCGATCAGCAGCTTCATCGAGAAGCACTACCTGCACTTCAACGCCGCCGCCTTGGTGGACGCCGCGAAGGGCTATAAAGAACACCTCGGCAAAGGCCGCAAGATGATGGTGACCCTCGCGGGAGCCATGAGCACCGCCGAGTTAGGCAAGATCCTCGCCGAAATGATCCGCCAGGGCAAGGTGGACATCATCAGCTGCACCGGCGCCAATCTGGAGGAGGATGTGATGAACCTGGTGGCACACGACCACTATGAGCGCGTGCCCAACTACCGCGACCTCACCCCACAGCAGGAGCGCGACCTGTTGGACCGCGGCATGAACCGGGTGACGGACACCTGCATCCCCGAGCACGAAGCCTTCCGCCGCCTTGAGAAACACGTGGTGGACCTGTGGACGGCCGACGACAAGAGCGGGAACCGCCGTTTCCCGCACGAGTACTTCTACGAGATGATCCGCAGCGGTGTGCTGAAGCAGTATTACAAGATCGACCCGAAGGACAGCTGGATGGTGGCGGCCGCCGAGCGCAACCTGCCGATCATCTGTCCCGGCTGGGAGGACAGCACCCTGGGCAACATCTTCGCGGGCCACTGCTTGGTGGGCGATTGCAAGCCGGGCATGATGAAGAGCGGCATCGAGTACATGATGTTCCTGGCCGAATGGTACACCAACAATTGCGGCGACGCCGGCATCGGCTTCTTCCAGATCGGAGGGGGCATCGCCGGTGATTTCCCCATCTGTGTGGTGCCCATGCTGCACCAGGACCTCCAGCGCGACAACATCCCCTTCTGGAGCTACTT
The DNA here is from genome assembly GCA_016787985.1 of Flavobacteriales bacterium. Classification (GTDB taxonomy): domain Bacteria; phylum Bacteroidota; class Bacteroidia; order Flavobacteriales_F; family PHOS-HE28; genus PHOS-HE28. Next base: position 109 of record JAEUTC010000050.1, on the reverse strand, counting down.
CTGCCAGATCAGCGACAGCACCACCAGCTACGGCAGCTATAGCGGCGCCGTGCCCAATGAAAAGATCACTTGGGGAAAACTCGACATCGATACCCCGAAGTACATCATC
>JAEUTC010000045.1 GCA_016787985.1 Flavobacteriales bacterium | reverse complement strand
CGAGCGTTTCGCGGCTGCGCTGATCGCCATCCACGGCACACCCGGGGAGGACGGCAAGTTGCAAGGGTACCTGGACATGCTTAACGTGCCTTACCAGACCGGCGGAGTGCTGGCCATGGCGCTCACGATGAGCAAATTCAGCACGACGAGCTTACTGCGGCAGATGGGCTTCCACGTAGCCCCTTCGGTCTTGCTGCGTTCGCGCGACGCCAACACCGAAGCGCACGTGCTTGAGATGGTCGGCCTACCGTGTTTCGTGAAACCCGATGGTAGCGGAAGCAGCTTGGGCATCAGCAAGGTGAAGACGGCACATGAGCTGCCCGCCGCACTGGACAAGGCGTTCTCGGAAGATGCCAGCGTGATGTGCGAAGGTTTCGCACGAGGCCGGGAACTCACATGTGGTGTCCTCCGCTTGAATGGAACGGTACAGGCGCTTCCTGTCTGTGAGATCCGCACCAGCAGTGAGTTCTTCGACTACCATGCCAAGTACCATGCGGCCGATACGCAGGAGCTCATCCCCGCTCCCATCCCTGATCGCGTCACACGGATCGTTCAGGAGCGCTCCATGGCCATCTACTCCGCCCTGAAATGCGCCGGCATGGTACGCGTGGACCACATTTGGTGCGACCCTGGGGAGACCGAGCAGGACGTGGTGACGATAGAGGTGAACACGACCCCGGGATTCAGTCCGGCGAGCATCTTCCCCAAGATGTTGGAGGTTGCGGGGATCGGCGTAGCGGGTGCGATCAACGGTCTAGTGGCCGCCATGCTTCAGCCGAAATAGCGCTCCAGGAAATCCACCAAGCGGGCCACGGCATGACCCCGATGGCTGATGGCGTTCTTTTCTGCCTTCCCCATCTCGGCGAAGGTGAGCGTGCTGCCTTCCGGCATGAAGATGGGATCGTAACCGAAGCCACCGGAGCCACGCGCTGCGCTGGTGATGGTGCCCTGGACCTCCCCTTCGAAGATCCACTCACCGTGCGCATCGACGAAAGCGAGCACCGTGCGGAAGCGGGCCCGCCGATCCGCAACGCCGTTCAGGGCTCGAAGCAATTTCGTCATGTTCAACGCCGGATCACGCGCTTCTCCGGCATACCTGGCGGAATACACGCCCGGGGCCCCACCGAGCGCTTCCACCTCGAGGCCGGTATCATCCGCGACACACGGAAGGCCGCACCGCTCGAAAGCATAACGTGCCTTTTGCAACGCATTGGCCTCCAGGGTGGAGCCGGTCTCGGGAAGATCGGAGGGGAGGCGCACATCGGCCAACGAAAGCAGATGTACACTTCGGGGTAACAAGGCCCTCAACTCGGCCTGTTTCCCAGGATTACCCGTGCAGAGGACCAAGCGATGCGGGACCTTGCCCGATCCTGTCTGGTTCATAGTTCAATGGGTGGTTAAAGCAGCAGCTTCTTCAGCTGGCTTGTACCGATCGCTGAGGGCCAACGCGATGCACAAGATGGCCAACACATGTACTGGTACCGTGTACCTGGATTGGATCACCATGGGGATGTGTACGAGCCAGACGTAAAGGATCATGTAAAGGAGATACCGTCGTGCGACCCATAGCTTTCGATGGCGCATCACCGAAATGAACAAGAATGTCAATCCCGTTCCGAAACTGATGAAGGTGATGGCGAAGGGCACCAGCAGTTTCGCCCACGCGACAAGACCCTGCGGCCTTCCTACCTGCGGAGATGAACCCGGAGTCGGCTTATAGATGATGCGCTCCATGGGTAAATTGATGTTCGTGACCCACAGCCGGACCGCTGTGTAGAGACGAGTGGCCAGGTAATAGAACGGTTCGGCCTTGATCATGGCCCGGTTCTCTTCCGCGATCGCGCGGTCCAACGCGATGGTATATCCAGGGGACCGAGCTGCGAAACGCTGCGGGTCCGCCATCATCAGGGGCACTTGCTCAACATCCTCCACCGACCTGTACGGATCCGCTTTGGCATCGATCCTGCGCCACTGGTCCTGATATCTTCCATAGAACACCGCCGCTGCACTGTCTCCCACCCAAGGGATGAACTCACGGCCGAACATGCTGTGTTGGAAGTAGTGCATCGTGCCATAGCCCGGTAGCCGCAATTGCCAGATGCCCATGTTCGAGATCACCGCACTGCCCGATAGAGGCACGGGTTTCCATACACCGTGATGCACGTGGTTCCAGTACGCGAAGGGGACCGGACCCAGCATGGCCATGGCAACGAGTGTGAACGAATGCGCCCGCAGACTTGACCACCGTTCGGCGCCGCGAGCTACCAGCAGGTCGGCCACCAGCACGAACAAGGGGAACAACAGCATGACGGGTCGGACCCAGAAGGCCAGCGCCAATAGAACGACCCGTAGCGCGATTTCCTTGAGACCAGTACCCCTGACCGTATACGACAATGCGATGGCGGTACATAACAAGGACATGAGCACTTCAGGAAAAACCTGGCCCACGTAATGCAGCAGTTGCAGCTGTGGCAACATGGCCATCAGAAAGACGTTGCTTTTGAAGGTTCCCTTGGTCTGCGTGCTGAGGTACCGAAGGACCAGGAGCAAGGTGGCAAAGTGCATCAGCGCCTGTGCGATGAAAATGAACGTGACGCGAGTGGAGAACTTCCGCAGCAACCAGACGAATGCAGGGTAACCGTGGGTGCGATGGGTGTCGACGGGGGCCGGGTCGTAGCGATCGGCCCAGACGGAGAAAGTTCCTAGATCCATGCTCTCCGCAAGGGCCACGTATGTAGGCTCGTCGGCTGATGGCGCATGGGGCATGAGCAACACGGCCAACAGCATGAGCACATGCACTGCGATGAGCACGACCGTGAGACGGCCGCTCTGCGACCAGGCGAAGAAGCGATGGAACCGGTGCATGCGAAGCGAATTAACGTGATCGAACGGAACCAAGCCCTCCCACCAAGGCCATGCACATGTGCTGATCAGTTGCCCTCAGAAGGGCGCGAACGCACCGCCTCATCCACAGTAGAATGTGCTGAAGCCACCAGCGTGGTACGCACCGCATATTGGGGCTTGCCTCGTTGCATAAGATACAACCGACCGAGGTATTCACCGATGAGACCGAGGGTGAGCAGTTGGATACCAGCGAACACCAACACCACCGAAACGATGGAAGCCCAGCCCTGAGGCGTATCGCTGAAGAAGCGCTCGAAAATGGCGAACAGCGCCATGCCGAAACCAACGATACTGAAGAGTGCGCCGATGAAACTGCTGATGCGGAGCGGCATGACCGAGAAGTTCACGAACATCATCAGCCAATGCCGGACGAGCTTGCGGAGGGTGTATCCGCTGGAACCTTCCGTCCGTGGCAGGTGCATCACCGTGATGCGCCCGATGCGCCTGGTGTTCTCCAGGATCAAGCCGTCGATGTACGGATAAGGACCCGTGTAGGCGATGATACGGTCACGCAGAAAGCGGTTCACACATCGAAAGCTGGATAGGTAAAGGCCCTTCGGCTTGTCGATCATGAAACGTGCCACCGCATCGTTGAAGCGGCTGCCCAGGTTGCGGAACCACGAATGTCTCTTGCGTTCGTAGCGGGTATACACCACGTCGAGCTCCGGATGGGCCAAGGCATGTTGGAACACCTTCACCACTTCCGAGGGTGGGTTCTGGAAGTCGTCGTCGATGTTGATGATGTAGGCACCACTTGCTGCGGCATAACCGGCCATTACCGCGTTGTGTTCTCCGAAGTTGCGCGCCAGGTCGATGGCGACCACGGGCATCGGGGCGTTGGCGCAGATCCGTTGGATCACCTCCCAAGAATCATCCACGCTGCAGTCGTTCACCAGCACCACCTCCACCCCTCCGTCGATCCGTACGGCGGCTAATTCGTTCACCAAACGCTCGATCGAACGGGCGCCGTTGTACACGGGTATGACGATGGACAGCATCATGGCCTTAGCGGCTTGCGGACCACCACGAACGCTGACCCACCGAACGGCAACGGTACTCCGGCCTTGAGCAGACGAGCTTCCAAGGACATGCAACCCTTGAAGAACCGGTTCGCGAAGGGATCGAACGGGGTCACATCACTGGCCTCCGGGGCGGGAAGGAGCTTGCGGCGGATGACCATGAGCGGGAACAACACCGTGTTCCAATAGGACGCGAAGATGGGCTGAAAGCCTTGTTGACGCAAGAGGTGAACCACCTCACGCCGGGTGAACCGACGCACCTGTCCGACCGCGCGGTCGTGGTAGGACAGCATCCATTGATAGGCCGCCAGGTTGATCACCGCAAGGCCGCCCGGGCGAAGGACTCTATGGAAGTGGGCCATGGCCGCATCCACATCGATGCGGTAACCAAGCACGTCCGCGCTAACCACCACATCGAAAGCGCCCTCAGCAAAGGGTAAGGCATCCACCGAACCTACCACCACCTGCGCCCCCGTCTTCGACCGGGTGAACGAACAGGCTTGCTCTGCGATGTCCAACCCATGCAAGCGGGCATCCGGGAAAGACCGCGCAATAGCCTTGAGGTTACCGCCCGTACCACAACCAGCATCCAACACGTCATTCACCGCCCGGCCATGCGCTTTGATAGCGTTGACCACGTGGGAATGGAGCCCATGGTACCACCACATGCTTTCTTCGAGCGCGGCCATCCGCTCGTATTCCTCCGGCACCATGCTCATACGCCCTTGTACTTCAAGTAAGTCTGCCGGTCCCGCAAATAATCCTCCGGGTCGTACGGGTGGTCGCAGAAAACGGCCAGTACGGTCCCGGTTCCTTCAAAGATGATGTGGTTCCAGATGCCCGGTGGGATGGACAAGCCTTGCTCGGGGCTATCCAATACGATCCTACAATGCGAGCGTCCATCATCCAGTACCGCCGAAACACGGCCATGGAGGCAGACCAGGACCTGCGTGCAGTACTTGTGCGCGTGATCGCCGCGGATACCACCGGGGGGCACACCGGTGATGGTGAAGACCCTGCGGATGGGTATACCCAGGCTCTCCCCACCCATGTCCGGGATCACCGTAAGCGTACCGTTCTGGATATGCTGCCAGAACCTTAGCTGGACCAGCGAACCGATGGTGGTGTCCTTCATGACGGATGGGCGAAGTACGCGACCACGCCTGAGCATACTCGATCCACATCGGCATCGGACATTTCAGGGTAGAGCGGCAACGAAAGTACCGTTCCTGCCGCGGCTTCGGTCACGGCCATGGGGCCCGCGCGCAACTTACCGGCATACGCCTTTTGAAGGTGTACCGGGAAGGGATAGTGGATCCCCGCGTTCACAGCGAAACCGCGCAAATACTCCCGCAGCCCATCGCGGGTACGTTCATCCGCCACCCGGACCACGAATAGATGGTATGCATGGCGGCAGTTCCGCACCTCTTCGGGCAACCCGATGGGAAGGTTCGCTAAAGCAGCCGTGTAACGCGCCGCCAACGCTCGCCGACGTTCGATGTGGGCGGGAAGGTGCCGCAGCTTCACACTGAGTATGGCGGCTTGCAAGGGGTCCATCCGGCTGTTCCACCCCTCGATCAGGCTATGCTGCGGTGTCTCCCATCCGTACTGACGCAGCAGCTTGATGCGATCCGCCACCTCCGCTTCGGAGGTAAGGACCATCCCCGCATCACCGATAGCGCCTAGATTCTTCGTAGGGTAGAAGCTAAAGGTCGACACGGCCCCGAAGGACCCCGCCATGCGTCCATCAAAGGTGGCTCCATGGGCTTGTGCACAATCCTCCACGAGTCGTATGCCCTTTTCCGAACAAAGCTCCAGTAGGCCTCCAACATCAGCGGGATGCCCATAGAGGTGTACGGCGAGGATGGCTTTGGTCCGTGGGGTTATCGCTCCACGTGCAGCTCCCACGGAGATGGTATAGGTACCCGGATCCACATCCACCAAGACGGGCTCGGCACCCGCCATGCGCACTCCAGCTACCGTGGCCACCGCTGTATGCGAAACGGTGATCACCTCGTCGCCAGGGCCAATGCCAAGTCCGCGCAGTGCCAAATGGATAGCGTCGGTACCATTATTCACGCCTATTCCGTGCGGCATTCCTACATAGGCGGCCATTTCCGCCTCGAAACGCTCCACGAACGGCCCGAGGATGTAGGACGGCGCTTGAAGGACGTCGCTGATGGCCGGATCGATCTCCGCTTTCAAAGCCAGGTAGCTGGCCCGTGGATCAGCTACGTTCAGAATGGGCTCGTGCATGGTGGTGGGACGGCACTGGGGCACAAAGCAACGGGGTATCCGGATCGGTCCGACCGTCTTTGGGCCGTGCACGCGTACATTTCTTATCCTTGCGCGGCGTTCAAGCCGTTGGACTGCTTCTCCATCGGCACACGCCCCCCACTTGGATACTGCTGTGGCAGCGTCGTCGCACTTCCTCCGGCACCGGACTCGGCTGATCCTGCTCGGTTTGTTCGTCCGTGGGCTCTGGGCTTTATTGGTGATCAGCGAAGTGCGCAAGCCCGAAACGCCTGGAAGGCTCTCCATCGAAACGGGCGACACCGTGGGTTACCTGCAGCCCATGGAAAGCGTGATGGCGGGTGGGTCGTATTCCCCTGAATACCGCATGCCTGGCGTTGGGGCACCTTATTGGGTCCTGCGCCAGGTCTTCGACATAGGAACGAGTCGGGACATCATGGTGGTCCTTCAATGGCTGCTCGCGGGCTTGTGCGTTTATCTGCTCGGGGCCATCGCCCATCGGATCTCCGGATCGGACAAGGTGGCTTACTCCGTGTACTTCCTCTTCCTCATCAGCGCATATGCCAACTGGTACGATGCCTCCATCTCCTCCGATAGTTTCTCGGTCTCCACATTGATCATCGGTGGGTACTTCTTGCAGCGTGGGATCGACCGACTGCGCATGACGGACCTTCTCGTGGCGGGCATCGCCTTGGCTTGGTTGATCTTCTTACGGCCGGTGAGCATCGTGCTACTTCCGGTGATGCTCTTCCTCGCCTTCCGCTTTGCCTCCTGGCCACGCCCCTTCGTGGCAGCTGCCTGCATCGCCCTGCCCTTCATCCTTCCGGATATCGCCTGGACCTGGCGCAACTGGCGGGCGAACGGCACCTTCAGCCCCCTCACGAACCAAGGCTTGTTGCCCTCCGATTTCGTGGATGAGGTGCGCGGGCACGCCATGGCCTTCCTCCAATGCTATGGCGGCAACTACATCTGGTGGGCGCCTGGATCCGATATGCGCTGGTACGGTGTGTGGAAAGGTGGACCGGACCTGGATGATGAAGGTCGACTGGCGAAAGCACCGCCGGACTACGCCATCGTGGAGGGATATTCCCGTGATAGCTTGATCATCCTCAGCGAGACCATCAGGGCACTTTCCCGACCGGGACTGTCCTCCGCGGATTCTCTCGCCCAGGTGAAGCGCATCAATGCCACCTTCGACCGGTATGCCATGATCTACCAGCGCGAAGCCCCGTTCAACTACCATGTACTAAGCAGGTTGCGGATGCTGAAGAACGTGATCTGGCAACATGGCACGGAAGGCATCATCCTTCGTCCTTTCCATACGCTACCCTGGTGGCTCAAAGCGTTCAAGGTGATCCAATCGATGCTGTACATCTTCACATACACGGTGGGCAGCATAGCGGTGGTCGTGACCGCTTGGAACTGGCGCAAAGCCCGCACATCGTTGGAGATCTGGCTCCCGTTCGTGGTGGTCTTCATGACCTTGGTCTATCCCGTTGGCTTGCGCATGTGCGAATGGCGCTACATGGTGCACCAGTTCCCGTTCGCATTGACGATCGGTATCATGTTCAGCTGGCGCCTCATCGATCGCTTCCGATCGAAACAGGTTCAAACGGCCTGAGCCGGACGCCGTTCCCCGGAAGACCGTTCGAGGAGCTCTCGCGCTATGCGGACCATCACGGCCATGTTGCCCGCGGAGGAAAGTGCATAGGCCCGCTCGTGGGCGTTCTGCTTGCACACTGCGATGCGTTCCGGCGTTAGTGAGCGCACGGCTGCCGCGAGGTCCTCGGCCAGATCCCCGGAAGCGACCACACCGAGTTGCTGTTGCCGCACCAGCTCACTCATCGCCCGGCTCGGTGAAACCACAACGGCGAGTCGTGCTTGGATGTAATCGAACAGCTTGTTGGGCAAAGCGTACTCGTAATTCGGGATACCAGGGGGTAGCCGATGGATGCCGATATCGTACTGGCCGATCGTCCGTGGGACATCCGCCGGTGGGACCGGAGCGTGCATGAATACGTTGCTACGTTGGCTGGCCAAGCGTTCGAAGGCCGTATGATCCGCTCCACCACGGCCCATCAAGTACAGGTGCAACTCGTAGGCGGCACCCAATACATCCATCATCTTGAGCAATTCCACTGCTCCGCGCTGCGGGAAAACGCCGCCATGATGCACCAATCTAATCCTGCCTGGGGTCGGCCCTGAAGGTGACAGCTCCTCATACTTCGGAGCGTTGGTCACCACGGTCGGGCGGATGCCGACCAATTGCGCGTAGGCCTCCGCCACGGCATCGCTCACCGTGAGGCAGTGCGCCGCAAGAGGCATGTATTTTCGGCAGAGCCGTTCGCTTGCGAGCAGTGCATGGCGCGCCCGAGGGGAATCTCCTTTGTGCTGACCGGGATGGTATTCATGCGCATCGAACAGTATGGGCGTTCCGGGGCCTGCGATAGCGAAGGCCAGCGGCAAGGTGCTGATGTCGTTCGCCACGATGAGGTCCGCCTTCGTACCGCGCAACTCGTGCTTTGCATGGCGTAGTGCCGGGCTCCAGTACAGTGCTTCATAGGAACCCCTACTGCGGAGCATTCGCTCGCACACCCCCCAGACCGCCGTCGTCAACTTGCGCAGGAGCGGCGGCAGGCCTAGGATGGTGGTATCCGTACCAAGCTTGTGGAACGTACCCGTTTCCAACCCTGAGGGCGAAAAGGCTGCGGTCGAAACGACCCCCACTTCCCGTAGTGCGGAGATCTGGCGAATCAAACGCGCATCATCGCGGAGCTCCGAGTGACAGAGGATCAGGATGTGCGGTAGCGCTGCTGCGGCCATGGATGCGGGTACATCAACGGCCCACCTCCCATTCGAGGTGTGGACGAACGATACCGTCCAACCGCTGATTGGTGATCGGGAAGGTCGGCGAACCGATATCATCGAGCACCGGTATGGACATGATGTTATCCAATCGCTGATGCGGCTGGAACGGCAGCCAGGTGACCAACTCGACGGTGGCATACACGGTGCCCACGTTCAACAGATCGGCGGGGATCCAGACCGTGGTGGTATGTTGCCCCTTCTCGTAGCGGATGGTACTGTCCAATCCGGGTGTGGAACTCAGGATCTGATCTCCGTTCTCATTGCAAAGCAGCAGCACAGGCTGTGGGCGTATCGTGGATGACCGGACCTCATGCACGATCTCCAGACCGAAGCGCTCAGTGACCCGTACTTGATCGATCGTACCATGACCCTGATCCACCCACCGCAGGTAGAGCAGCTTCGCTTGGTCATCACGTTGATGCGGATGGTCGGAGACGTCGATGCGGCTCACTCTTTCGGTGAGACCGCGATCCAGGTAACGTTTGGTGACCTCGGTGGTAGGGCCGGTCATCTCCACGCCGCCTTGATCGAGCAGGATGCACCGGTGGCACAAACTGTTCACCGCACCCATGTTGTGGCTCACGAAGATCACGGTACGCCCGTTGGAGGCCACATCCTTCATCTTGCCCATGGACTTGCGCTGGAACTCCATGTCGCCCACGGCAAGCACCTCATCGATGATCAGGACTTCGGGTTCCAAATGGGCGGCCACCGCGAACGCCAGACGCACCTTCTGGCCGCTGCTGTAGCGTTTCACCGGCGTATCGATGAACGGAGCCACACCACTGAACTCCACGATCTCGTCGAACTTGGCTTTCACCTCGGCCCGGCGCATGCCCAGGATGGTGCCATTGAGGTAGACATTGTCGCGACCAGAGAGATCCGGGTGGAATCCTGTCCCGACCTCGAGCAGCGAACTGAGTTTGCCCTCGATGGTGAAGCGACCTTCGGTGGGGACCGTGATGCGAGACAACACTTTGAGGAGCGTGCTTTTTCCCGCACCGTTCCTGCCGATCACGCCGAACACTTCACCCTCATCCACGGTGAGGTCGATGTTGCGGATGGCCCAGAAGGGCTTGCCACGACCGCGCAGGATGGCTTGGAGGTTACTCTTCAGACTATCCCGTGGATCGATCCCGCGCACCCCGCCCAACCGGTATTGTTTGCCGATGCCTTGGACCGTGATCATCCGACGTGCCATGATCGATCAGATGAGGTCCGCCACAACACGTTCCATGCTGCGGAAGTAGATGAACGAAGTGAGCAGGAGAACGAGGGAAGAGGCGAAGGAGAGCCAGCACCAACCTCCCGGATCGCCAACACCGATCAGGCACCACCGGTAACCTTCGATCAAGCCGGCCATCGGGTTGAGGAAGTAGATCGCTTGAAGCCACTCGGGTAGCCGCTCGGTCACCGTGCGCGCCGTGTAGGCCACAGGCGTGATGAAGAGGCCGATCTGGATGGCGAACGGCACCACGTGCTGCAGATCGCGGTAGCGGATGGTGAGGGCGCTTATCCAGATGCCCACGCCAAGCGCAGAGATGACGATCCCGATCAAGTACAATGCCGCCAGGATGATCCGCTCCTGCGGTGCGATGCCATAGTAGAAGAACAAAGCGACCATCACCAAGAGGGCCACCAACAGGTCCGTGAGCCCCACGGCCGACTTGCTCATCGGCACGAGTAGCCGTGGGAAGTAGATCTTACGCACCATCTCCTGGCTTGCGATCAACGACCCTCCAGACTCCTTCATGACGAAGGCGAAATAGGTCCAGGCGGAGATGCCGGTGATGGCGAAGAGCGGATAGGGCAAGCCATCGGTGTCCACCCCGACGGCACGACCGAACACCAAGGTCATCACCAACAAGGTGGCCATCGGTTGCACCAAGGCCCAAACGATACCCAGCACGGTCTGCGCATAACGCACTTGCAGGTCGCGATAGGCCAGCACCAAGAACAGGTCCCGGTAGGCGATCATCTCGCGCAGGTCCGGCAGCCACTGCCAACGTCGGGCGTCCACATCTATCCGCATACCACTGCCGGTCTTCTGCGCGGTGCGCAGCGGCGCGAAAATAGGATTCCCAGAAGAACAGCCGACCGCGATGCTTCTGCTGTCCATTGGCGGCCTTGCAGCCCTCACTCCACCGACCGTACGCGCGGCTGAGGGGGGAACAAGAAGTAGCTGGCGCCAAGTAATAGGTGGGCTTGATGTCGGATCAGCACCCGATCATCATCGCGTTTCAGCTTGAATCGTCCTTGCCCCACCTGATATTGAGAGATCTGCGGCCATAATGTGCCCTCGATCTCCTCCTTACGACCCTCCTTCGCCAACGTGTACAGCAGTTGGCCCAACGACCACAACCGGGTGGCGTAAGGATCCTCCTGCCAATCGGTCACGCTGTTCTCGTACCAATGTGGAGGGTCGGCGAAGGCCTCGAAGTTGGCGATGGCGGCATCGAGGTCCACCTCCACCGCGCCTCCGTACCCTCGGTATTCCCGGATGCCCTCGACGATGTAGGAAGCATGGAGCAGATCATTGGGTGGACTGTTGGGCGCGAGACCATAGGTCCAGAACAGCGCCTCTTCTTCCGCGCGCTTCTGGTGTGCTACCAGCACCTTCATGATGCCATCGGCCTTGCGCCTAAGCCGTTCCCGCATTGCCTGGTCCTCGACCCAGGAGGACATACGCTGCAACTGCCCAGCCATGTGGATGGACGAGTTGAAGACATCGTGCATCGCGTCGTTGGGATTACGGGAATACGTCAACAAACCACCGGGCGAATCGTAACGGTCGGAAAGGAAGGGCTCCACGCAGGCGAGCACCAAGGCGCGCATAGCCGTCAACCCTGCGGTATCGTCCAACAGCGCATACCGGTCCTGCAAGGCTTCCATGCACATGGCCGTCGTTATCACATACTCCTGGTAAGCCGGATTGGTGGTGCCGTCACCGAACGCATCCCAAGGGTCGGCCAGCCCGAATCCGGGGATAGCATCCCCATTCAGATCGCTGTTCGCCATGAGCCAGGCCGTGCAGGTCATCACACGGTCTCGTGCGTCGGGAGCCGCCGTGCTCGCGAACCTATTAGCCTCCGCACGAAGGATGAGCGCATACGCCATCGCACGATCCTTCACCGTATCGTTGAACACGTCCAGTCCACGCCCGGGAAAGTTCGGATCGAGCTGGGCTATCATGGCATGGTAGGTCGTCACCGGATCCAACACCGGCAGACCGGGTTCGCGCGGGCCGCATGAGGAAAGCACGGCCATTGCCATAGCAAGGCGACCAACCATCCGCGGGCCATGAGAACCCAGGTAGCGAGCGCGCTTCATGCCTTGGCTATCATGCGCTTTTTCCGTCCACCTCATCGGGCTTCCTTGGATCCTCCTCCAACGCGTCCCATTCCTGCTGTACGCGGAACGGCAGTCGCTTGAAGAGTTCGTGGAACTGCAGGCTCCGCGCATAGGCAAGCCTCTCGGCAGCAGCATCGGACGGTTCTCCTTCCTTCCTCCACCGTGCGAACTGCGCTAGCGCCTCCTCATGACCATCGCTCATGTACACCACATCTCGATGCTCTTCATACTCTGAAAGCCAGCTCGTGAAGAATGGTTTTCCCTGGGCGAGGAATTGCACCACCTTTTGGCTCGAGATCCGGTTGGCCGGCTGATCGGGCAGCAGGTACAGGAAGCCGAACCCCGCATGGGCCACGAGTTTCCCGATGCGCTCGTACGAGAGCGGACCGAGGTACTTCACGTTCTTGAAGGTCTTGCCGCTCAGAAGCTCTTTTCCAAGACCGATGGTCGACGCCGCCGCACCGACGAAGACCCATTGCACATCAGGATGCGCGGTGATCAACTTCTTCCAAAGCACGAAATCGTGCCGGGTGTTGATGTTGCCGATATACAGACCATAGCCCGGCTCTGCCGGCAACTTGATGGGGCGTGCATCGAAGGGGCGGCTGTCCAGATCCGCGATCCCGTGCGGAACGTGGATCACAGAGCCATGGCACGCTTCGAAACGTGGCATCAACCCTCGGGCAATGCAGAAGATGTGATCCACCTTGGCGGCCAACTTCACTTCTCCCGGGAAGTTCATCCCGTGGTGATCCACGCAATGGTAAATGGACCTGTGTGGAAACAACGGTGCTGGATCCGTGAGACGGTTCGGGTCGAACGACCAGAACAAAACCGGCCCCCAACTGCGCCGCGATAGGTAGCGCCGGACCCTCCTGCTGACCCACCGATCGTTCAACGGCCCCAGCCGACCATTGAAAGAGGGCACCACATTATGATAGGACAGTATCGTGACCCCTTCGGCGGTGGTGCGCTCCTTCACGCGCCAGCGCAGGAGGTTCATCGGCCTCCAGGCGTCCGGAGGATCGAGGAAGAAGACCTTCCGATACCTGGCCAATGCGAGCGAATACCGATGCTTGCTATACCGCGGACCGTCCCAGTGCTCATTCGATATCACCAGGATCGGGCAGTTCCACGGCAGGGCTTCCTGCCCGGGTACATGCGACACTTGTTCCGGGACCTCCACCGGATGATCCAAGGCCGACAGGATCCTTTCGATCAATCGACCGTAATCCACCGAATCCAAGTAGCGCCCCACCGATGATCCCTCGTACCCGAGTCGACCGGACAGCGCACGCCCCACGAGATCGATGAAATGCGCGGCGTCCTCGGCTTTGAAAACCGCTTTCCCGTCAAGTTCCGAGATGTAGCTGTTCACCGTGGTGATGACCGGGCATGACTGTGCCAAGTAGGTGAGCACTTTGAGCGGGGTGCGCGTACCGCTCTCCGGCCTGCTCAGCGTGCGCATGAAATCATAAGTGACCAGACCCGCCTTCGCCCCCCCGATGATGTCGCGCATGCCCTCCGGTGGCATTGATCCAAGGTGGATCACATTGGGCAGATCCAGCAGTCGCTTTCTGATGCCCGCCACATCCGGCGGCACCGGCATCAGCTCGCCGATCAACACGACACGTATTCCTAGGAAGCGCTCCGCCACGCGCGAGATCAAACCATAATTGGTCAGGTGGTTCAAACTGGCGGCCACCACCACATAAGGCCCCCAGCGGTCCTGACATGCCCTCACTTCCGCGGCGTTGGCGACCCTGTCAACAGGGCGCACCCCATGCGGAACCAGCACGCAGTTCGTATTGATGTTGCGGTAATAGGACAGGAACCAGGAGTTGATCGCGACCACCAGATCGGCCTTGCGCGCGACATCCGTATCGCTGGGCAGCACTTGAAAGGGATCCACGACGTGGTAGACGAGCTTGTCCCCCTTTCGGCGCAATGTGTCCACGGCTAGCAAACGCGCGGGGAAATAGGTCCAAAGGATCACCTGTTCCTTCGGATACAGGCGCTTCAACTTCAACCCATTGAACCAACTGACGATCCTCGCCAACCTATTGGGAAGGAACCGCAGGGGAAGGTTGTTCCGGTATTCCACCACGCGCACTCCTTCCTTCGTCTCCTTCACCTTCACGCCGAAGGAGAAGAGGTCCTTGATCCGCCAGCGGTCCGGCAATCCGACGAAATAGACCGTGTGGTCC
>JAEUTC010000017.1 GCA_016787985.1 Flavobacteriales bacterium | reverse complement strand
ATTCCGCTCCCCGAACTGGCCGGTGCTCGCCGAGGCCGGCGTCCACCTGCGCTATGACCGCGCGGCGATCCTGCTACAGCGCAAGGGGCCGTTGATCCTACATGAGGAGATGAACGACCACGTCGGTGTCATCCGGCTGTTCCCCGGTATCCGTGCGGAATGGGTGCGGCACGCGCTGGCCACACCCCACCTCCGCGCTGCCGTGCTCACCACCTTCGGTAGTGGCAATGGTCCCACCGACGCCGCCTTCATTTCCGCCTTGCACAATGCGCGGGACAAGGGCATCGAACTGCTGAACGTGACCCAGTGCGTTGGCGGCCGCGTGGAGCAGGGGCGTTACATCACCAGCCGGGCATTCAATGAATTGGGTGTGGTGCCAGCAGCCGATATGACGATCGAGGCGGCGGTGACCAAGACCATGTTCCTCTTGGGCCAGGGCTTGAGCGGGGAGGCGTTCGCGAAGGCGTTCGGTACGCCGATCTGTGGGGAGATGACCGTGGCCTGAGCGCCTTGGCCTCTTTTGTACTTTCGCCGCCCCTCTGGAGAGATGGCCGAGTGGTTTAAGGCGCACGCCTGGAAAGTGTGTTTACTCGAAAGGGTAACGGGGGTTCGAATCCCTCTCTCTCCGCCGATCAAAAGCCGTCAGTGCCGCAAGGCACGGCGGCTTTTCCGTTCTCCCGCGAGCCGAACGAAGTTCGAGTGAGTGGGAGAACGGAAAAGCCGGTGACCGCGAAGCGGGCACTAGGCTCTTGGTCGAAGCCCCCCCTTGGGGAAAGCCCGCTTCGGGCAATCCCTCTCTCTCCGCCGATCAAAAGCCGTCAGTGCCGCAAGGCACGGCGGCTTTTCCGTTCTCCCACGAGCCGAACGATGTTCGAGTGAGTGGGAGAGCGGAAATGCCGGTGACCGCGAAGCGGGCACTAGGCTCTTGGTCGAAGCCTCCCCTCCTTGGGGAAAGCCCGCCTCGGGCAATCCCTCTCTCTCCGCCGATCGAAGTTCGAGTGAGTGGGAGAAAGGAAAAGCCGGTGACCGCACAGCGGGCATTAGGCTCTTAGTCGAAGCCTCCCCCTTGGGGAAAGCCCGCCTCGGGCAACCCCGCTTTTCGCCTCAGGGGGTCACCTCACCGCAGATCGAGGCACAGAAAGCTTCAGCCAACGCGTCTGCACCCAGCCCCTGCCCTAACAGGAACATCAACTTCGTCACGGCGGCTTCCACGGTCATATCCTTGGCGCTCAGCACGCCGAGGTCGACAAAAGCCTGACTGGTGGTGTACCGCCCTTGTTCCACCTGGCCTCCGAAACATTGGGTGGCGTTCACCAGGGTGATCCCCCGTTCACGGGTTTCGCGGAGCGCTGCGATGAAAACCGCGTCGGTCGGTCCGTTGCCACTGCCGAAGGTGGTGAGCACCACGGCGCGCAAGCCTGGAGTGGACAATGCGTGTTGGATCCACTCCGCTCGGATACCTGGGAACAAACGGATCACACCCACTTGGTCGTTCATCCGATCATGGACCTTGAGCGCTCCTTCCCGGTAAGGCAATATCGCGGAGCGATCGTACTTCAGGTGCACACCCGCCTCCGCAAGGCGCGGGTAGTTCGGCGATCGGAAGGCCTCGAACCGCTCCGCATGCACCTTCACCGTGCGGTTGCCCCGGTAAAGGCTGTACTCGAAGTACACCGCCACTTCGGGCACCGTGGCCCTGCCTTGTTCATCGCATCCAGCGGCTACCTCGATCGCGGTGATCAGGTTCTCCTTGGCATCGGTACGTATGGTGCCGATCGGCAATTGCGAGCCGGTCAGGATCACCGGCTTGTTCAACCCTTCGAGCAGGTAGCTGAGCGCGCTAGCGGTGTAGGCCATGGTATCGCTGCCATGCAGGACCACGAAGCCGTCATACGCATTGTATTGCTCGCCGATGATCCGCGCGATGCGCACCCAGTCGGCAGGGCGCATATCACTGCTATCGATGGGTGTTTCGAACGACCGTGATCCAAGCCTCACGTTCATCCGGTCCAACTCGGGCACCTGCTCCTCCAAGTGCGCCAGATCCATGGGGCGCAGCGCACCGGTCCGAGGGTCGGCGAGCATACCGATGGTGCCGCCGGTGTAGATGATGAGTACGGAGCGCTGGTTCATCGGCGAAAAAGGCGTTCGGCGTTGCTGGTGGTGATGGTGGCGATATCGGCCACGCTACGTCCGGTGGCGAGGGCAAGGCGCTCGGCGATATGCGGGATATAGCTGCTCTCGTTGCGCTTGCCGCGAAAAGGAACGGGGGCGAGGTAGGGTGCATCCGTTTCCAGCACACAATGCTCCGGTCCCACCACATTCATGGTCTCGAACAAGCCGCCCTTCGGATAGGTGATCACGCCGCCGATGCCCAACAAGAATCCACCCAGGGCGATGATCCGCTGGGCTTCTTCCGGCGTGCCGGTGAAACAGTGGAACACACCGCGCAGCGAGTCCACATTCTCCTCTTCCACGATGGTGATCGTTTCTACGAAGCTGTTGCGGCAATGGATAACCACAGGCAGATCGAGGGCCTTTGCCCAGCGCACGTGCTGGCGGAAGACCTCCTGCTGCTGGGCTAGAAAGGTCTTATCCCAATAGAGGTCGATCCCGATCTCGCCGACTGCGCAATAGCGACCCGTGCGCAACAGGCTCTCCATCCGGGCCATCGCTTCATCGTTGTGTTCACCCACGGAGCAGGGATGCAACCCCATCATCGGAAAACACACGGCGGGATGTGCGGCAGCGAGCGCATCCATCCCTTCGATGCTCTCAAGGTCGATGTTGGGCAGGAAGAGTTTCGTGACACCCGCACCCACAGCGCGCTGCAGCATGGCCTCGCGGTCGTCGGCGAACTGCTTGTGGTACAGGTGTGCGTGGGTATCGATGAACATGCGGCGCGAAGGTAGCGGCGCGGTCCCGCTACTTTCGCGCCCCGATGGCCCTGTCCAGGAACGCTCTGGCGCACCTTGCGCTCTTCACGGTCAACTTCATCTACGGGGTGAACTACGTGGTGGCGAAGGGATTGATGCCTGCGGTCATCGGACCTTCGGGATTCATCGTGCTGCGCGTGATCGGGGCCGGTGCCCTCTTCTGGATGCTGCGCGCCTTTCGACCGGAGAAAGTACCCGTCACGGACCTCGGTCGCTTATTGCTGTGTGCATTCACGGGTGTGGCCTTGAACCAGCTCATGTTCTTCCATGGGCTCATGCGCACCACGCCGCTCAACGCGAGCATCATCATGGTGGCCACACCGATCCTTGTGCTTGTACTGGCCGGTGTGGTGCTGAAGGAGCGGATCACCTGGACCAAGTTGATGGGTGTGCTGCTCGGTGCGGGTGGTGCGCTGGTGCTGATCCTCGTGAAACCGAAAGCGGGGTCTGATGGGGCCACGGCGCTGGGCGACCTGTTCATCCTGATCAACGCAACGTCCTATGGGCTCTTTCTGGTGTTGGTGAAACCGCTCATGCGGAAGTACAGCGCGATCACGGTCATGGCGTGGTGCTTCCTGTTCGGCGTGGTGATGGTGCTCCCCTTCGGCTGGTCGGAATTCACGGCCGTGCAGTGGAGCATGTTGACGGTGCCGCATGCGCTAGCCATGGGTTTCGTGGTGGTGATGGTGACCTTCGTAGCCTACCTGATGAACACCTGGGCATTGGGTAAGGTGAGCCCGACCATCGTGGGCACGTACATCTACATGCAACCGCTGTTGGCGGCGGCGTTCACCTGGCTGTTCGTGCGCATCGGCCCAGAAACATTGGGCATCCCCGGCACCTATGAAGCAGGTGTCGGTGTGGTGCAAGCCCTGTGCGCTGCAGCCATTTTCGGGGGGGTCTACCTGGTGGGCAGGGCCGATCGATGAGTCGGCTACCTTTGGCGCAGATGATCCGTTCGATGACCGGCTTCGGCCGTGCAGAAGGTGTGGTGGGCGACCGCAAGGTGACCGTGGAGGTGCGTTCGCTCAACAGCAAGCAACTCGACCTGTTCCTGAAACTGCCTGCCGCGCTGAAAGAACGGGAGAACGAGGTACGCCAGCGCGTAGGGGAACAAGTGATCCGGGGCAAAGCAGAGGTCTTCGTCAGCAGCGAAGGCCTGCATGCGGCCAAACGCACCACCTTCGACAAGGAGCTGGTGCGGGCGTACTACGACGAGCTGAAGGCGATCCGCGACTCGGTGGATCCACACGCCAGCACGGACCTGTTCGCCCAAGTGTTGCGGTTACCGGATGTGGCGAACACCACCAACGAGAAACTCACCGATGCCGAGTGGGAGGCGGTGTTCGCATTGATCGATGAGGCCCTCACCGCCTTCAACGCCTTCCGCACCTCCGAGGGGGAACGGCTGCGCACCGAGCTCGCGTTGCGGGTCGACGGGATCAGCACCCTTCTCAACGAGGTCGCGGCCGCGGACCAGGGCCGTGCGGAGCGCACACGCGAACGACTGCACGCCAAACTCGCGGAACTGGGCACCAAGGTGGATCAGGACCGCTTCGAACAGGAGTTGATCTTCTACCTGGAGAAGATGGACATGACAGAAGAGAAAGTGCGGCTTCGCTCCCACTGCACCTACTTCAACGAGACCATGGCACAGGGGGAAGCACAAGGGCGCAAGTTGGGCTTCATCGCCCAAGAGATGGGCCGTGAGATCAATACGCTGGGGTCAAAGGCGAATGATGCCAGCATCCAGCAGCAGGTGGTGATGATGAAGGATGAGTTGGAGAAGGTGAAGGAGCAGGTGTTGAACGTGCTATGATGGGGACCACCGGCAAGTGCATCATCATATCGGCCCCCAGCGGTGCCGGCAAGACCACCATCGTCCGCAGCTTGCTGAAACAGGGGTTGCGTCTGGCCTTCTCGGTGAGCGCCACCAGCAGGGCCAAGCGCAACTATGAGGTGGATGGCCAGGACTATTTCTTCATCACGGCCCACGAGTTCAAGGAGCGGATCGAACGGGATGAGTTCATCGAGTGGGAAGAGGTCTATCCAGGGCAGTATTACGGCACCTTGCGCAGCGAGATCGATCGCATCTGGGCCAACGGCAACAGCGCCATCTTCGATGTGGATGTCGTAGGCGGCCTGGACCTGAAAAAGTACTTCGGGGACCGGGCGCTAGCCATCTTCATCAGCCCACCGAGCGTGGCGGCCTTGGAACAACGCTTGTTGTCGCGCGGCACAGAATCAGCAGAAAGTCTGCGCAAGCGGGTGGACAAGGCCGCGCATGAAATGACCTTCGCGTCGCAGTTCGATGCCATCGTGGTGAACGACACCTTGGAGCATGCGTGCGAAGAAGCCCATGCACTCGTAGCGCGATTCCTTGAATGACCATGCATATCGGCTGCCTTTTCGGAACCTTCGACCCACCGCACAATGGCCACGTGGCCCTGGCGGAGCACATGCACCGGACCTGCGGGTTGAATGAGGTGTGGATGGTGGTGACGCCGCAGAACCCCTTCAAGAAGGACCGGCCACTAAGCCCTGACGCCCATCGCCTGGCGATGGTGCGGTTGGCCGTACAAGGCAAGGAAGGGTTGGTGGCCAGTGGCTTCGAGATCGACCTACCGAAGCCGAACTACACAGCGGATAGCTTGCGCTTCATGCGGCATCGCTGGCCCGACCATCGGTTCAGCCTCATCATCGGCAGTGACAACCTCGCCGGTTTCCATACCTGGAAGGATCCGGAGGATATCCTCGAGCACCACGGACTACTGGTCTATCCGCGTGAAGGGTTCAAGGATCACTTGGCGGCCACGATCTACCACGGCCATCCGGGGGTGCGCATCGTGGCCGATGCCCCGCTACTGCCCATCTCCTCCACAGGGATCAGGAATGACCTGAAGACCTGGCGGAACGTGGATGACCGTGTGGCGCCCGCTGTCCTGAGCTACATCCGCCAGCACAGGCTCTACAATCCCTGAAGATCGATCGGCTCCACCACCCCGGCGCTTTGCAGCAGGTGGTCGCGAAGCACATGCACGGCACGGTCGAAGCCGCTTTCGTTCACCACGTGCAGGTCGCAGAGATGGCGATACGGGAGCAGGTAGTTGCGGTATGCAGGCAGCACGTGGTTCTCCCACTGGTACAGCACATCCTCGGGACCATATCCCCTTTCTTTGGCGTCGCGCTTCAGTCGACGGTCGAGCTGTGCGCCTTCACTGGCGTCGATGAAGATGCGAAGGTCGAAGAGTTCGCGCACCGGCTCGTGGTGTAAGACGAAAAGGCCTTCCACCAGAATGACAGGAGCGGGTCGTAATTCGATCAACGTGGGTTCTTTCCCGGTCTGGTTGAAGGTGTACTCCTTTCTGAAGATCGATTCGCCTGCCACTAAGGATCGCAGGTCCTTGGCCAAGCCATCCATATCCACCCCACCGGGCAGGTCGAAGTTCACCTTGCCGTTCGGATCGAGCTCTTGGGCTTCGATGGGGCGGTAATAATCGTCCTGGGAGATCTGGCACACCATGCCTTCCGGCAAAGCCTGCCGGAGCGCGCGCACCAGTGTGGTCTTTCCAGACCCACTGCCTCCAGCCACTCCAACGAGGTAGGCGCCGCGGTGCATCGGTTGCTAAGGTAAGCGGAAAGGATGCTTCAAGGAAAATCCTAAGGGACCGTCCGGCGTGGTGCGAAGACCTCCACCGTCATAGGGGCTACAAACGCGGTATCACCATCGAACGCCCAATAATAACAGATGAACTCATCCTCGGGTGTGCGTACCTCAGGACTCAGATACCAGACCTCCGTCTCATGCCATGTACCAAGCTTGGTGCCAGAGAGATCGATATCAGTTGTACGATATGCGTAATCCCGGCCCTCATGCTGGAAGGACGTGACGACCGTGACCTGTGGAACGCCCCCTTCGCTGGGACGCAATACACGGCATGTCAGCTTGAACCAAACGTGGTCGTTCGTTCCGACCGAGCGCCACTTGAAGCGCTGTCCTGGGCTGAACCTTGCATCGGCGGACAAACGCAGCGCTCGTGAACCGGAAAACCGGACACTGTCCACAAGCCTCGCTCGCTCCGCCATGCTGTCGGGCATTAGAACTTGAACCATGATACGGATGTATCGTTCGGGTCGTGATGGCCCCTTCTCCATCGGTGTAGAGCGATCCACAAGCAACATTTGCTCGAAACCAACCGGTTTCGTGGTCCTGCCGAAAACGGCTTTGTACGCGGTCCACGTCATGCGCGAAGTATGGATGATACCGCTAAGCGAAGCTTGGATCTGGAACATGTTCAAAACCACGAGCCCTGACATCAATGAATACATGGACCATCGATAAGCTCGGCGCCACTGCGCTATGGTGGTCAACATAGCTCCCAATGGAAGCATCAAGTACGGATAGAATTGCACCATGCTCCGTTGCCCGAAGCTTTCAGCATACCACCAACAAGACCAACTACCAAGCACATACACACTACAGACCATCACTACCAGAATGGGCCAGCGATAAGGTCTGAGACTTCCTGTCATCAGAGGGATACCCAATAGGGCGATGGCCAGCAAGGGCGAATACAACAACCACCCTTTTCGGCCGCTGAACAGGAACTCGAACACATACGGATGCAGAAACTCGAAGCCTTCACCGGGATTGTTATAACTATCGTAGAGAAACTGGCCCGTTTGGCCTTTCCAATAGATCAACTGTGGCGAAACGATCACCAGCAGAAGGGCGAAATAGCAGAACCAGGGCCTCCAATGAGCTCGAGAACTTCGCGCAGACTTCTGTTGTCCGATCGTGAGGAACACTGGAAATAAAGCGCCAAGCACATCCGTTGGCCGAGTAAGACCTGCTAAGCCGACGCAAAGCGCGGAGATGAACAGGTGAGAGCTCTTCCCTGTTTCGGACCACTTAATGGTATAGAGTAGGGCTGCGGCATGTAGGGTGAATAGAAAGACATGGGGCATGGTGGACCCGAACACGGCCTGATGCCAGAAGTTCGTTCCAAGTGTCACCATGACCAGAAGAACCGCCACCAGAACGTCCGAGAAGAAATGAAGCAATGACCGCCGCAACAACAACAAGCCAACTTGGACAAAAACCAGTGCCCCCAGTATCAGCGCCCACTGATATGGTTCGGAAAATCCGTCCATAGGAGAGCCTGTCAGCCAAGCTGCCAGATGCCCTAAGGCGAAAAATGGCATCCAAAGGACCGCCAGCCCCATCGTGTACTTGAAAACGAGTCTTCCATTGGGCGCGGGTCCATATTGATAAATGGTCTCCGTACTGCCATACTGCTCAACCGCTTCGTTCACCCATCGGGTGTCTTGCAGCCAGATGTCATCATGTAGGAAAGCAGCGGGCAGGTACAGGTAGTAACCGAAGGCATCCCAGGAAATGGGATTGGTCGGCGGTGAGCGCAAGACATTGAAAGCCACCCATGCGCCAAGAATAAGGGCAATTCCCAGTGATAGGGACGGTACAAATCCACCAGACTTTGTTCGGGGAATGGGCATTCCCATCAAACCTAGAGGATCGTTGCTTGTGCCCCATGAACCACCTCCCATTCTGAAACTTCCGTCTTGACGGTCAGGGGAATAACACGGACGCAACCAGTTTGGCACGCCCCTTGAAAGAGGATATACACCACTTACACTGAACGACCATGAAACCCTCCATCAAAGAATACCTGAAGCTGAAACGCGAAGCGATGCGCCAGATGCTCACCGGCGACGTGGAGCGGTACATGAACACCTTGCGGATGTTGAGCGACATGCGCCGTGCGCAGCGCCAGGCGCTGGCCTGAGCGCTTACCTGATCCCCCTGCCGGCGGGTCTTGGGTCGCTTCCACATCGGAAGCGCTCAAGGGCCCGCCGGCTCATTTCCAGAAGCCCCGCCCCCGTTGGGTTTCCCGGGTTTTTCGCCTCCGGAACGATCCTTTTCCCGGGCTTCGCCGTAGAAGGTCCCATGACGAAGAAGGATAAGATAGCCTTCATCAAAAGCAGCAAGCGCAAAACGCACGTGTACAACAACCTGGACCGGTACACGGACCAACAGCTGAACGACGTGATCCGAGAGATCGTGCAAGGGCTGATCCGCGAAAGCGAGATCATCGCCAATGCCTACATCAACGGATACCGGTAGAACAGTTGTCGCGTTCGCCCTGCTGAAGGCTGAAGCCCTCAGGTAACGGAGCCCCACCGCCACATGGCGGGCGGGGCTTCGTTACGTTGTAGAGCGACCGGCTGCGCGATATGGATCCTTGGTCGAAGAATGGGAGCTGGAGCGACCATCCGTCTAGGAGGAGCATTACGGGTGGACTAAACTTACCCCATCAACCGACCGCCCATGCGATCCGACGCCGACCTTTCCTTCTGCCACATCGATAAGCCAGGTCCACTGGATCTGAAGAAGCATCCTACGGACCTGCCCGACATCGCCACGAAGAAGGCGCTCAAGGCCGCTTTGGAAGCGGACCGGGAGAGGATCGCGGAGTTGCAGGAGATCCTTTACGCCCAAGCCTCCTACGCGGTCCTGTTGATCTTCCAGGCGATGGATGCCGCAGGTAAGGACAGCTGCATCCAGCATGTGCTCAGCGGTGTCAACCCTCAGGGCTGCTCGGTCACCTCCTTCAAGGCCCCCAGCAGTGAGGAACTCGCTCATGACTTCCTGTGGCGTCACGCGAAAGCCATTCCGGCGCGCGGTATGATCGGTGTGCACAACCGCAGTCACTACGAAGAAGTGCTGGTGGTGAAGGTCCATCCGGAATACCTCGCCGCGCAGCACATTCCGGGAGTGGACCCCACGGAACTTCCTGCGACCTTCTGGGAGGATCGCTATGCGGCCATCCGCAACTTCGAGAGCTACCTGGCCGCACAAGGTGTCATCATCATGAAGTTCTTCCTGCACATGGGCAAGGCCGCGCAGAAGGAACGTTTCCTCGAACGCATCGATGATCCCAAGAAGAACTGGAAGTTCAATTTGGGTGATGTGAAGGAGCGCGGGCACTGGGAAGCCTACCAACGCGCCTACGCGGAAGCGATCGGAGCCACTGCGGCACCACATGCGCCCTGGTACATCGTTCCGGCTGACGACCAATGGGAAACGCGTGCGATCGTTGGGCGCTTGGTCCGCGAACGCCTGGAAGACCTGGATCTGCGCATGCCCCGATCGGATGACCGATCACGCGAGGGGCTGAAGACCGCACGTCAGCTCTTGAACGACGAATGATCCAAGACCGTGGCATTATCTTCACACCATGCGTGCGGTACGAACGAAGCGATGGCGACTGAAGCCACAGGCCGAAGATGCGGCCGTGAACGGATTGGTGAACGACAAATGCCCTCCGGTAGCGGCACGCTTGCTCGTGCAACGCGGCATAGCGGTGCCGAGTGAAGCGTCGGTGTATTTCAGGCCTTCGTTGGAGCAGCTGCACGATCCGTTCCTGATGGCGGACATGCAAGCAGCGGTGGAGCGGATCGAACGGGCGCTCGGGGACAACGAGCGCATCATGGTCTACGGCGATTATGATGTGGACGGTACCACGGCTGTGGCCTTGGTCTATTCCTTCCTGCTGCGCTTCACCGGCAACATCACCTTCTACATCCCCGACCGGTACGCCGAAGGCTATGGCATCTCGTTCCAAGGCATCGACCATGCCGCACAGGAGAACGTGGGCCTCATCATCGCCTTGGACTGTGGCATCAAATCCATCGACAAGGTGGACTATGCCGCAGAGCGTGGCATCGACATGATCATCTGCGATCACCACCGCCCTGGTGATTCATTGCCCCGCGCCGTTGCGGTGTTGGATCCGAAACGCGACGACTGTCCGTACCCCTACAAGGAACTGAGCGGCTGTGGTATCGGCTTCAAGCTCGTACAAGGCTTCGCGCAGCGCAACGGCATCGAACCGAACGAACTGGAGCCCTTGCTGGACCTGGTGGCGGTGAGCACGGCGTGCGACATCGTTCCCGTGACCGGTGAGAACCGCGTGCTCACACACTTCGGACTGAAACGCGTGAACCTGGAACCTCGACCAGGCATCAAGGCCATGATGCAGATGGCCAATGTGAAGAAACGATTGGGCGTCACCGAACTGGTCTTCACCATCGGTCCGCGGATCAACGCTGCGGGGCGGATCGAACATGGCCGCCAAGCCGTGGAACTGTTGTTGGCCAAGGACCAGGGCCAGGCCGACCATATCGGGTTGCGCGTGGATGGCAACAACACGGCACGGCAGGAGTTGGACAAGGACATCACGCGCTCGGCCCTCGACCGCATCGAGCACGACCCCTTCGTGCGCGACGCTTGGAGCACCGTGGTGTTCGACGAAAGCTGGCACAAAGGCGTGATCGGCATCGTGGCCTCCCGCCTCATCGAGCAGTACTACCGTCCCACGATAGTATTGACCGAAAGCCAGGGTAAGGCTGTCGGTAGTGCCCGCAGTGTGAAAGGGTTCGATGTGTACGAGGCCATCAACGCGTGCAGCGATCTGTTGGAACAGTTCGGCGGCCACATGTACGCGGCCGGGCTTACCATGCCCCTGGGGAACATCGAAGCGTTCCGGCACCGCTTCGACGAGGTGGTGCGCGCCACGTTGGACCCCGCCTTACGCACACCGGAGGAGGAAGTGGATGTGGAGGTACGGCTCACCGAGATCGACGATCGGCTGGCGCGGATCCTCCACTACATGGCACCGTTCGGACCGGGTAACATGAAGCCCGTGTTCCTGACGCGCAACGTGGTCGACACGGGTGGCGCGCGGATCGTGGGTGATGACCACCTGAAGATGACCTTGCGGATGGCGGGTACACAAGGCCCCAGCTTCGATGCCATCGGATTCCGGATGGGCGGCCATTTCGACCGGGTGAAGAGCGGTGAACCCTTCAGCGTGCTTTACACGTTGGAAGAGAACGAATGGAACGGCCGTCGCACCCTACAGCTCAACATCAAGGACATGCGGTCCGAGGTGCGGAATGTGCTGGTGGATGAAGCAGACCCCCAAAGCGCCATCGCCACCACATGATGCTGGAGACCAGCGACGAGCACTATATGCGCCAAGCCTTGAAAGAGGCCGAGCAAGCGTTCAAGGCCGACGAGGTGCCAGTGGGGGTGATCGTGGTCTGCAACGATCGCATCATCGCCCGTGGACACAATCTGACGGAGCGGCTCAATGATGTGACGGCCCATGCGGAGATGCAATCGATAACGGCGGCTGCGGAGCACATCGGCGGCAAGTACTTGAAGGACTGCACCCTTTACGTGACGTTGGAGCCGTGCGTGATGTGCGCCGGAGCTCTGCATTGGGCGCAGGTGAGCCGGGTGGTGTTCGGTGCGTTCGATGAGAAGGCCGGATACCGACGTTTCGGAGGCGCCCTGTTGCATCCAAAGACCCAGGTGACCGGTGGGGTGCTCGAAGCCGAGTGCGCCGACTTGCTGAAGGCGTTCTTCAAGCGGAAGCGGGCGCTATGATGGCTGCCTTTCATAGATTCAGCCGACATTTCTACCATGACCGCCGCATGCGCTACATAGGTTGCATCCTATTGCAGTTGTTTTCCTGCTTCGCGACCCGTGCTCAAGGCATCGGCGATACTCTGTCCACTGATTTCGATGGAGGTAGTGTATCACTAGCGATCGACGCTGTTTCCTCCGACGGCCTTTGGCAGGTCGGAGCGCCGAACAAACCTGTGTTCGTTGGTGCGTGGAGTTCACCCAATGTACTTGTCACCGATACCATCAACCCTTATCCCGACAATACGGCCAGCTTTGCAGAGTTCAGCATAGCGTTGGACGAACCGGGCCTCGGAATTGACTTCCTGAGTTGGACGGATACAGAGGGTCCGGAAAGCTTCGGTAGGTTGGAAACCCTGGACCCGGTATCACAGGAGTGGGAACCTGTCATAACAGGGTCGTTGACGACCTTGTACGACCACCTTTTCCTGCAGGTGTACGATGGTTCGAGTGATGGGCAGGGGCACTATTTTGGATCAGCATCGGGGTGGACCCCTGTTCATCTGGAAGCCTATTGTGTCGGAGTTTTTCAACCTCATGAATTGAACAGGGGCGGTGGCCAGGGTTCATTCGTAACGCGCTTTCGCTTCGCGTTCTACAGTGGCGATGCCCTCGGACAACATGATGGTTGGATGATCGATGACCTGAAGGCCACACCATTGGGCTGCACGAGCGGATCAGAGGAACTGTTGTTGGATGAATTCAGCATGAACTTGGATGGGTCAGGTGCCTCTCTGATCATCAGAACACCGGGGATCGTCTTGGGCCCCGATCTTATCCGGATCATTGCTTCAGATGGTAGGCAGGTGCTCGCCACCAACTTCAATTCATCCTGCTGCACGGTGGACGTCTCTCCATTGAGACCTGGGGTCTATCTCTGTGTCCTGGAGCGAAACGGCCAATCCGTTACGAAGAGATTCGCGCTCGGACGCTGATACTTGCCTTCAGCATTCCTCTCCATGGGAAGTATCTTTGTACCGGCCTTCGGCACCAACCTCATTGCCATTGGCCCATTACCATGTATCCTCCCGAGCTCGTAGCCCCCATGAAGACGGACCTTGTGTCGGCCGGCTTCGAACAATTGCAGACCCCTGACCAGGTGGACAAGGCCTTGATGCAAGCAGGCACCGTGCTGTGCGTGGTGAACAGCGTATGTGGATGTGCCGCAGGAGCCGCACGCCCCGGCGCGAAACAAAGCCTCACCGGCACGAAACGTCCGGATCACTTGGTGACCGTTTTCGCCGGAGTGGATACCGATGCCACCAACCAGGCGCGCAAGCATTTCCTCCCCTATCCCCCCAGCAGCCCAGCGATGGCGCTGTTCAAGGATGGCAAGTTGGTGCACTTCCTGGAGCGCCACCATATCGAAGGTCGAAGCGCAGAGATGATCGCCGACAACCTGAAGATGGCCTACGACGAATTCTGCTGAAACCCGCTTGGAGTACCGCCCCGGATACCGTCACCCGGTACATCCGGGGCGTTGTCTTTATGCAGGGCAACGATGCGGTCGTGATGCTCCTGCTCCTATGATGCACCGGCTAGGGTCCAAGACTGATCCGAAGCCTTGAAGCACCTCTGATCGCGCATGGGCCGCTATCAGGGCAGTTGCTCTTGCTTCACCGTTGTGGGGATGATCCCGCCGATGTTCCGGAGGATGACATCCCTATCATTACTGGCCCCCGTGTACAGGACGACGCCGTCGAGGTTGACATCCTCCATTCGGTAGCCCGCGACCGAATTGGTGGGAATGGTGCCGCCGATGGCCGAGAGGATGAGGTCGCGATCATTGCTGGCACCGGTGTACTTCACATCGGCATCACGAAGTGCGTTACCGGCCCACAGGACGCGCTTGCCACCGACATTCCGCATGGCTTCCGTACCGAAAAGCGCATGCTCGTTGGTGGTCAGGTCCAAGGTGGAGACGGCCGCTCCGAATGAGATGGGCGAAGCGGTCATGGCGCCCAGATGATTGCGGTGACGCACGGCCAGATGATAGGATCCCGGTGTGGCCCGGAGAGCGATGGGCGATACCCCATCTTCAGCGACCACGTCACCATCGCGCTGCACTAGCGCGGGCCGCGTTGCGACGATCGCCGCAGGGCTCGAAGCGCTCCTCAACTCCACCATCACCCAATCAATGATGGCATTGGATCCTGTCTTGCTCAGAACGCCAGGCTGAACGACCTCACCACCACCATCGGCCATTTGTGTCCAGCCCGCAGCGGTGTAGGGTTCGGAAACAGGGATGAGGCCAGCGGCACGAAGTCCGTCGCGCATCAGCCCGGTCGTTTCATCGAATGGGCCGTCCAACACGAGCTTCACCGCTACGCGGACCCCATTGTTCTCGAGGACGATGTTATCCAGATAGATCCGATCACCATAGTCGTTGACCCCGGTGAAGCGCAGCATGATCCGCTGGCCGTCATAGGCGCTCAGATCAAGGTCGGTCAAGCGCCAATGATCCGCTGCACTTGGCGCCCACGGACTGGTGCCTGTGGTGGCAGTGCCTAAGGCGGCGGCCTCCTGGTAGAAGAGCGTGGTCCAATCCTGTCCGCAAGTGGTGCTGATCTCCACGCGGAGACCGTCGGTATAGGAGGCGCCATACGGTTTGTACGCATGGTGGAATTTGAGGCGTGTTCCGGCGCTTCCTCCAAGGGTGATCACGGGCGAAAGGAGCCGATCCAATTGACCTGGAGCATTGTAGTAGAAGTAATCCATACGCCAGGCTCTTCCGGGGTTACCATCAGCACCCACCGTGACGACCTCGTTGGTCCAGGTATCGTCCGCATCGGGGTTCTCCAGGCGCCATCCCGCAGGCACGAGGATCTGATCCTCCGCATTACGCACGAAGGGCGCCGTTGCCGAAAAATCCTCGTACGTGACGACACTGGTCAATGTGCGTGTGCTGGTGCCATGCGCATCCGTCACGGTGAGGGTGGCGTTGTACGTCCCTGGTGCGGAATAGGTCACTTGGGCCGTACGGCCGGAACCGCTGCTAGGGGTGCCGCCCGGGAAACTCCATGACCACGTGGTGTTCGTTCCACTCACCGCGCTGTGGTCGTAGAATTCGACACTCGGCGCATAACAGGTGACGACGCTCTTATCCACGCTGAAATTGGCGATGGGAGCACTGGTGAATTCGAGCTCGCTCTCCCAAATGCCATGGTCGGTGGCATTGCGCACTTTGCCATCGCGATAGTGCACTTCCAGCTTCGTGCTGGGCGTGCGCGCTGGAAGGCCCGAGTTCCATTGGGTCCAGGTGGGTGCTGCATCGCTGCGGACGAAGACCGCCTGTCGTGTGCCGAGGTACAAGCCGCCATCGGTACCGAACTGATGGATGATGTTCGTGGGCCACTGGTTGTTCAAAGCGCTCGAGGTGATGTTGGTCCACGTGGCGCCACCATCCGCGCTGGTGTAGACACAGTTGCCGTTCAGGTTCGGCGCATTGCCGTATTGCGAAGTGCGGGCGAGCCAGATGCGCATGGGGTCCGTGGCGCTCACGGCGATGTCGTAAGGCACCCACGTGTTCCCGTTGAGCAAGGAACCCGGCGGAGTGATCTCCGTGAAACTCACGCCAGCATCAGTGCTGCGGTACACGCGTTTCACACCCCACCAATCCACGAAGGTGCAGGCGTAGATCACATCCGGCTGTGTGAAACACATGGCCAAGCTGGCGACCGCTTGTCCGAAATCGAACAGCTGGATGAAGGACGCTCCATTGTCGTCGGTCCGCCAGAGTGAAGTCCCGTTACCGAGGTATGCCGAGTTGACCAGGTTCGGGTGCCAGATCAGGTCACTGCTCTGACCGGTGACATAGCTGGCATTGGGTTGGCGGCTCCAAGCGGTGTTCGTATTGGCCACATTACGATCACCGCTCAAGGTCTTGTAGCCGTAATCCGTGAGCACGCGGCGGTCGTACTGCGGATGCACGAAGCCGCGGACCCCATCGCCCCCATCCGTGCTGATCCAGCCGTTCAGGTAGACGTTGTTGTCCTTCAGCAACGTGCCGTTGTGGTAGGTGCCTCCGACCAGCACATTGCTTCCCGTCCAACCACCTTGTCCGAAGCCCCAGAAATCGGTACCTGAAATACCCAGCATACGCCGTGTGAAGGAGGCACCATTATCGGTGCTTTGGAACATGCCGCCATCGGTAGCCACCCAGATCTCAGAACCGAAGTAGCGGATGTCATGGATGTCAGCATGGAGGTACTCGGGCTTGTAGCTGTGGCTCCATTTAGCCGGGCAAGTGAAGGTGACACCACCATCCGTGCTCACCCAACGCTGGATACCGCACACTTGCACGATATCCGCATTGGTGGGATCCACAGCGAGCGCGAGGTCGTAGTAGTACTGGCCACCGGGCTCCACTCCCGTATCACTGTAACCGAGGATATTGGGGTTGGTGAGCGAGGCTGCTCCTCCGGGACCCGTACCGCAGCATTGGAAAGTCCAATTGCTTCCGCTATCCACGCTTTTGTACACCCCCACCAGGCCGTCGCCGCCGTTCATTTCACCGCTGCACAGCGCGTAGATGGTGTTCGGCGCTGCAGGGCTCACGGCGATCTCCGTTCGCTCCTGGGCATCGGGGCTCACGGGTGTTGGCCACCCAGATCCGACCTGTGCGAAGGTGATGCCACCGTTCACGCTTCGCCAGAATTCGGTGCGGTTATCCACCTGCTTCACCGCATACAAGGTCTGTGGGTCACCGGGCTTGAACTCGAGCTCCAACCATTCGCCGGACTGGACCTGGGTGAGGGTGGTGCCACCATTGCTGCTGCGGTAGAGCCCTTTGTCGCTACATAGGAAGATCGTGAGGTGATCGGTAGGGTGCATCACGATATCCGCAAGCCGATGCGCAAGCGCTTGAAAAGCGGCATCACCGATGCTGGACCAGGTGACCCCTCCATCCAGTGTCTTCCACAAGTCATCGGACGAACCGAAGTAAACGACATCGGCATCGGTACGGTCGATCTCTACGCTCACCACACTCTCCACCATGATACCCTTGGTCAACTCGAACCAGTTGAGACCGTGATCGATGCTCTTCCAAACCCCAGCGGTGGCGGTGCCTGCGTAGAGTACGTCGGGATCCGTGGCGCTCTGCTCCACGGTGTAGACGTGTGCAGAACCGGGCGCGTAACTGCGATCCACAGCCGTGTGGTCCCAATCGAACGGGCCCAAGCAGGTCCAGTCCGAAGCACGATCACCCGTGCCCCTGCTGGCTTCCAAGTAGGCAGGTAGTCGGGCCTCATATTCGGCGCGCTGCGCGGGGTCCTTCGGAATGAAGGCACGTCCCAGTTCGCGCCTCCAGCGTTTGTAGTCCTGCGTATCCTTGTTCTTCACGAAGCGATGCGTGGCATAGTAGGCGTTGTAAGCGGCTTCCACAGCACCCGGATCGGGATCGGGCATGCGCATGAGACGCACCCACTCAGGGATCCGCTCATCCATTTGCGCAGCGCGGTCTTGCGCATTCGTCAAGCTCGAAATGGCGATAGCCCCGATGAGTAGGAGTTGCTTCATGTTCGCGTTCTTCCTTGGATACGAACAAAGATGGCTGCCGCAAACGGAACCCCTCCTGACAAAGACGAGACCCGCTTGGGATGCAGACGGCACCAGTGCGTAGTCCACATGCCGAAAGCAAGCGCCTGGGGCACTCCAGCAGCCGGGAACGAAGCTCCCCGCCGAACGCGTGGCGCCGAAGTGTCGCGCCCTCTGATGTCAGGTCCGCGCCTTGCCGACGACATCCCTGAAAACAACTCCGTATGCTACGCACTTCGATCCTCTTCCTAGGACTGGTAGAGCTCAGCTTGGCTTCTGCACAGACATTAGTCGGTACCGTACCGCTACAACGCACCGCCTTGCTAGAGGAGTTCACTGCCATCCGCTGCGGCAACTGTCCGGCGGCGCATACCGTGGCCAACGCGCTCAGCTCGGCACACCCCGAAGACGTGGTGGTGATCGGCGTGCATGGTGGTGGTCTGGCGACACCGATCGGAACGCAACCCGACTTCCGCACCGGGGTTGGTGCAGCGCTCTGGAGCCAATTCAATGTGGCCTTCCAGCCGCAAGGGCTCGTGAACCGTGGTTCCTTGTTGGCCACGGCGAATTGGAACAGCGCGGTGCAGACAGTTCTGGCCACACCATCCACAGTGAACCTCGGCGTGGCCACCGAGTTCGATACGGATACGCGCCTGCTCACGATAGACCTTGAACTGTACTACACTGCAACGAGCGCACCTGGGGTGGATGCCATCTCGGTGCTGCTTACCCAGGACCGGATCATCGGCTACCAGCAGGATTACGTGAACGGGGCACAAGCCGCCTACGAGCATCGGCATGTGCTTCGGGACTACCTCACACCGATCACGGGAGAGCCTGTTCTGGACGCAGAAGAAGGCACCCTCGTTCAGCGGACATGGACCTTCACCGTGCCGGAGGAGTGGGATGCGGAAGACCTGAGCGTGGTGGCCTTCGTAGGGGAACAAGAAGGTGTAGTATATCAAGCCCAGAGGGTGGCTGTCATCGGTGACGCCACGGCTATTCGCGATGAAGACAACACTGACTTCGGAGCAGCCTACCCGGTATCTGCCACCGAACTGGTCACCATCCCAGTGAACACGGGTTCCGCTGCACGCCTCACGGTGCGCGATATGACCGGCCGGGTCGTCCAGAGCGTGAGCGTTCCCGCTGGTTCGGAGCGGATCGAGGTGGATGTTCGGTCCTTCGCCCCCGGGCATTATTTCTACCAGGCTGAAGGCGGACGCGCGCAGCGTTTCGTGGTAGGACGGTAGGTATCGAGCTCGTAGAAATGAAGAAGCCCCGCCGATGGCGGGGCTTATCGTTTCGTCGCGATCTGCGCTTACACCACGCCCTGGTCCAGCATCGCATCGGCCACTTTCACGAAGCCGGCGATGTTGGCGCCTTTCACGTAGTTGATGCTCTTGCCCTCCTTGCCGTGCTTCACGCAGGCGGCGTGGATGTTGACCATGATGTTGTGCAGACGCTCATCCACTTCCTTGCGGGTCCAGCTCAGGCGCAGGCTGTTCTGGCTCATCTCGAGACCCGAGGTCGCCACACCGCCTGCGTTTGATAACATCTTGTGAAAAGCGAACGTTCGTCAGGGCAGACCTTCCTGTTCCGAAAACAACCGCTAGCGGGGCAGCCGACGCTGATACTAAGGGATATCCAACAGGTCTTATCGCTCCAGTATGACAGTCCTTGTTGCGATCCGACCTGCCTCCTGAATAACTAGCCGATATGCACCATTGGGCAACGCACCGAGTTCTAGTTTGTCCCTAATGCTGCTGAGCGAGTGATAAGATACCAAACGACCGTTGATATCGAACAGTTGTGCGAGGGCGATCCCGTTGTCCGGCCGATCGACCCACAATGCGCCCGCTGAGGGGACGGGATGGACCTTCACGGCTTCTTGTCCTGTAGCTTCATGCATGCTCAAGGTACCGCCAACGCCGATGGAAATGCAGAAAGGTTCACTAGCACATGCCTCAGTGATGACGGAGGCGCAAAGAAGGTAACTGCCAATAGTGGTCGGCGGGATCAACGACACGGTACTGCTGGTGGTGTCCACCTCATTAGCCCATGCCCAACCTTCGGGTAGGATCCAATTAATGCTGTCCCCGTGTGCGGTGGAAACCTCATACACTACTTCCGCTCCATTGGCTGGTGGAACGATCGGCCCAGTGATAGAAGTAATGAGCGGATCCACAACGGAAACCGTGATTGTAGTGTCGTAGGAACAGCCAAAGTGATCCAATACGGTGAAAACATAGTCCAGTACGCCTCCAGTCAGAGGTACTGCATTGGCAACCGTCGGCGTGGCGGGCAGAAGCGCTATCCCAGATCCGGACCAATGCGCGGAATCAATTGAAGATAGACCAACCCCGGGCTCAAATCCCAGGGTAGAAGCCCCGGCGAAAATGTCAAAGTTCCATGAACAGAGGTAGCCATCATCAAGAAAAGCGTCATCGAGAATGATCAATGTCCACTCTCCATTAATGGGGCATCCGACTAGGTCACCGAAATCACCCTCGGGCTCATACGTGCCGGGTATAAGACTTTCCCCGATGTTATCAATACCACCAGGCATCAGGTTCGGTGTGTCGCCAAACGTCGAATTGTCCCACCACGTGCCGTTCGTAGCCCCAGGCGACCAGCAATAGGCCCAGCATTCGCCGATCTGGCCATCCTCAGTGTCGAATGGGCTTCCTAAGAACGTAGCCCCCGCGGCCGTTTGGTGCAGTACCATCTCTTGTCCATTGGGGCACCTCATTTTGATGCTAAGGTCACCCAGGTACGAATGCTCCATCTCCACGCAAATTGACCCAAGTTGGTCAACACTGGAAATAATTGAGCCAAGTTCCGCAGAACTGAATGTCGTATCGAACCGAGATACTACAAAGGTCCCATCAAGTATTTGTTCAGTTCCTTCGAAGCGCGGTACCGATGCGGGTTCCCAGGCTGTCGAGGAGGTTCCAGTCGCATCCAACTGCACCGAAGTACCAAGGCAGAAACTGTCTTCCTGTGGTTCGTTTATCATGAAATCCGGGGTTGTACTCACGCGCACCAGCACATCGATCGGCGCAACACTTTCACAACCACCATCATCCGTGAGGACAAGTTGCACTTGGTAGGCTCCGGCATAAGGGTACGAATGCTCCGACATAGGCCCGCTTTCGGAGTCGACCGCACCATCCCCGAAGATCCATTCGTAGTTCGTAATGTTTGCTCCGTTAGCCGCCGTGGAGGCGGATGCGTCCAAGCTGATGACTTCGTTCTGACAGACCAGATATGGTGAGCCGGAAATCCCAGATATCGACACCACGGGTGTAGGTGGTTCGCACGGTGTAATGCACGAGATCTCTGCGGAGAAAGTTCCGTATCCACTAGCATTGCTCGTGAATTGCAGGGTGAGACAACCGCTCGTGTTGTTGTAGCTCGCCGCTATGGTACCCGGCTCCCAAAAGCCTTGCCAGGTTGCAAGTAGCGGAGACGATGTGGACGGACCATCATGGATGCGCATTACATCGTAAGGCCCTTCGCCCATCGTGGCTAGTTGGAATTCGATCCACTCAAGCGCTATGGCAGTACCCGGTTCGCTCGGACACAACACGAGGATGTAGTCTTCGTTCGCGCTGTAACCTGCACCGCCCTCTCCGCCGCTATCCACTAGCGATCCTGAACATCCGATCACCGAACCCTGCGTAATACTCACGACTTGACAGTTGGTCGCCTGGGCATTCAACAGTACGATCGCGGCGATCAAGCTTGTTCGGAAGGACATACCACGAATGTACTGGATGGCCCGTAACTTGACCATGAACCGCTGAGAGAGGACCGAGAATCCCCGTGTAAAAGACCGAGACGAGTGTCTTGCTGCATGGAAGAAACGAAGAAACCCCGACTCTCGCCAGGGCTTCTCTCATTGCATTCCTCCCCTCTCCTCGGGATTGGGGTCGGGGGTGAGGCTTACACCACCCCCTGATCCAGCATCGCATCGGCCACTTTCACGAAGCCGGCGATGTTGGCGCCTTTCACATAGTTGATGCTCTTGCCATCCTTGCCATGCTTCACGCAGGCGGCATGGATGTTGATCATGATGTTGTGCAGACGCTCGTCCACCTCCTTGCGGGTCCAGCTCAGGCGCAGGCTGTTCTGGCTCATCTCGAGACCCGAGGTCGCCACACCGCCTGCGTTGCTGGCCTTACCGGGCGCGAAGGCCACGTTGGCCGCATGGAACACCTCGATGGCCTCTGGGGTGCTGGGCATGTTGGCGCCTTCGGCCACATACTTCACGCCCTTCTTCACCAGATCCTTCGCGTTCTTGCCGTCCAGTTCGTTCTGTGTAGCGCAGGGCAGTGCCACATCGCACTTGGCCACCACATCCCATACACGCGCACCCTTCTTGTAAGTAGCACCTTTGAACTTCTTGGCGTACTCCTCGATGCGTCCGCGCTTCACGTTCTTCAGCTCCATGAGGAAGGCGAGCTTCTCCTCATTGATGCCTGCCGGATCGTAGATACTGCCATCGCTATCGCTGGCGGTCACCACTTTGGCACCGAGTTGCGTGGCCTTTTCGATGGCGTACTGGGCCACGTTGCCGCTGCCGCTCACCGCCACGGTCTTGCCTTTGAAGCTCGTCTTGTTGTGCTTCATCATTTCCTCCGCGAAGTACACGCAGCCGTAGCCGGTAGCCTCTGGACGGATCAGCGAGCCGCCCCAGGTGGCACCCTTGCCGGTGAACACGCCGGTGAACTCGTTGCGCAGGCGCTTGTCCTGGCCGAACATGAAGCCGATCTCGCGACCGCCCACGCCGATGTCGCCGGCGGGCACGTCGGTGAACTGGCCC